>DATFWL010000436.1:0-6129 GCA_035259385.1 Vicinamibacterales bacterium | reverse complement strand
CCCCGCGCGGGGCCACCGCCGCAGCAAGGGCCTAGAGTTGACTATGCTCTCCATGCAGCTGGCGCCTCCGACATTCGTCGGCACACTGTCATCGTGCAGCCGGTTCGTCAGGCTGCAAGGTCAGTTCACCGGCGCAACGGTGTCCATCAAACCTGACGGCGGCGCGGCGATCGCGCTCGGGGTCGCATCGTGGCCGGACGAGACCTTCGCCCTGCCGGCCGGCGCGTCGCTTGCGGCCGGGACAACGGTGCGCGCAAGTCAGGTGCACGGCGCGGACTCGAGTTTGTGGTCCTCCGATCCGAACGCGGTCAAAGTCCAAGCCGTGGTTACCCAGCCGCCGCCGATCGTCGCCACGCCGTTCGTCGGCTGCGGCGCCGTGATTGTTGTCGAAGGCCTTATCGACGGCGCGAACGTGACGGTCACAGACAGCGCGGGGGCCGTCGTCGGCAAGGGCGGCGGTGCCGGCGGACGGGTCGATCTCGAGCTCGCCCGCGCGCTCGCGATCGACGAGGTCGTCCGCGTCGGCGTGGACGCCTGCGGCCACGGAGCGTCGGTGATGTCGCCGCCGGCCGAACCATTTCCCAAAGCGATCGCTCAAACGTTGAAACCACCCGACGTCGATCCGCTCTACGCATGCCAGCGCATCATCGTCGCGCGCGGGCTCCCGATTGGCGGATGGCTCATGATGCGACGTCACAACATCGACACGTCGTGGCGATCATTCACCGGCGAAATCTGGGCGCGTGTTGAGCCGCCGCTCGTCGCCGGCGAGGGCATTCTTCTGTGGGCGCGCGCGAACGCGCCCTGCTACGTCCAGGAGACCAGCCACGTGACGTACGTCGTATCGTCGGCCACGCCAGGTCCGCCTTCGATCGGAACGGACTTGTGCCGCGGCACCAAGCGCATCGTCCTCAGCGGCCTGGTGCCGTCGGCCGAAGTGCACATCACGCGCGTGTTTGGGGACGATCCGCTACTCGCGTTCGTCGCGGCGCAACCGGTCCAGTCCGTCGACCTCGCAGGCGTTGACCTGGTCACCGGCGATCCGATCACCGTGTCGCAGGGACTCTGCGGCGTCTTCGGCGGACGATCGGCCGTGCCGGCCGACGTCCTGCTTCCTCTGGATCACATCGATCCCGTCTTCGTGTTCCCGCCAGCGGCGTGCGCCAGAGCTGTCGAGATCGGTGGCCTGGCCGCAGGAACGACCGTCCAGATTTTCTCGTCGATGCTCAACGGACTCGTTGGCGTGGCAGCGGCGTCCAGCGATCGCGTGATCGTCTATGTGTCGCCGCCGCTGATCGACGGCGACACGCTCACCGGCGTCGTGGACGGCTGCGCGTCGGCGACCTTTCAAGCACCGGTGCGGCAAGATTCCTTGCGCGGACCGGTTATCACCCGCGCGGTCGAAGGCGAGACCGGTGTCCGCATCGCCAACGTCACGCCAGGATCGACGGTCGATCTCAAGGACCACAAATGGACGCTGGCCAGCGCGATTGTGACGCGCCGAGAGACGACGATGCGGCTCGCGCTGCCGCTCGAGCCCACGCTGCTGCACGCGCACGCACGGCTGTGCGATCGAGGCGCGGACGGACCTGGCGTCGACGTCAAGCCGTGGCATGTGCCGACCTTCTCGCCCGTGTCCAATTGGGGCAAGGAAGAAGACGGCAAGTGGTTTGCCGGACGTGTGCAGGCGATCCTGCCGCTCTCAGGCGGCGCCTTGATCGCAGGCACCGAGGCGTCGGGCGTGTGGCTGGTGTCGCCGCCGACGCCCGTGGGCGCGGTGCCGGCGGAGCCCCTGTCGATGTCGTGGCCTGATCAACACGTTCACTGCGTCAGCCCCGGCGTTCACGGCGCCTCGCATGTCTACGTCGGCACGACCGGAGGACTCTGGGAGACCAACACTGCAGCTGCCGATCCGCTTCGCACGTGGGTGCGGGTCGCGGGTCTCGCGGGAGGCTCGGTGAACAGTCTCTTGTTGATCCCCGGGCACAATGTCCTCGTGGCCGCGACGGACAACGGGGTGCGCTGGTCGCCGATCCCGTCGCCCGGAGGTGCGTACGCCTGGAAAACGAGTCCGCCCGTCGATCGTCAGCTGTGGATTTCGCTCGCAGGCGGGCTCAACCAGTCTGCCGTCGCGTACCATCCACCGAACGCCAATCCCAAGGTGACGGCCGCGGTGATGGTCGGCACGTGGTCGGGATCGGATCTCGTGTGGCGCGATTACACGCCGTCGGGCCCACCGGGATCAGTGATGGCACAGATCGTGTCGCGCATGTCGAACGGCGCGCTGGCGTCATGCGCAGGAAGTCCGGGCCGAGTCTATCTGGCGCTCGCTGATCAGGCCGGCGATAACGGCACCGCGTGGCTCGCGGTGCTGCGCTCAGACAACGGCGGCGTCGATTGGATGAAGCCATACGATCAGGACGACCTGACCTTCTTCGCGCCGCTCGGTCTGCAAGCCGAGCGCAATCTGGCGGTCGCCGTACATCCCACCACGCCGGACATCGTGCTCCTCGGGGCGAGACGGTGCGGCCTTGTGGGATCGACGAACGGGGGCCACGATTGGGACTACGGCCACTGGAACGAGCGGTTTGGCGATTATCACGGCGACGTGTTGTGCGTCGTGTTCGACCCCACGGATCCCGCGGGCAACCGCGTGTGGTCGGGCAGCGACGGCGGCTTGTTCGTCAGCAGCGATCAAGGCGTGAGCTGGGACTCGTCGCGCAACAGCCGGTTTCCAACCTTGATGTTCGGCCCCGACGGGACGCCGGGCACCGAGTCGCTTGGCGTCAATCCAAGCACGGCACACCCGCACGTGATGGTCGGCGCGCTGCAGGACAATGGCGTCGCGTTCGCGAACGGGCTCGGCGTCAAATGGGGCCAGTTGTACGGTGGCGACGGCCAGCGCGCCGTCTGGGTTGAACCCGATGTCCTCTTTGTCTCGGTCAATGACGACGAGAAGGGCGATCCGGGCACGCGGGGCCTGCGCTGGCGCATCTGGACCGGCGGCGGATTTGGCGGCGAGCACTTCACTCGACCCGCGGCCGCGGACTACACGCCAACGCTCAACTTCATTCCGCTGCTCGAAGTCATTCCGAGTCCGCTGGTGTCGCGTGACGGCGGGCTGCTCGTCGCGCTTGCCGCCGACGATCGCTCGGCTAACGGCATCTTCGGCTTGATCGACACCGCGCCGGGCACCACGAGTGACGCCGGAGATCGATTCAAGTGGGTGCGCGTCACCGCGTTTCTCGACCAGGGTCGAGGGATCGCATCGTTCAGCGGGCGTCAGATTCTTGTCTCGGGAAATGACTGGATAGGCGCGAACGTCAATCAGCTGTATCTGCTCAACGCCGCGAATGTCCCGATCGTGCGCAACCTGCCCGCCGCAGCGAAGGGCATCATTCGATTCATCGACTGTCTCGACGAGTCTGCGGCGGTCGCCGTCTGCGACACGGGAATTCTCTACTCACCCGACCTTCGGCTCTGGCAGATGATGCAGAACTTCCCCGATCCCGGCGTGATGCCGCTGACCCTGATGGTCGATCGAGATCCGGATCCCGCGCACATCTACGTCGGCACGCAGAATGGCGCCTGGCTCTCTCGCAATCTTGGAGCGAAATGGGAGCGGTGCGGAGGCTTGCCGCGGATGCCGGATGTCCGACATTTGAGCACGATGAAGTACCCGTCGGGGCGCTTCGCATATGCCGGTACCTGGAACTCGTCGGCGTGGATTGCCGAACTGATCTGAGGCACGCCGTGAGCATCCGCACACTCTCGCTTCTCGTCGGCGCTCACAGTCCGGTGCCGGTGCCGCGCGTTGTCTCGGACGCGCTCGAGCGAGTCGATCTCGACTCGCCGATCGGCGAGCGTGCGACGTTTCGTCTCACGTTCCGCGTTGATGACCCGACCCTGCCGGAGCGGTTCCTGCTCGATTCCGGCGACCTGCTTCGCCTCGTCCTCGTCCTCGATGAGGGCCGGGGCGCATCCGTGGTCTTCGACGGCGTCATGGCTGTCCACACGCTCTCCACCAGCGTCGACGGAAATCCGGTGCTGGTCGTCAGCGGTGAGGATCTGACGCTGTTGATGGATCTCATCGAGGTCGAGCGACCGTGTCCTGCCCTGCCGGTCGACACGCGCGTGCAGGTGCTGCTCGCAGCCTACGCCGCGTTCGGCATCGTCCCTCTTGTCGTGCCGCCGCCATTCCCATCGATCCCGATCCCCACAGAACGAATCCCGCACCAGCAAGGGACGGACTACGGCTACATCCGCGCGCTTGCGGATGCTGTCGGATTTCGCTTCACGCTGGACCCGGGCCCCGCTCCAGCGTCGTCGCTCGCGTACTGGGGACCCGAGCCTCGCGCCGATCGCTCGCGCCCGGCGCTCTCGATCGACTTCGGCAGATCCGCCAATATCGAGACCTTGCAGTTGAGCTTCGATGCGAACCAGCGCGTCCTGCCCGAGGCATTCGTGCTGCAGCCCGAATCGAAGACGGTGATTCCGGTCCCGGTCCCCGACATCGCGGCGATTGCACCGCCGCTTGGCGCAGTCGTCCCGCCTGCGCATCGGCACCGGCGCCTGCGAGATACTGCCAAGCTCACCGCCGCGGAAGCTGCGGCCGCGTTGCTGGCCAAAGACGCTCGCTCGGCGGAGGCGATGACGGGTCATGGAACGCTGAACGTCGGACGCTCGCGCGTGCGACTCCGCGCAGGAGCGATCGTCGAAGTTCACGGCGCGGCGAAGCCTTTCAACGGGCTCTTCGAAGTCAGCCGCGTGCGTGACACCGTCACGCCGGGCAGCCACAGTCAGGCATTCGAGCTAGCGCGAATCGGGATCGACGCACCCGCTCCCGGGGGACGGCTATGAGCAATCCGAGGACTCGCTATTTCGGGAAGTACCGTGGCACGGTCGCCAGCAACGCCGATCCTGAACTCCGGGCACGGTTGCAGGTGATCGTGCCGGACGTCCTCGGGACGCAGCCGACGACGTGGGCCATGCCTGCAGCGCCCTATGCTGGCCCCGGTGCCGGATTCGTCGCGCTTCCGCCTGCCGGCGCCGGCGTGTGGATCGAGTTCGAACAGGGCGATCCGGACTTCCCAATCTGGAGCGGGTGCTGGTGGGGCTCGGCTGCCGAATTGCCCGTTCCTGCGCCGCAGCCGGGCGTGAATCAAATCTTGCTCGTCACTCCAGGAAGGCACGCGGTCACCATCTCGGACGTCCCAGGTCCGGCTGGCGGGGTCACGTTGCGCACGTCCTCCGGAGCACGCATCACCGTCAACGACACGCAGATTGTGATCGACAACGGGCAAGGCGCCTCGATCACGCTGACCGGCAACACGGTCCACATCGCCGGCGTGATGGTGTAGCAGGTGTGCAGGAAGGCCCGAGGCTCATCGTGTCACTCAGTGGCGGGACGTTCAACCAGATCAGCGGCCAGGGAAACGTCTTCGAAGGACGCGTGGAGCCGCGCGGGCTCACGTTCAAGCTCGGAAGTCTCGGAGGCGTCTGGCTTTCTTACTACGACTATCACATCGGGATTCCCAACCTGGCCGAGCTGCTCTCGACGCACGACTACTTCACCTACATCGGCACGGCTTTGACGACGGCTACGCCTGCGGGGATCAGCGGTCCGCTCGACGCCCAGGCGTTGCTCTTCACACCCGCGCCCGACGGCCTGCCGATCACGAAGGCCATTTGCTGGTCAGACAATCATCAGTTCACGCTGACGCCGCGCGGGGCGTCGCGATCTCGCCACGAGTGACCCGCCGATCAATTGTCTTTCGTCAGGCTTGGGAAAGGTGTATCTTTCGAGCCCGTTTTCCCGCACAGAGGAGGCGCCATGCTATCTCGACGAGGAATGCCGTTGCTGTCCGCCGGCGTGATCGCAGCCTGGATCATCGCTGGCGGCGGCGTCGCACAGGTGAGCACCGTTCCGGCGACATCGGCGATTGACGATTCGAAAGTCGTCAAGGTTCGTGATTCCTGCACGCCATCGTTCAACATCTTTTTTGGCGACCCGACCATTTGCCAGCAGTCGGATGGCAAGGTCGACGTCCTTGACTTCCTCGACTACCTCGGCAAACACCTCTCGCATCCGCTCTGGCAATTCGAGCTGTGGCATCAGCTCCTGGGGGG
>DATFWL010000435.1:0-10982 GCA_035259385.1 Vicinamibacterales bacterium | reverse complement strand
CTCAAGGCGGGTCCTGTCCGCGAACAGCCCCACCGGGTGCTCGCCAGAAAAGCACTGGTCACGGCCCACGGCTCCGCGCCCGGCGGGGCGGCCCCGTTCGCGGCCACCCGCGAGCGAGCTAATTTTGCAACCTGCTCTAAGCATTCGTGATCGATGCGGCGACAATCTCCGAATCAAGAATCACGAACGCGTGAGTGACTGCGTTCGGATGATGTTCACGCATTCTCAATTCTTAATTCCAAATTCTTAATTGCCGCTGCCGCGAACGATTAACACGACACGCATTTGTGGTTGTTCTTGGCGCCCATGCCCTCGAGGAGCTTGATCGTGTCCGGGAAGGGGCTGATCCGCTGCACCGGCCCGTTGGCCATGTCGACTGTGGTCTTCCCCTCGCGGTTGACCTGCATCACGTCGGCGCCCTTCGACACGAGATAGAGAATCATCTCGTTGTCGCCGCGCGCGGCGGCGTTGTGGACCGCCGTGTTGCCGTCGTGGTCCTTCGCGTTCACGTCGAGGCCGACCTCTTCGACGAGGAACTTGACCGCGGGCAGCATCCCGGCGGGCGCGTGGTGATGGTGGTTCGCGGCAAAGCCTTCGCCGTAGCCCTCGCCCGACGCCGCGAGCAGCGGCGAGATCGCGGGGCCGCCCGGAGGCACCGGCGGCAGTGGCGACACGTCGGTCACCTCGCGTGTGACGTCACCGGTGCGCACGCGGCCCGGCGTCCGCATCGTGGTGATGTAGGGATCCGCACCGTACTTGATCAGCAGCTTCATCCCGTCGACGTCGGCCGCGTACGCGGCGCGGAAGAACGGTGTCGCGCCGCTCTCGTCCACGCCCGACTGATCGAAGTCGTACTGCGAGAACCAGACCTTTCGCGTGAGCCGCGTGTTCGGGTTGGCGCCCTTCTCGAGCAGCGCCTGCATCAGGTCCAGGTAGGTGGTCTTCTGCTGCTCGAAGGCGCGCGGCTGCGGGTAGAGCGCCTTGTCCGACCATTGGCAGTTGAGCGCCGCGTAGAGCGGCGTCACGCCGTTGGTGCTCTGCGCGAGATTCGGGTTCGCGCCCTTCTCGAGCAGTTGCTTCGCGAGATCGAAGTTGCCGTTGATGGCGGCAATCAGCAGCGCCGTCGACTGATCGCCCGTGGTCCGCTGGTTGACGTCGGCGCCCGCCTCGAGCAGCGCGCTCGCAACCTCGCTGTAGCCCTGGCGCGCGGCCAGGTGCAGCGGCGACAGCCCGCCCCAGTAGGCGACCAGCTCGGTGTAGTTGTACTGACGGGTGACGCCGGCAATCTGCGGTCCCTGCGGCCCGCGTCCGTTCGCTCCCGGCTCGCCGTTGCCGCGGCCGCGCTGGGCGCCGCGCTCGGCGATGAGGCGCTCCTGCTCTTCCTTGGCGAACGTCGCGAGGTCCTGCACTTTCGTCGTCACCGACACGTCGGCGCGGTGCGCGGTCAACTCCCGGACGACGTCGGCGCGGCCATACGCCGCCGCAAAGGTGAGCGCGGTCTCGCCTTTCACGTTCTCCTTCGCGTTGACGTCGGCGTCTTTCGCGAGGAGCGCCTTGACGGCGTCCACCTTGCCGGCCGCCGCGGCGAGCATCAGCGCGGTCGTGCCGTTGGTCGTGGCGTTGTTCGGGTCGGCGCCGGCGGCGAGCAGCGCCTCGATCATCCCGGCGTCGCCGTTGCGGCTCGCGATCAGCAGCGGCGTGTAGCCGCCGATGCGGGTGGTCGCGCGCACGTTCGCGCTCGCGTAGAGCAGGACCTTGGCGAGCTCGACGTCGCCCTTCTGCGACGCCCAGTGCAGCGCGGTCATGCCGTCGGCCTGCGCGGTGTTCACGTCGGCGCCGTCCTTCAGGAGCGCGCGCACCTGATCGCGGTTGCCGTTCATCGCCGCCTCGACGACGGCGTCGCCGCCCGCGGGAGCGGCGGCCGAGATCATCCCGGCCAGCGGCAGCGCCGCCAGCGCGCCCAGCATGCAGACGTTGATCAGCGTTCTACGCATCGTATTTCGCCTCAGTTAGCCCTTCGCGTCCGTGAGCACTACCTGCGCGTTGTTCAGATCCAGCTCGCCGCTGCTGTCGCCGAAGCTCTCGAGATCCGTGCGGCCAAGCATGTGCAGCATCGACAGCATCGGGTTGGCCATCGGCGTCCCGTCCGGCGCCTTGATGTGGAGGCCGCCCTGCAGCTTCCCGCCGGCGTGCCCCGCGGCGAGCAGCGGCACGCGCTTGTGGTTGTGGATGTTCGAGTCGCCCATCGGCGACCCGTAGACGATCAAGCTGTTGTCGAGCAGCGTCGCATCGCCGTCCTTCGTGTCCTTCAGCTTGTCGAGCAGATACGGAATTATGCTGACGTGATAGCGGTTGATCTTCGCGAAGTCCATGATTCGGTCTTCGCGCTCGCCGTGATGCGACGCGTTGTGGAACCCGGTGGTGATGCCGCTTTCCGGATACGAACGGCCCGAGGCGTCACGTCCGAGCTTGAACGAGAAGGCGCGAGTCGTGTCGGCGGCGAAGGCCAGCGCGATCAGGTCCATCATGATGTGGACGTGCTCTTCGAACGAATCGGGCACGCCGATCGGCGCTTCCGGCATGTCGCGCTTCTCGCCGCTGGCGTTGCGGGCTTCGACGCGCTGGATGCGGCGCTCGATCTCGCGGACGTTCTCGAGGTAGTCGCTGAGCCGCGCGCGATCGGTCGCGCCGAGGTCGCGACGCAGCTGGCCGACCTGGTTGCTGATCCAGTCGAGGATGCTGCGATCGGTCTTCAGGTTGTTCAGCCGCTCTTCCGGCGTCGCGCCGACGCCGAACAGCTGATCGAACACGACGCGCGGGTCGCGGACCATCGGCAGCGGCTCCTTCGGAGACGCCCAGCTGATCGTGTCGGTGTAGATGCACGAGTAGCCGTAGGTGCAGCCGCCCGCCTGGTCGACGTTCTCGATCGACAGCTGCATCGACGGGATCGGCGTGTCCTGGCCGAACTGCTGCGCATAGAGCTGATCGAGCGAGGTGCCGGCGAAGACGTCGTTCCCCTCGGTCTGTTTCGGATGCGACTGGGTCAGGAAGACGGCGCTCGAGCGGAAGTGATCGCCGCCGATCTCGGGCAGCGTGAACGCTTCGGCGTTGTGGACGTCGGTGTTGCTGATGATCGTCACGTGCTCGCGGTACGGGGCCAGCGGCTCCAGCGTCGGGCTGAACTCGAAGTCGCGGCCGACCTTGGCCGGCGCAAACAGGTTCTTCTTGACGCCGATGGCCGTGCTGCCGGCGTTGCCGTGGACCATTTCCATCGCCACGAATCGCAGCTTCGCCGCCGATTGCCCCGCCTCGGTCTTCGAGTATGCGCTCACCGCCGGCACCATCGCGTCCAGGAACGGGAGCGCAACGGTCACCCCCATGCCACGCAGGAGCGTGCGGCGGGAAATGTGTCTCTTCGAGATGTACATGTCGGCTCCTATTGAGCGGTGGTCGTCACGGCCTCTGCCGTGGACATCTGAAACGCCGCGCTATTGACGATGCCCAGCACGAATGACGAGAAATGATTGCCGTTCTGGCCGGCCTTGCGCACGATCGATCGCACGGTCGGCTGATCGAAGTACTCGATGCGCCGGCCGATGGCGTAGGACAGCAGGTTGTCGGTGAAGTTGCGGAGGATCACGTCCGACTTGCCGAGCAGAGCCGCGCGCAGGTCCGCCGGTCCCCCGATCTTCGTGCCGTCGTAGAGCACGCCGTTCGAGTCGACGTCGACGCCATTGTCCTTGATCCGCCAGGCGGCGACGGTGTCGAAGTTCTCGAGCGCCAGGCCAAGCGGATCGATGACCCGATGGCACGAGTTGCACATCGGGTTCTTGCGATGCGCTTCCATGCGCTCGCGCGTCGACAACGTCTTGCCGTCAGCGGTCGCATTCTTGGTGTCGTCGAACGGCGGCACGTCGGGCGGCGGCGGCGGCGGCGGCGAGCCGAACAACACTTCCATGATCCACTTGCCGCGCTGCACCGGCGAGGTGCGATCCGCGACCGCCGTCTGCATCAGGATGCTGCCCTGCCCGAGCACGCCGCGGCGCTCGTCCGGCATCTGCACGCGCTGGAACTTCTCGCCGACGATGTTCGGAACGCGGTAGACCTTCGCGATCCGCTCGTTGACGAAGCTGTAGTCGGCGGTGATCAGATCCAGGATGTCGCGATCCTCCCGGACGATGCTGTCGAAGAACAGTTGCGTCTCGCGGATGTACGACTGCGCGAGATCGTTGTCGAAGGAGGGGAACAGCAGCGCGTCCGGATGGATCTTCTCGACGTCCTGGAGCCGCAGCCACTGCGACGCGAAGCGCGTCGACAGCGATTCGGCGCGCGGATCGGCGAGCATCCGCCGCACCTGACCAGCGAGCACCGCCGGCGTGTGCAGCGTGTTGGCGTTCGCGACTTTGATCAGCTCGGCATCCGGCAGGGTGTTCCACAAGAAGAACGACAGCCGCGATGCCAGGTCGTTGTCGCTGATCCGGTACGGCTGGCCCGGACGCGCCGCCGCCGGGGTCCCCTCGATCCGGAACACGAACTTCGGGCTCGCGAGCAGCGCCTGGATCGCCGCCTTGATGCCGGCCTCGAAGTCGTGCCCCTTGCGCGCCTCGCCGTAGAACTCCATCAGCGACTCGACATCTTCGCTCCCCGCCGGCCGCCGGTACGCTTCGGTCGCCAGGTTCGCGAGGATCTTGCGCGCGCACGGAATCTCGTCGGACGGCGCCGTCGGCCGGCAGATGAAAATCTTCCGGCGGCTCGGCGTATCGGAGACGCCGGTGACCCTGAACGGTCCGGTGATGCTGAAGTCCCGCACGTGGGGCAGGATATAGATGCCGGCGTTGTCGCCGTACTCGGTGTCGGCCAGCGTGTAGTCGATTGGCGCGATCAGATCGTCCACCACGCCGTCGAACTTCTGGATGAATGCGGCGGCGATGTGCTGCGGGCCCGCCTTGATATGAATGCGCGGCGTCGTGAGATTGAGGCCGTTCTTGTCGGTCTCGCTGATCTTGTAGTCGATGTCGAGCAGCGCCACCCGCTCGCCGTTGATCGAGATCTCGAGTTGCTCGCTGCGGCTCGCGACGCTCCCGAACAACTGGCCGGTCGGCGTGCCGTGCAGCATGACGCGGAACGTGTAGTCGCCGTCGGCCGGGAACGTATAGGTGAGCGCCAGGCCGCCGCGCGTGCCCCAGGGCGTGCCGTCGACGTGCTTCATCTGCGACTGCGTGCGCGGCACCTTGAACGTCGACTCCGATGGTGACGCGCTGCGATCGCCCACCGCCAGCGTCGAGATCTTGCCGGCCGCGCGCAGATAGCCTTCCATCAAGGTTGCCGAGAACGTCTGCACGTCGGCGATGTTGTCGTAGCCGGCGCTGAGCGTATCCGGCGGAAGGAACGCGTTGACGTCGACGTCGAGGTCGAGCAACTCCTTCACCGAATGCTGGTACTCTGCACGGTTGAGGCGCTGGAACGGTCGCCGGCCGGGATTCGGGTGGCCGACCGCGGCCGTATCGATCTTCGACTCGAGAGCGGAGACAAACTGCGTGAGCACCGCCGGCTCGGGACGCCGCGCGCCCGGCGGCGGCATCATGCCAAGGCGCAGCTTGCGAATCATTTTCTCCGCGACGTCAGGTGTCTGATCGGCGTGCGCAGCGTCGAAGCTGGCGAGCGACAGTCCGCCGGCCTTCCCCTTCTCGCTGTGACAGACCGCGCAGTACTGCTTCACGAGATCGGGCTGCGGCTCGGCCGGTTGTGCTGTGGAGGTCTGTGTCTTGTGCGCCACCGCCATCGGCGGTTTCGTGGCTGGCGCAGCCTTCTGTGGCGCAGGCTTCGTTTGAGCAGCGAGGCCGATGCTGCACGCCATCGCGGCAGCGATCAGACCCGGCAGCGTGCGTTTCCTCATGCGTGAAGGTCCCCTAAACAGCTGATTCGACGCGAAAACCAGCAAAAAGTATAAGGGGTCTGGAGTCCGGAGTTGCCAGCGTTTGTCACTCCGGACCGGCTTCCCAGCCGGTCCGGAGGAGTGTGGGACCGATGGGCCGATGGGGTCGGTCAGTCCTTCCCCAACCCGGCCAACGGCCCATCGGTCCTACCCCCCACTGTCTTTGGGCGGTTCGCTGCTGCCGTCGGTCCACCACCGCCGTCGGTCGCTGATGCGCGGAAACGACCGCCGGTCGCGCCCGCTGCGGCGCTCGGGGGAGAAGGCGACGAACGACCAGCCGCTGCCGATCAGGAAGGCTTCCATGTCCACCTGGAACGTGGTGAGCTTGTTGATCGCGTCGAAAAAATAGGATCGCGGCGTTCCGTTCTCGGTGACGATGAGCAGGGTGCCGCCCTCGGTGGTCTGACGACGAAGTGTGAGACGCTGATTGCCGCGCGCGAAGGTCCAGACGGGGTCGTCCACGGCGAGAAGCGCCTCCGGCGGCGGATTCTACAGGGAAAGTCGCCCGGCGCGGTGCCGTGGATCCTCAATGTTCCGACCGATGCATGTTCTCCTTCTCCTGACGGTCACGACCATGTCCTATCCAATCAGCCGCTTCCCCGTTCCGCCGCTCGACACGCTGCCCGACGATGTGCGCGAGCGGATCCTGAAGGTCCAGGAAAAATCGGGCTTCGTGCCGAACGTGTTCCTGCTGCTGGCGCGGCGGCCGGACGAGTTCCGCGCGTTCTTCGCGTATCACGACGCGCTGATGGACAAGGCCGGCGGGCTGTCGAAAGCCGACCGGGAGATGATCGTCGTCGCGACCAGCGCGGCGAACCAGTGTCAGTACTGCGTCGTCGCGCACGGCGCGATTCTCCGGATCCGCGCGAAGAACCCGCTCGTCGCCGATCAGGTCGCCATCAACTACCGGAAGGCGGACATCACGCCGCGGCAGCGCGCGATGATCGATTTCGCGATGCAGGTCGCCCTCGCCTCTCACACCGTCACCGAGCAGGACATCGAGCAGCTGAAGCGCGCGGGGTTCGACGAGGAAGACGTGTGGGACATCGCCGCCATCGCCGCCTTCTTCGGCATGTCGAACCGGATCGCCAATGTGACCAACACCCGGCCCAACGACGAGTTCTACGCCTTGGGCCGTTGAGCAATTAAGAATTGAGAATTAAGAATCAAGAATTCGTGATGTCGTTCGGGACTCTTCGAAGCCTGTCGCGAACTCTTAATTCTTAATTCCAAATTCTTAATTGTACGGCGCGAGCTCGCGCTAGCGCGCGAGCGCCAACGCCGTGGCAGCCCACGCGGTGGCGGCGGCGGAGATCCACTGGTTGACGCCGTACGGAAACCCGCTCTCGAAGTACGCCTGAATCGGGATTGCGCGCGTCTCGACCACCCACGAGCCGTCGTCGATCTGCGTGCGCAGCAGGTACTCGAGGCCTTTGCGGAACGCGGGCGTGTCGTGCGCGATCGTGCCGCTCTCCTGCAGCGCCACCAGCGCCTGCCCCGTGGCATACGCGTCGCTGGGCATGGTCATCGATTGTGCCCACCCGCCGTCGTCGCGCTGCGCCGCGAGAAGATCCCGAGCGGCGGCCGCGACCAGGTCCTTCGAGGCGCCGGCCCACCAGAGGCCGAGTAACCGGAATGCGCGCTGCTCGGTGTCGAGCGGCCGGACCCGCATGAGCCAGTCGCGCGCGCGGTCGACGGCGGCGGTGAACTCGGCCCGGCGCGACGGCGGCGCGAAGCGTTGCAGCGCGCGCAGCGAGACCGCGGTGACGGTCACGTCGTTCGATTCGATCGGCGGCCGAATCGCGACCACCGGCCAATGGCCGTCGGCCGACTGACGGCGCTTCAGCCAGATCGCCTGCGCGTCGGTGGCGGGATCGCCCGCGTACTCGTCTTCGCCCAATCCCAACAGAAGGTAGCTGATCGTATCTTCCTGGCCGGCGATGAAGACGTTCTGCACGGTCCGCTCGCGCCACGACTCGAGGTAGGCGGTGGTGAGCGCCGTCTGTGATTTCGCGGCCGCTTCGTCGACGGTGAATCCGTGTGCGCGCGCTGCGGCGACCGCCATCGAGACGAGGCTGTTGTGATGGCACGACACGCAGCCGGTCTGGCGGATGAAGGTCAGGCCGACATCCTGCAGCAGCGGGAGGCTGCGTTCGACCGCGGCAGCGATCGCGGGGGGCGTCGCCGGCGTCTCGCCGATCGGCGTCGGCCGCGCCAGGCGGCCGGGATCGTACAGCGGCGCGGTTGTCTCCGCGCCCGACGGCGGCGGGACGCGTGACAGCGCTCCAGCGGCACCGATCAGCGCGGCGCATTTCGGACAGTTCGTGCGCACGAACGTCAGCGACGGCGCGCCAACGCTCTTCTCGCCCAGACCGTCCTCGAGCAGCAGGTGAAAATTGTCGGCGTCGCCCGCGCGGGCGGCTTCGCGCAGCGGCGAGAGATCGCTCGCGCGCCACGGCCACGGATCGCCGCCGTATTCGAGCAGCAACCGCAGCGCCGGCGCCGCGCCGACAATGCCGCTCGCGATGAGGACCGGCGACCGCCGATCGTCGGACCGCGCGTTGACGTCGGCGCCGGCGTCGAGGAGGCGCTGCATCGACTCCGGCTCGGGGATCGCCCACATCAGCGCCGTGGCGCCGGCGCTGTTCACCGCATTCGGATCGGCGCCCGCGGCAAGCAATCGCCGCACGAGCGCCGTGTCGCCGTACAACGCGGCCGCCATCAACGGAGTCGAACCGCCGGGCCCGCGCAGCGACGCCGCGCGCGGCGTCGTGCGGAGCACGGCGTCGATGGCCGCCCGATCGCTGTCGCGAATCGCCGACATCAGCCGCGCGGCGTCCGGATCGACAGGCAGGGATGGCGGTTCGCCGGACACGGCGTCGGGCCAGTCGGCGCCCTCGTCGATCCATGTCTTGATCGTCTCGATCTGCTCCGCGGTCAGCGGACGGCCAGGCGGCATCTGCTGGCCGAAGGCGGTGCCGGTGAGGCGGTGATAGAGCTTGCTGCCCGCGGCGTTGCCTGGACCAATCAGCGTCTGGCTGCTGCCGCGCATCGCGTCGGCGCGGCGATCGAGACGCAGGCCGCTCATCTGCATCTCTGGTCCGTGGCAGCCGAAGCAGTGGTCCCGAAAGATCGGTTGCACGTCGCGGACGAAGTCGACGGTGCCTTTCGACTGCGCCGACGCGATGGCCGGCACCCCCCAGGCAAGCGCGGTGATCGTGAGGCCCCTGAGCACCGCGATTATCTTACGCGCCTTCTCACGCGCACGGTCGCCGCGTCGCGAAGAAAGCGCCCTCAGCCCTTAGCCCCTTAGCTCTCAGCCAGTCGGTCCGCGGCGCGGCGATCGGCCCGCTGATGTATCTCGGCGCGAAGCACATGGTGACCGGTTACGATCACCTGGCGTTCCTGATCGGCGTGATTTTTTTCCTGTACCGCCTGAAGGACGTGATCCAGTACGTCAGCCTCTTCACGATCGGGCACAGCGTCACGCTGCTCGCCGGCGTTCTCGGCGGCGTGCGCGCCAACCCATATCTCGTCGACGTCATCATCGGGCTGTCGGTGGTCTACAAGGCGTTCGACAACGTCGACGGGTTCAGGCTCTTCTTCGGCGCGCAGCCCGACACTCGCGTCGCCGTGCTCGTGTTCGGCTTCTTCCACGGCTTCGGTCTCGCGACCAAGCTGCAGGACTTCGCGCTGTCGCCCAACGGGCTGGTCGTCAACATCCTGAGCTTCAACGTCGGCGTCGAGATCGGACAGGTGATCGCGCTGACCGCCATTCTCGCCGCGCTGACGTATTGGCGTTCGCGGCCGGGATTCCTGCGGCATGCGGTCCTGACCAACGGCGTCCTGATGGCGGTCGGCTTTCCTGCTGGTCGGATATCAATTGTCCGGATACTTCCTGGGCGCGTGATGTCGACCACCGAGACGAATCGCGGGCGCGTGGCCGCGCGCGAGCGCGTGGCGGTCGTCGGAGGCGCGGCGCTTCTGGCGGCCGGCTCGATCCTCGTCGTCGCGATCCTGCCGGCCGAATTCGGTGTCGATCCGCTCGGCATCGGGACGCGGCTCGGTCTCACCGCGATCGGCGACGTCCAGAAGAAGATCGCGTCTTTCGAAGCGTCTCGCGCGGCCAGCGCCGGCGGTGCGCCAATCGTCGCGCCGCGCGAGCGGCCGTATCACAGCGCGACGGTCACCTTCGCGCTCGGCCCGCGCCAGTCAGTCGAATACAAATACCGTCTCGCCAAGGGCGACGCGCTCCTCTATTCGTGGACGGCCACCGTCCCGGTCAACTACGAACTGCACGCTGAGCCGGAGGGCGCTCCTGCCGGATACGCCGAAAGCTTCGTGAAGCGGAACGCCCCGGCCGCAGCATCTGGTACGCTCATGGCGCCGTTCTCCGGCATCCATGGCTGGTACTGGGAGAACCCAGGCGACACGGCGATCACCGTGACACTCTCAGCCGCGGGCTTCTACACGATGTCGCACGAGTTCCGGAAGGACGCGCCGACCAAGACCAGGATGTTTCAGTAGGAGGCGGATCAATCATCAATAAAAAGGGGCCGGGCGCCCTCGCGGACGCCCGGCCCGAGACTTACCAGCGAGATCCGACTACGGCTGACGGATCTCGATCGCCGCGAAGTTATAGCGATCCGTTCCGACACCGGAGACGCCGATCGTCGCCGTCGATCCGGCGGTCGGCACCGGATTGGTCGACCGCTCCGACCAGAACGTGTCGGTAATGGTGGTCGCCCCCTGGCCAATGATCGTCGACCCCGCATTGGCGGTCAGGGCCTTGCGATTATCCCAGTCGTTGCCAACGGCGAAGATCCACGAGTTCGGCTTCGTCGTCGTCAGGGTGAGCGACGGCTCACCGTTGACGCCAGTGGACTTGTTGGTAACCGCCGACGCCGCGCCGACGAGCGTGTTCTGCGCGCCGGTGAAGCCGACCACCGTCATGTGCGCGACTTCGGAGAACCGGAAGACCGCGTTCACGGTAATCGACGCACGAGCCGTCGGCGCAAACGCCCACCAGATCTCCGAATCGCCTTCC
>DATFWL010000434.1:0-4250 GCA_035259385.1 Vicinamibacterales bacterium | reverse complement strand
CTGGAGGCGAAATCTCCTGATCGAATAGGTTCGTGCGAAGACGATCAGCGAACGAGCCGGTTGCGGAGCGCCTTGGCCACCGCTTCCGACATCGAATGCACCTGCAGCTTCGCGTAGATGTTCTTCATGTGAAAGGCGACGGTATTCACGCTGCACCGCAGGGCAGCCGCCGCGGTCTTGTAGCTGTGGCCGTCGCTGAGCAACTGGAGCACGCGGATTTCGTGCGGCGTCAGGTTGTAGTCGGCTGCGTTCGGCGGACGAATATCCCTGAACAGCGCGATCACCCGGCTCGCGACTTCGGGCGACATCGGCGCGCCGCCGTTCATCACGTCCTGAAGGTACTGAAGCAGGTTCCCTGGCGGTGTCTTCTTGAGCAAGTACCCCGACGCACCTGCGCACAGCGCGTCAAAAATGCGGTCGTCGTCGTCGTACACCGTGAGGGCGACGAGCCGCATGCGGGCGTGACGGGCCTTCAGGATGCGCATGCCCTCGATGCCCGACATGCCCGGAAGCCCGATATCGATCAACGCGACGTCCGAATCGCTCAACGTGGCGGCCGGCAGCGCGTCCTCCATGCTTCTGAAGACGCCTGCGCAGGCATAGCCCGGCGTGCTGTCGATCAAGAATCTGAGCCCTTCGCGGATGTGCGCGAGGTCCTCGATGATGACGACTCTGATCGGTGGGGCCGGCGTGCTCATCGACGTGTGCGACTGGGCGAGCGGTCCATCGCGATCAGCATACGGGGCTGCGTACCAGGCGTCACCCCCCTATTTAGGTGGGCGCACGCCTCCAACATGACAGGTCAGCGTCAATCGCGTGCCCGCGCCGACGGCGGACCGAACGTCGAGCATGCCGCCGAGCCGGCTCGCGCGGTCGCGCATGCTCTTCAATCCGTGCCCGTCGGTGGAAGACGCCGGATCGAAGCCGCAGCCGTTGTCGGCAATGACGAGCGTGAGCGTCCCGCCCTCTTGCCGCAACACGACACTCACCGCCGTGGCGCGCGCATGGCGCACGATATTGTTGATGCCTTCCTTGAAGATCAGGAACACCTGCCGCCGCGTGTCGGCGCTGATCCAGCGGCCCTCTTCCTCGCCCTGAATCTCGCACGCAAACGTGATGTCCTTCGCCGGCAAGATGTCGCTGCCGAGCCGCCGCATGCGTTTGGCGAGGCTGGCGAAGCGGTCTTTGTGCGGATCAATCGCCCAGACGATGTCGCTCATGCTGTCGACGAGCTCGCGTGCGGTCGCGGCGATGTGGGCGAGCGGCTCGCCGATCGTCACCTCGTCCTCGCCGGCGCGGCGGCGCACGACTTCGCTGAGGATCGCGATCTGGGAAAGGCTTGCGCCGATGTCGTCGTGCAAGTCGGTGGCGATCCGCGTGCGGATCCGCTCGAGCTCGAGCAGTCGGCGCAGCCGGTACCGAAAGCCTGCGTACACGATTCCGGCAACGAGCCCGAATGCCAGGGCGACGAACCAGGGGCGCTGCCAGACGGGTGCGAGCACGGTGAATGCAAGCGTCGCGGGCTGCGTGCGGACGCCGCTGCCGTTGACGGCGCGCACCAGGAAGCGGTACGACCCTGGCGCCAGCCGCGCGTAGTTGACCGTCCGGTCGTCCGTGGGTCTGCTCCAGTCCCGCTCCGCGCCTTCGAGCTTGTATTCGTACTGAATCAGCTCGCCGACGCGAAAACTGATGGCGAAGAAATCGATGGCCAGCTCGCGTTGATCCGACGGCAGCTCCAGGCCGCCGACGTGCGTCTGGCCCAGATCGGTGATCGGATACGGCTCGCCCGCGATCCGGACCCCGCCGATCGCGGCCATCGGCGGATCCAGCCGCCGGTCGGTCCCCGGCCGCAGGCGTGAGATGCCCTGAGCGGTACCGAACCAGACGGCGCCCGCGCGATCGCGAAACGCCGTGATCGGCTCGAGCTGTGCGAGTCCGTCCGCCCTCGTGTAGCGCGTGATCTGGCCCGTTTCCGGCTCGAACCGCGCGATGCCTGGCCGGATCGTGAAGAACAGGCCGCCGCGTCCGTCAACGACGAGCGGCGCCGGCCATACCTCGTCGAGCAGTGGCAGTGGCCGTTTGACGAGTTGAGGTCGCTCGGCCGTGGGATCGTCGATCCAGCTGACGCCCGTACTGGTGGACGCCCAGAGGCGGCCCTGTTCGTCGATCTGGATGAGCGAACCGCGCCATCCCGTTGTTGATTCGTCGGCGAACGTCAGAAAACGCCCGTTCCGATAACGCGCGATGCCGCCGTCCCAAAACCCGAACCACACGTTGCCAGCGCGATCTTCAGCGAACGAGGCGGCCGCGTTGAACGGCGGCAGCCCATCGCGATCGGAATAGCGGTAGAACGTGCCCGTCGCGTGATCCCATCGAGCGAGCATGTCCCGGCGGCGCGCGCGCGTCGAATACCACAGATCGCCCCTGGAGTCTTCGAACATGCGCCAGATCTCGCCGTCGGGCAGTCCGTCTCGGCTCGTGTAGATCGCTTTAGGCGCGGCGCCCGCCAGACGCTCGAGAGGCGTCACCGCGGCAAACCTGTAGAGCCGATCGCCGACCGGGATCCACCAGTCGCCGGACTTGTCCTGCGCGGCCATTGCGTAGTCGCCCGCTGGGGGCGGCAGCTTCGGTCGTACGGCATGGAATCGGCGGCCGTCGAAGACGTTGATGAATTGGCCGATCGACACGGCGCAGATCTCTTCGGCCCGCGTCTCGAAGATGCTGCCCACCCGTAGCGACGCAAGGCCGTCGTCTTCGGTATACGTGGTCAAGCCGTGACGCGCGATGCGCATGACACCGCGATCGGTGCCGGCCCAGAGATTTCCGTCGCCGTCCTCAGCGAGCGTACGGATTGGCGTGAGACTGAGACCTTCCTTGGGGCCGTAGCGGCGAAACTGGTTGCCGTCGAACTCGGTGAGGCCGGTCGTGGACCCGATCCAGAGATGGGCATCCGCGGTTTTGAACAACACGGGAAATGTGCCGGTCGGCATGCCTTCGGCGGCACCGTACCAGCGAACGCGCCCGAGGCTGTCGAGCGACTGCTTGCGGGCGCGTGCAGGCCGGCCTTCGTGCGACTCAGGCGAACGTGTCAGCAGGATCACACCGGACTGATGGCCGATCCACATCTGGCCGGTGTCGTCCTCGAGCAGCGACAACACGTTGTCGACACCGTGCTCGGGCCGCACCGAATAGCGTGCGATGCGGCCGTCGCGCCGTCGCAGCCACAACCCGTCGGAGCTTCCGATCCACAGCGTGCCGTCGCGATCTTCGTAGAACTTCCAGACCTGCGGGAGGGAGTCCGGACGCTCGGCCGTGTCGCGCGAGATGCGGCGAAAGCTCGTCGACGTGGGTTTGAGTACGAAGATGCCGGCGTCGGTTCCGGCCCAAAGGTTGCCGGACCGATCGCGATACACGTCGTTCACTCTGCTCGTGGCCGGCTCGTCGCCGACGGCCATCGCGGCCAACCCAGGCCGGCGCCGGTCGCGTCGCGGGTGCAGATCGAAGTGGTAAACGCCCCCGCCGTTGGTTGCAATCCAGTAGGTGCCGTCGGTGTCTTCGAGAATGCCGTTAATCGAGTGGTGTGGAAAATCCTCGGCGCGTGAGTAGGTGGTGAATCTCGCGCCATCGAACCGGCTGAGGCCGCCCGCCGCCGTGCAGAACCACAAGAAACCGTGCGAGTCGCGCACGATTTGGCTGATGCGATCATGCGGGAGGCCGTCCGCGGACGTATAGACGCGGATCGGCAGCCGCTCGGCGCGCGCGACCGGCGGCGCGATCGCCATCAGCGCACACACGATCAACCACGAGAGGCAGGCGGAGAACGTGTGAGGATGACGAGACGTCGGCCCCGGTCTCATCGTTCGCGCAGCATTATACCGAGCAACGATTGTTGCTTCGCATTGCTACGCGCGTTTTGAGCCGGCCCGTTCGTTACGTCAACGCTGACTGCGACCCCAGCTGCCTCGCGGAGCCAGCCACCGGCGTCCATCGCTGCTTTCATCTGCTCGGGCGGCGCTCGCCATCTGCTCCGCCGCCGGCACGCTGGATTTGGACAGCACGAGGAATTGCTTCATCGGCATCTCCTCCAACGACGACGACCGAACTCTCTCGCGATCCGCTCCGCGCGCGGTCGCGTTCGTCATGTCGACGGGCTGTGCCCATGAGAAAGACGTTGCCGAATCTCTCCATCGGCTGATCGCTACTTGAACATGTAGCGTCACTCGGCGGTCGCTCGCATTTCCGCCGTCGCG
>DATFWL010000433.1:0-87163 GCA_035259385.1 Vicinamibacterales bacterium | reverse complement strand
GCGCTGGCCCGTGGCCGGATTGATCGCGTTCGATTGCTCGGTGACGGACACCAGGTTCGTGATGCCGTCCGGCGGTGGAAAACCGAAGATCGGGTTGTAGCGAAATGCGGTGTAGCCAGCCTCGAGCAGCAGCTTGCTGCTCGCGGCCATGGTCCACAACGGCTGGTTGACGTAGAACGGCGCGTCGAAGTAGCCGCGCGCCGCCGTAGACGTCGCTTCCGGTGACTGGAACGGCGCGGCGTTGTTGCCGAGGCCGATCCAGTCGCTGCCGCGGTTGTGGCAGCCTGACGTATCGACTTTGAGCGGCGTGCCCTCGCAGCGGTGCTGGTATTCGGAACTGTAGGTAATCCGGTTCTTTCCGAATTGGCCCGTCACCCGGCCGATGTACATCTGGCGGTCCTGCACCAGACGGGCGCTGATCGGCGAGCCGACCCAGTCCCAGCGAGAGGCGTCGCCGGCGTTGGCGTTGGCGTTGATGCCTTCCATCGCCGTCTGCGTGTCGAGGTTGCGATAGCTGCCGTAGAACCACAGCCGGTCTTTCATGATCGGGCCGCCGAACGAACCGCTGGCGTCGTACGACTGAATGATGCCGGGCGTCTGCGTCAGGCCGATCGCCCGCAGGTCGTCCGTCAGGTTGTTGCCGCGCGACCAGCTGCCAGCCCCGTTGATGAACGCGGTTCCGGCGAAGAGGTTGCC
This sequence comes from Vicinamibacterales bacterium, assembly GCA_035259385.1. Classification (GTDB taxonomy): domain Bacteria; phylum Acidobacteriota; class Vicinamibacteria; order Vicinamibacterales; family CAVVIG01; genus QHWK01. The sequence continues at coordinate 86,467 of DATFWL010000433.1, read as the reverse complement.
GCCCGACTTCGGCACGAGGTTCATCACCGGCCCGCCGATGTCGCTGTCGCCGAGCCCGGCCCCGACGGTGATCGCCACTTCCTCCGAGTTGGCCGTGTCGTACACGTACGACGACACGCCACCGCTCCTCGCTGCGGCGATCGTCATGCCGTTGACCGTCATCCGTCCTTCACCGGCCACGCCGGCCGCATTCGCGTTGCTCGAGTGCGCGTTGAAGAACGTCATCGTCGGCGACAGCGCCGGACCGTTGGTGTCGACGGTCAGGCCCGGCGTCGCGTTGAGCAGCGCGCCCACGGCGCGCGCCACCGGCAGCGTCTGGATGACGCTCTGATTCATGACGATCTCGCGCTTGGCGTTCTGCACGTCGACCAGCGGCGTCTCGCCGGTCACCGTCACCGTTTCCGCGATCGCGCCGACGCGCATCTCGATCGGGATGGTCACCGTCTGCGTGCCCGAGATCACGATGTTCTCGCGTCTGACCGTGGTGAAGCCGCTGAGCGTGAACGTCATCGAGTAGGTGCCGGGCTGCAGGTCGATGATCCGGTACTGTCCGGATCCGTCAGTCGTGGCAGACCGCGTCTTTTCGATGAGCGCCGGGCTGGCCGCCTCGACGACGACACCGGGCAGTACGGCCCCCGACGGGTCGTGAACCGTGCCGGTCAGAATGGCTTGCGCGAGCAGCGTGCGCGGCAGAAGCAGGAGCGCGAGGACGACCAGGCACTTCACGAACTTGCGCATAGCAGACGCCTCCTTCGAACACCAACCCCCGGAACGCGAGAAGTCACGAACGAGCGCGGACCGACTGCATGCAATCGCGGTCGAAGAATATGCAGGCGATCCGTGAAATGTCAATAAACTGAACGATCAGTTCCAGCCGGACCCATGGCGGTGCGGCGCGCTCGAGTCGCATCGGGTCGGTCCGCTTCGGCAGCTCAACTTCGAACAATTTACCCGCGCTTTTCTCCGTCATCGCCGACCGGTCACACCGCGCGCCGATCTTGTCTGCGCCTCGCACCGTGGTCGGTTGAAGCGAGCGTCGTCTCGCGCGACTCGGCAGTTTCTGCGTGGGCACCTCACCGCGTCGGCAGGCTGTTTCTACTGGCGCCCATCGAAAGGATGCTTCATGACCAAGCGATCGCTGCAGCAACTGCTCAAGCTGAGCGCGCTGACGTCGGCGACACTGCTCGCCCTGTCGGCGCACGCCACGCTCCAGTCACGGACCGACGATCGTCAGGACCAAACTGCCCAACGTCCCGACAAGGATGACGACGACGATGACGATCGGGGCGGCCGCAAGGGACTCGTCCCGCTGCCTACCGGCCAGTTCGTCACGCCGACGATCATCGAGGACGCAGTGCAGCAGTACTTGAACCCCGGCTTGCCTGGATACCCGAACTTCGTGGCCGGCGAAGCCGTACGGTCGCAGCTCAGCCCTGACGGATCGACGCTCGCCATCCTGACCGCGGGCCAGAACTCGCTCTACAGAGCCGACGGCACGGTCGACGTCGCGAACTCGACGCAGTACGTCTTTCTCTACAACGTGGAAGGTGCGAACAAGGCCAATCCGCTGCTGACCCAGGTGATCAAGCAACCGAACTCCCACGTCGGCCTGGTGTTCTCTCCGAACGGCAACACACTCTACGCGGCCGGCGGCAACGACGACGTGGTGTACGTCTACACGAAGAGCGGCAGCGGCTTCGCGACCGCCGCGCCGATCGCGCTCGGCCACTTCGCGCCTGGCGCGACCGGCGCCGCGCGCAACAAGGGCGTCGGCCTCGGCGTGCAGCCGAACGCCAGCGGCCTGGGCATCTCTTCTGACGGCGCGACGCTGGTCGTCGCCAACAACTACAACGATTCGATCAGCGTCATCGACACGACGACGCGCACCGTGCGATACGAGCACGATCTCCGGCAGTATTTCGCCAACAACGAAGGTCGGAGCGGCGGCGTCGGCGGCACGTTTCCGTACGCCGTGGTCATCAAGGGAAACGACACGGCGTATGTGTCGTCAGATCGTGACCGCGAAATCGTGGTGGTGAGCCTCGGACCGACGCAGGGACGCCTGATCAAGCGCATCAAGCTCGACGGCAACGGGCTCGGGATGACGCTCGACGCGTCGCAGACCACGCTCTACGTCGCGCAGGACAACGCCGATCAGGTCGCGGTGATCGACACGGTGAGCAATCGGGTGACCAGCAAGATCGACGCGCGCGCGCCGGCCGGCGTGCTGCCCGGAAAATACACCGGCGCGGCGACGACCGCCGTGACGCTCTCGCCTGATGGCGAAACGTTGTACGCAGTGAACAGCGGCGCCAATTCGATCGCGGTCATCCCGCTCGGAAGCAAGAAGGGCAGCGCGGTCAGCGGCCTGATTCCAACCGCCTACGAGCCGCACGACATCACCTTCAGCGCCGACGGTTCGTGGATGTACATCATCAGCGGCAAGAGCATCACCGGCCCCAACCCCGGCCACCTCGCGAGCTCCACGGCCAACATCACCAGCATCATCTACCCGGGCGGCAATGCGGCCGCCGCCGCCCAGGCGCGCGCCTCCAATCAGTATCAGTTTCAATTGGAGCGCGCGTCGCTCGTCAGCGCGCCGGTCCCCACCCCGCATCACCTGCGCGATTTGACCGACCAGGTGGCGGACAACAACTTCTATTCGACCAAGACGAAACAGAAGGATCAGAAGGCGATCGAATTTCTGAGGGGGCGGATCAAGCACATCATCTACGTCGTGAAGGAGAATCGCACCTTCGATCAGATTCTCGGCGACCTGAACAACGGCGCGAATGCCGACCCGGATCTGACGCAGTTCGGCCAGGGGCTGACGCCGAACCATCACAGCCTCTCGACCAGGTTCGTCACGCTCGACAACTTCATGAACCCTGGTGACGGCAGCATGGACGGCTGGTCATGGGCGCTGCAGGGACGGGTCACGAATACCGAGACGCTCACCCAGCAGATCAATTACGCCGCCGTGAATCGCGGGCTGTCGTATGAATCGGAAGGCGAGAACCGCAACGCGCCGGTCAATTTCGCGACGGTCGCCGAGCGCGATGCGGCGAGCGGCGTGGCCGGTACCACCAATTACAGCACCGCGTCGGCCGCCCTGCCCGGCGGCACGGCGAACCTGCTGCCGGGGACCGGCAACCACGCCTCGACCGACGCGCCGTTCGGCATCGAGGGCGGCTACATCTTCGACGCCGTGCTGAAGGCCGGTGGAACGGTCCGCAACTACGGCTTCCTGGTGAACAACATCGGCAGCATCGGCTCGAGGACCGCACCGGTCTCCGATCCGTTTCATGCCGGCATCATTCAGGTGGCGCCGCTCGATCCGGCGCTTGCCCCGCTGACCGATCTCTACTTCCGGGGCTACGACCAGAACTATCCGGATCTGTGGCGCTACAACGAGTGGAAGCGGGAATTCGATCAGTTCGTCGCCAATCGCAGTCTCCCCAGCCTGTCGCTGGTTCGCATCAGCCACGATCACATGGGGAGCTTCGCCACCGCGCTCGGCGGCGTGACCACGCCGGAAACGCAGCAGGCCGACTGCGACCTGGCGCTCGGCCGCATGGTCGAAGCGGTCGCGAACAGCCGCTACGCCGCCGACACGCTGTTCATCATCACCGAAGACGACGTGCAGGACGGTCCCGATCACGTCGATTCGCATCGCGGCACGGCGTACGTCGTTGGACCGTACGTGAAGCAGGCCGCGGTGATCAGCACCCGATACAGCCAGGTCAACGCGCTGCGCACGATCGAAGATCTGCTCGGCACCGAGCACATCAACCTGAACACGGCGTTTCAGCGGCCGATGACCGACGTGTTCGATACCAAGTCGTCCGGCAAGTGGACGTTCTTTGCGGAAGTGTCCACGGTGCTGGCGACGACGCAGCTGACGCTGGCAACCGGGCCCGGAAACGGCGTCAGATTCGCGGCCGGACCGATGCTCAAGCCGCAGCACGACGCGGCGTACTGGGACGCCGTCACAGCCGGATTCGACTTCTCCGAGGCCGATCACGTGCCTCCGGCCCAGTTCAACCGGGTGTTGTGGGACGGCCTGATGGGCGGCAGGCCATATCCGACAATGCGCAACCAGACAGCCGGGACCAAGGGCCACGACTGACGAGAGCACGCAGCGAGGCGCCACGGAACTGGGTTCGCCCAGTTCTGTGGCGGCCGCTCTTCACGCGAGCGGCATCACAGACGGGGAAACATTTGCGCGCCGTCCAACGTCGCAGCAGGAATGGACGGACTTCTGCGCCGGCTCAGCGGCCCGGCGGCGGGCGCGGTGCTCACACTCCTCGTCGTCGGCCTCCACGCTCGACAATCCGGTGACTGGAAGGACCCATCCCCTCACGTCACACGATTCGTGAGCGTGGGCCGGACGGTGCGGCTCGAGGTGCTCGACTGGGGAGGGTCCGGCCGGCCTCTGGTCCTGCTCGCCGGAGGAGGAGACACCGCGCACGTCTTCGACGATTTCGCGCCAAAGCTCACGCCCGGCCTCCATGTGTACGGCCTCACGCGGCGCGGCTTCGGCGCGTCCGGCTTCGATGCCGCCGAACGCGGCGGCGATCGTCTCGGCGACGACCTGCTCACGGTTCTGGATTCGCTCGAGCTGACGAAACCGGTACTGCTGGGACACTCGGTCGCGGGCCGGGAAATGAGCTCGGTGGCCAGTGGACACCCGGATCGTGTCGCGGGACTCGTCTACCTCGAGGCCGCATATCCTTACGCGTTCGACAACGGCACCGGTCCCACGGTGAACGAGTTTCAGAATTTGCGGGGCCCCCAGGATCCGCCGCCAGGCGAGGCCGATCTCGCCAGCTTTCACGCGCTGCGGGAGTACTACCTGCGCGTGCTCGGCTTCACCTATCCCGAAGCTGAGCTCCGTCAGCGCCGCCCGATCAATCCGGACGGACGCGTCGGAAAAGAGCGCGACTCTCCGGGTTACGCGATGCTTCTCGCAGACATGAAGAAGTACGCCGCGCTCGGCGTGCCCGCGCTCGTGATCTTCGCCGAGCCACACGGGCAGGGCAGCTGGATCGAGAAGAATACCGATCCGAACGTGCGCGCGGCGGCCAGGGCCTACGCAGAGGCCCTGACCGCGGTGACGGAGCGCCAGGTGAAGGTCGTCGAAAACAGCGCTCCGAACGCTCACGTCGTGAAGCTGCCTGGCGCCCACCACTACGTCTTTCTCTCGAACGACGCCGACGTGCTGCGTGAGTTGCGCTCGTTTCTCAACGGGCTTCCGTAGCAGACGGCGCGATCGCGTCATGTCCATCGTGCCGCGCCGGCGTCTGCTCGACCAGGGCAAGCGTGCCGGTCATCGATGGGTGGATCGTGCAGTGATAGCCGCCTTTCGCAGGCGGCGCCGTCGGCGGGCTGAACCGGCCGGGCCGGACGTCCTCGGTGTCGAGGCCGCCGGCATCGAGCACGATATGGTGCGTTTCGAAGTCCGAGTTGTGCCAGACGACGGCGCGGCCGGCGGGCACCGTGGCCGGGCTCGGCGAGAAGGATCGGGCGCCGTTCATCCCGAGGATCTCGATCACGACGGCGTCCGATGGTGCCGACAGCGTGTCCGGAGCAGTCAGCGAGGAGTTGCAGGCGCCGACGACACACGCCGACAGCGCGGCAGCGGCTGAGTACACGATTCGACGTCGCATCGCGTTACCCCACCACGACCTGTCCGGTCATCTTCGGATGAAGCGAGCAGAAGTACTCGTATCGGCCGGGCGTATCGAACCGATGCGAGAACTGCTCGTCGGTGTCGAGCACCGGAGACTTGAACTGCCGCTCGACGCTCACGATGTTGTGTGGCACGTCGTCGCGATTCGTCCATGTGACGGTCGCGCCTGCTGGCACCATCGCCGTCGACGGTGCGAAGCTGAAGTTGTCGACGGCGACGTCGTGTGCACCGCCGGCCGTCGTCTCTGCCTCGAGCGGGACGTCCGTGATCGCGATCGGGTGATCCACGGCGTGCAGCGACATCCGCGAGAGGCCCAGCACCCTTCGCAGCCGATCGTCTGCGACTTTCATCGGGCCGGGCGACGGCGCCGTTCCCGGTGCGGGCTGGGGAAACGCCGTCGACATCGCGGTATGGAAAGTGACGTGGCCTTCGACCTTCTGCATCACCTGATGGATGTGGCCGTTCAGCACCGACACCGAACCGAACCGCTTCAGATACGACAGCGCCTGCTCGCTGTCGTCGGTGCCCCAGCCCCAGTCGGGATACACCGACCAGAGCGGGATGTGCGCGAACACCACGATCGGCGTGCTGTCCTTCAATCGCTTGACGTCGCGTTCGAGCCACGCGAGCTGTTCCGCGCCGAGCGAGCCGAGGCCGCCGGCCTCGAGGTTCACCACGTTGACGAGACCGATGAAATGCGCGCCGGCGTGATCGAAGCTGTGCCACCCGCCGCCCACCGTCCCCTTGCCGAATCGCTGCAGGTAGGCCTTGCCGTTGTCGTCGAGCACATCGTGCTCGCCGGGTACATAGAACACTGGGACAGACAACTCCGACAGCACCTGCTGCAGCGTGTCGAATTCGGCCGGCCGCGAGAGATGGGTGAGATCACCTGTGTGGAGCACGAATGCCGGCGGATCGGGATCCGCGTTGATCTTCGCGATCGCCAGGCGCAGCGTCGCCGTGACGTCGGCGTTCGCCGGTTTGTCGAAGCCGATGTGGCTGTCGCTGATTTGCACGAAGCGGAGCGCGTTGCCGCCGCGAGCCATCGTCTTCATGGCACCGGACTGTCCGAGCGCCGACCCTTTCAGCACTCCGCTCGACAGCGTCCACACCGCGCCGGTACCCACCCATGCCATGCATTTCAGGAAATCCCGTCGATCGAACTCTTTTTCGTCGTCATTCCGAGCCACGCGTTCCTCCTTCAGGGTCGCAGAACGTTTCCCCACACCATCAGTCCACCGAGATGCCCGGCGACGGCCACGAGGGTTCCGGCGCCGAGCAATGCGATCCGGTACATCCGCACGTGCGTCGATTCGCTGCAGCCGCTCGACGTCGCGAGCGCTGCGGTCACGGCGAACAGCGCGCTCGTCGTGCCGAGCCACTTGTGCCACTCGAGGATTGCCGTCGTCCCCATCTCCGGCGCCGACGCCAGCAGCCAACCGGCCGCCACTGCGACCAGCGCGGACAGCGCGCCGCCACGAGCGTTGGCGAGGCCGATGTCACGCCAGCGCCGTCGGCCGGTCATCGTTGCAACGGCCTCGGCGGCGACGGCGACAATGAGGAGGGCAATCGGAAAGTGAATCAGCAGCGGGTGCAATCGACCGATCAGTGCCATTTGCCATGCGAGACCGCGCCTGGCCGGCCGCTATTCCCCGGAATAAAACCGGGGCCGTTCGGGTCTTAACAAGAACCGATGGCTCGCGCATTCGCCGAGGCGGTGCTGCCTCATCTGGACGCCGCGTTCAACTACGCGCGATGGCTCACCAGGAACGACGCCGAGGCCGAGGACGTCGTCCAGGACGCCTGCGTGCGCGCGATGCGCTTCTTCACGACGCTGCGCCACGAGGATGCGCGCGCGTGGTTGTTCACCATCGTGCGCAACACCTGGTACAGCAGGGTCTCGCGTCGTGCGGGTGTGAGGGAGGGGACACCGTTGGAGGACGCGGCGGCCGAACCGGCCGACGGAGCGCTCGATCCCGAAGCGCGGTTGATGCAGCAGCACACGGTCGCGCGCGTCCGCGCCGCGCTCGAGCAGCTGCCGCTGGACTTTCGAGAGGTGATCGTCCTGCGCGAGATCGAAGGATTGACGTATAAGGAAATCGCTGCGGTCGTGCGCGTGCCGATTGGGACGGTGATGTCGCGCCTGGCTCGCGGCCGCGAACGCCTGCTCGCGCTGCTGAAGGCGGACCTTGCCGTGGAGACGCTGTCATGATCTGCGCCGACGTCAACCGCGATCTGGACGCGTACGTCGATCGCGAGCTCGATGCGGAGGCGGCCGCGGCGATCCGGCAGCACCTCGACGGATGCCCGCGCTGCCGCGAACGGGTTGCGGAACGGCAGGCGCTCAGCCGGTTGCTGCAGCAGTCGACCACCTACCGTGAGGCGCCGGATCGCCTGCGCGCTCGCGTCGCGGCGGCGGCCGCGCGATCGACGTCGTCTTACCGCCTGACGATGTGGGCTGCGGCGGCAGTCCTGGTGCTGGCCGTCGGCGGAGGGATCGCGCTGCTGCGATCGACCCCGGCGCGCGGCGACGCGGTGGCGGACCAGGTGGTGGACGGCCACGTGCGTTCGTTGATGGCGGAGCATCTGTTCGACGTGCGCTCCACCGATCAGCACACGGTGAAACCGTGGTTTCTCGGCAAGCTCGATTTCGCGCCGCCGGTCGCCGACCTCGCCTCGATCGGCTTTCCGCTGGTCGGCGGCCGTCTCGACTACCTCGGCGGACGGCCGGCGGCGGCGCTCGTCTATCAGCGGCAGAAGCACACGATCAACGTGTTCGTGTCGCCCGACGATGGCCGCTCGCCGGCCGGCTCAATCGCCTCGCGGTCGATCCGTGGATTTCACGTGCGGCACTGGACGCGCGATGGCATGGCGTTCTGGGCGGTCTCGGACCTGAATGATGCGGAGTTGACCACGTTTGCTCGCGCCCTCGCCGGCTCGTAGGCGAACGCAATGGACGGCCGCATGTGTGGCCTGACGGCAGCGCGAACGTTCCGAGCCGACGATCAGTTGCGTTCAGTCGTGGCCTTCGCCGCGCTTCCTGAACGCGTGGCGAAGATCGAAGCGCGCCGCGCTTCCAGGCGCTGTGTCGTCGCACGATCGTCGCGCGTGCCCGGTGAGGGCCCTCGACCGTCGCTCGCTGCCTGCTACCGATCGTCGGTCTTCGAATAGAGGTAGAGATCGCCGGCCATCAGGTGTGCGTGCAGGCGATATTGGCCGCTTCCGGTCCAGTCGAAGGAGCGGAACAGGCCCTCCTTGATGACTTGAAACGCTGACGCCTTGAGATCGCCAGCCCACAACGACGCGTCAACGGTCCGGTAATCTTCGGGCCGACCGACGTCGATGCGCAGATCGCCGGCACGGAGCTCGACGTCCTTGTTGCCGCGGACGCCACCAATCGTGAGATCGCCTGCTGTCATCCGCACGTACAGATCGGATTGGCTCGGCACCTCGATGGTGAACTTCAGGCCCCGGTTGCTCGGACCGTTCGTCGTGATCGCCAGTTCCCGGCCGCGGATCTCGGCCCGTGCCTGAACCTTCGCCAGCGCCTCGGCGTCGTGCACGCTCCAGTCGATGCGCACGCGATCCTGTGCGCTGCCGTTGACGCGGTAATCGGCCGCGACGAGGTCCATTTTCACGAGACCATTGGCCGCGAAGGGCCGTTCGAGCGACCCGGACGTGCGGGCTTCCTGGGCCGAGACCGTCACGGTGAGCATTGCAACCGCCGCCAGAACCCAGCCGCGCATGAGTCCTCCTCTAAGTCAGCGAGCCGCCTGCATCCCCCTGTGAGACGAACGCCGCCGCGAAACAGTTCACCGGATCAGGTGCGACGCCCCAGTCGACCGTCCTGACGGTTGACTGGCTCGGGCGTTTCGGAATCATCTGCTCGCGCATCCGTCCGCGCTACCTCAGGGCGCAGCGTATCCGGACATCAAGCGGTCATCAACCGAGTCACGATGTCCATCGTGGATGCGAGCGTGCGATGCACGGGACATTTCTCGGCGATCTCGATGAGCCGTCTCCGTTGATCCGCGGAGAGATCGCCCTCCAGCTGAATCGATCGATGGACGCGGTCGAGCCGTCCCTCGCGCGTATCGCAGTGCGCGCAGTCCTGTGTCCACACCTTGGCGTGCGAGAGCTCGACCCGAATCCGCGTGACCGGCCACTGTTTCCGGCGTGCATACATGGTGATGGTCATCGACGTGCACGACCCGAGGGCGGCGAGCAGCAAGCGATAAGGATCCGGGCCTGCGTCCCCGCCGCCGGCCGCGACCGGCTCGTCAGCCACCAGCTCGTGCGCGCCGGCCTTGATGCGTTGAACGAAGCTCGAGCCGTCACCCTCGACGATGACCATCGGCTCACCGACGGCGCCAGCGCTCATGATCTCTCCTCCATTCGCGGTCGGCGCGGCGATGACGACGGTGTTCGAACAGCCGACCGGGAAACCGCCGTAGGGTAAACCACCGGCCCGCACCGCTGTGGCTACAATCTGCGAGTGCCGCCAGGCGTACGATTCGTGTTCGAGCCGTTCGAGCTCGACGCCACCCGCCGTCGTTTGACGGTCGCGGGCGAGCCGGCGGCCATTTCCGATCGTCACCTCGACATCCTGCTCGTCCTCGTGGCGCGAGCTGGAGAGGTCGTCTCCAAGGACGACCTGCTTCAGGCGGGCTGGAAGGAGGTGGCCGTCGGCGACAACAGCCTCGAGCAGGCGATCTCCAGCCTGCGGCGACTGCTCGGCGCCCATGCCAACGGCGTCGCGTACATCGAGACCATCCCGCGGCGCGGCTATCGCTTCGGCGCCGCCGTGACGCAGACGACGTCGCGGGAAAGCGACGCCGGGCTCGACGCGCTGCTCGCGCCTCATCGAGCGTTCGTCGAGGGACGGGCGCTGCTCGAAACGCTCGAAGGCGATCGCATACGCCGGGCGAGAGCGGTGTTCGAGGACGCGGTCCGCGCTGCGCCCGATTTCGCGTCGGCCCATATCGGCCTCGCCAACGCCGGCGCGATGCAGTTCGAAATGACGCGTGCGGATGCGGCGCCGGACGGCGGCGCGCTTGCGGTGGCGGCCCGCCACGCACGCGAGGCCTGCCGGCTCGATCCCCAGTCGGGCGAGGCGTGGGCCACGCTCGGATTCGTACTCGACCGCATTGGCGACCATCTCGATGCGCGAGCCGCCTCGAAGCGCGCGGTGACGCTCGAGCCCGACAACTGGCGTCATCACTTCCGGCTCGCGTTCGTCAGCTGGGGCGAGGAGCGCCTCCGTGCGGCGCACCAGACCCTCGCGCTCCTCCCCGGGTTCCCGCTCGCGCATTGGCTCGCCGCGACCGTCTACGTCGCGCGTCAGCTGCCACACGAAGCGGAGCGCGAGCTCGCCGCCGGACTCGCATCCGACGCCGGCGATCGGCCGAGCGGCGCCCGCTTCAGTGCCGTGGCGCTGCACTTCCTGCGGGGCCTGATCCGGTTGTCGTGCGGCGACGAAGCGGGTGCGCTGGCGGAGCTCGAACGCGAGCTGTCCTTCGAACACGGAGGACAGCTGTACGCGCGCGAGTGCGCCGCGAACACGTGGTACGCGATCGGCGCGCTCAGTCTCCGCCGGGGACGCCGCGACGATGCCCGCGACGCGTTCGTCGAGGCGACCAGGCGGGTGCCAAGCCATCCGATGGCCGCCGTCGGTCTGGGCGCGGCCGGAGCGCTCGACACGGCGGCGATCGCCGCCGGAAGCGCGTCGATCAGCGGACGTCATCAGTCTGCCGTGGATGCCGCACTGGTCGATGCCGCGCGGCTCGTGCTCGCCACCGATCACGATGCCGCCGGCCGCACGGTGGCGGACGCGCTCGCGGCGGCGCCGCCGGGCAACGCGGCATGGATTCTGCCCGTCGAGCCGCTGCTGCAGGTGACGGCGAGCCCGCGCGCGTGGACCCTGGCGCTCGCGCGCCTGCGAAATCGCGCGGCCTGACGCGGATCGCCGCCGAAATCAGAACTTTTCAGCGACCCCGACAGGACTTCCCCGACAGCGGCGGCGACCATGGCGAGGTCGAAGCGATGACGCTTCGCGTGCCGCGCATCCGCGGCTCACCTTGCTGGAGGACGCCATGCAGACTTCACCCCGCTCGTCTTCGTCTCCTCGGTCCAGGTCGATTGCCTGTCAGCTCGCGTGCGGTGTCTTGTTCGTCGTTCTCACCTGTAGGCCGGCCGCGAGCCAGACCTTGCCTCCAATCGCCAAGGAGGCCGATCTGTCCGGACCGCGCTTCGGCCTCACGCTGCTCAGCGAAGGCGTCGTCGACGAGCTCGCGAAGCTCGATATCGCCGTGGGCCCGCACATCTCGCAGTTCGGGTGGCAGTTCGAGAGGCAGTTCTTCACGAAGGGCGGGCCGGTCACGATGGTCACCGAGTGGATCGCGCTGGTCGGCGGCCTCGAGCAGAGCGTGGCGCTCCCGAGTCTGAGCTGGATGGTCGGCGTCCGCACGCGAGACGGCGCGGAGTTCGGCATCGGTCCAAACATCACGCCGGCCGGAACGGCGCTGGTGCTGGCAACGGGGATGACGTTTCGAGCGGGCGCGGTGAACGTGCCGGTGAATGTCGCGGTGGTTCCGTCAAAGGTCGGGACGCGGGTGACCCTGCTCACCGGCTTCAGTCTGCGGCACAGATGACGATCCTTGAAGGATCGGGATCCGCCACGAAGACACGCCCGTCCTGCCCCCTCAGTGGCCCGATCGATCCGCGTCGAAGTGGATCTGTCGGTCAATGGCCGTGCGGTTCAATGTGTGACCATGCGGAATCTCAGCGGGATGCAGGCGGTCGTGTACGGCGGACTCCTCGTCGGCGTGCTCGACGCGATCGATGCCGTCGTGTTCTTCGGATTGAGAGGGGCCACACCGGTACGCGTGTTTCAGGGGATCGCGGCGGGCCTGCTGGGACGGGCCAGCGTTCAAGGCGGGCTGCGAACGGCGCTGCTCGGCCTGGCGATCCACTTCTTCATCGCCTTCTCGATTGTCGCGACGTATTACCTGGCCAGCCGCAGCCTTCCGGTTCTCGTCCGCCGGCCTGTCCTGTGCGGCGCGCTGTACGGCGTGTTCGTCTATTTCTTCATGAACCGGATCGTCATCCCGCTCTCGGCGATCGGCGTCTCGACGTTCTCGCTCGCCGTGTTCGTCAACGGCATCGCGATTCACATCCTCGGGATCGGCATGCCGGCGGCGCTCCTGGTCGCGCGCGCTCCGGCGCCGCTATCGCCCGCCGCCGGCGCGGCGTCGCACGTGCGCTCCTGACGCCTCAGGCCGCTCGGCCGCTTCAATGGCCGAGGCGAGCTGCTCCATGCCGCGCCGGAGGGCATCGGGCCGCACCGATCCGAACCCGAGCACGATCGCGTTCGTCGACCGGGCGTCGGCCATCATCGATCGAGGCCGGCCCAGGTAGTAGTGAGCAAGCGGGGTCACCTCGACACCTCGCGCGGCGGCCGCCTGGTGCACGCGCTCGGCGTCGACGCTCATGAGATCGGCGACCGCGTGCAGGCCCGTTCGTACCGGCCGCAGCGCCAGCGCGCCTCCGCAATGCCTCGCCGCGGCATCGGTGAGCGCGTCCAATCGCTCGCGGTATGCGGCGCGCATGCGCCGCAGGTGGCGATCGAAGTGTCCTTCCGACATCAGGTCGGCGAGCGCTGCCTGCTCGAGGAGCGGCGGATGCACGTCCGCGGCGCGGCGGGCACTGACCAGCCGGCGCTGGAGGTCGGACGGCACGATGAGAAAACCGAGCCGCAGCGCCGGAAACAGCGTCTTGCTGAAGCTGCCGACGTAGATCACGCGGCCGTCCTCGTCGAGGCCATGGAGACACGGAATCGGACGCGCTCCGTACCGGAACTCGCTGTCGTAGTCGTCTTCGAGGACCCACGCGCGCGCGGCGCCCGCCCAGCGCAGCAGCGCCAGCCGCCGCGGCAGGCTCATCGGCACGCCGAGCGGAAACTGGTTCGACGGCGTGACGTAGACGAGGCGAGCGCGACCCGCAAGGCGCGCGCCCACGACCACGCTCAAGCCCTCTTCATCGACCGGCACCGGCACGATGCGCGCGCCCGCCCCCACCATCGCCGCGCGCGCACCGGGATAGCCGGGTTCTTCGAGCCATGCCTCGTCGTCGACATCCAGTACGAGATCGCAAATCAGCTCGAGCCCGCGCTGCGTGCCGCCGACGATCAGCACCTCGTCCGCGCGACAGCGCGTGCCGCGCGCGCTCTGGACGTGGTCGGCGATCGCCTCGCGTAGCGGACGGAATCCTCCGGGCTCGTTGTAGTCGAGCTGTGCCAGCGTTAGGGATCGCAGGCGGCGGTTGATCAATTGCGACCAGAGCCGAAGCGGAAACAGGTCGACCGCCGGTGCGCCGAGCCTGAAGGCGCGAGGCGGCCCGGGCATGCGCCGGGCGGGCGGCGGCGTCGACGTCAGCGCCAGGCCGCGACGCGAGAGCGGCGGATGCTTCACGCTGGTCAGGCGCTGACGCGCTCCGTTGATTCGCGGCAGATCGTCCGGGAGTTCGTGCGCCACGAACGTGCCGGAGCCGTGCCGGCCGACGAGATAGCCTTCCGCCGTCAGCTGCTCGAACGCGAGCAGGGTCGTGGTCCGGGATACGGCGAGATCGTCGGCGAGCGCCCGCGACGATGGCAGGCGGGCGCCGGGCTGGACGACACCGTCGAGCACGGCCCGACGGATCTCCGAGTAGATCTGTCGCTGCAACGCGCTCCCGGCCCGGCGATCGAGACGGATCAGCAGGTCGCCAGTTCGATGAATCGCCATAGCGGGCCTCAGTCCTGACAGTTTAGTGGCTGTCTGCATGCGCGTCGAAACAGTTCATCGCATGAGACCACTCGATTTCTCGCTCGATACGGTTCTTTGGAGTGTCACAAGTGGCCACATCGTCTTGCCTGGAACTGGACCTCCACATGCCGCCACTGTGCGTCCACACTCGCTGCGTTGCCTCGCCTGCGCGGCGGCGAGCACGCTCGTTCAGGCCCAGCAGCAGACCGGCGAGATCTTCGATGAACGGCAACACAGTACTTGTGCTGCAGCGGACGCAGAACGCGGCAACGGCGAATCAAATCAGCGCGGTCGCGGCGCCGCGTGTCGTGCGCCTCGGCGTCACGGTGACGTGGTAGGCCGATGCGGATCGTCTCTGCGATCGCCATCCTCCTGCTCGGATTCGGCGGCGTCATAGGCCCTTCGCCGGCGGCATCCGATCAGCCGGTGCCGGTGTTGGTCGAGCTCTTCGCGGCTGAAGGCTGCTCGACCTGCCCGCCGGCCGACACACTGCTCGAAGCGATGACGACGTCGCAGCCAGCGAGCGGCGTCGTCATCGTCGCGCTGGTCGAAGACGGGTTGCGAACCGAGGGAAGGGCGGCGAGAACACGGGGCGGACGCTCACGCACGCTGCAGTCGTTCGCGAGATGGTAACGGCCGGCGACGCGGCAGTCGACGGTGCATCGATCCGCGGCGAGCTCAAGATCGAGCAGGATTGGCATCGTGATCGGATGCGAGTGATCGCTTGCGTCCAGGAACGAAAGAGCCGGCGGATTCTTGCCACCGCCGCGGTGCCGCTCGAGACGAAGAACGTCGCGCGACGGCTCGAGCCGAGCGAGCGTTAGCGTGTCACGTCGGGGTAGTACTGCGGCGCCTCGCGGCGATCGAACATGCCGTAGTCGCGCACGATACGGACGCGGCGCAATCTCACGCCGTCCTCGAGGCGCACGGCACGCTCGAACGTCTCGGCGGCAGACTGATTGCTCCAGGTTGCCATCGCGATCACGTCGCCCGGAGTGAGTACCGCCTCGTAGACGTCCCACGACACCAGGCCCGCGGCGTTCGGCGCAAGACCGAGCCACGCGGCGACGCCGGCGGGTGTGGCCCTCTCGATCCATTCCGGCGGGCGTCTGCCGTCGAGCAGCGTCACAGTGGTGCCTTCGCCAACCTCGGTCTCATCGAGCCGCTGCTCGCGCAGCGCGCAGCCGTCAGGAATTCTCGTGTCCTGTGTCACCTGACCGACGCGCAGGTGATAGTCGCGGAAGATGACGGTGCGTCCCTTGTGCTGGGCCTCGTGATGGCGGACCTTCGTGCGCCACCGGACAACCGCCTTTTCGTCGCGCCAGCTGGAGAGCGACAGAATCCACCCGTCGCGGGTCAGGCTGCGGTAGCGGATGTTGTCGACGAAGCCGTCAACCTGTTCGAGCTCAGGTCGCAGTATTTTGGCGGTCCCGAGATAGGCGTCCGACTGCTCGCTTCTCGGATGAACTTCAAACAGTACTGCGAACATCGCGTGCCTGCGCCGGCCTGCCCATTTGCCAGACGTGCATGACCGCATAGCTCCGCCACGGCCGCCACGGCTGCGAGAGTGCTTCTGCCTCCGTCGCGGTGACGCCGCCCAGGTTGTTGCGGACCGCGACATCGTCCTTCGGAAAGGCGTCAGGCCAGCGCAGCGCGCGCATCGCGATGTACTGCGCCGTCCATTGCCCGATGCCGGGAAGCGCGGTGAGCCGTTTGATGGAGTCGTCCGGACTCTGGTGCGCGCCGCCGTCGAGGCAGAGCGCGCGCGATCGTTGCGCCTCGGCCAGTGCGATGATGCTGCGCGACCGGGCGGCCACGATGCCGAGCTTCGCGACGTCGTCGACACTGGCTGCCGCGACGCGCGCGGGCGCGGGCGTCACGCGGCTCAGCTCCGCAAATGGCGTGACGATCGGGTCGCCGAACGCCTCGACGAAGCGGCAGGCGATGGTGGTCGCCGCCTTGACGGTGATCTGCTGTCCGAGAATCGCCCGCAGGCCCAACTCGAATCCGTTGAACGCGCCCGGCACGCGCATGCCGGGATTGCCCTTCACGGCGCCGGCAAGACGACGGTCTCGAGCCAGGTGCTTCGAGATCATGTCCGGCCGCGCGTCGAGATCGAACAGGGCGCGGACGCGGCCAAGCAGCGCCGGCAGCGCCGGCGTCAGGCTGTGCGTGAACTCGAGCAGCAGCGTGTGCCGCTTCCCCGGCTGCGTCACCCGAATCCAACCGCGGGCATCCCCGAGACGAACGGTCCGCGCATACGAGTCGGCGGTGACCCACTCGATCCCTTTCAGCGCGCGCGCGGCGAGAAACGCCAGCACGCCGTTCCAATCGTAGGGAGGCCGGTACGCGAGCTGGAGCGTGGATGTGGTGCTGTCGCCGATCGCCGCGGCGCCTTCGGTCGCCGCGCGGCGCAACCGCGTCGGCGGCATCCGGTAGCGGAGGCTGAACGCGTCGTTGAAGCGGCGCAGGCTCGAGAAGCCGCTGGCGAACGCCACGTCGGTGACCGGCAGCGTCGTGTCGGTGAGGAGCTGCTTGGCGAGCAGCAGCCGCCGCGTCAGGAGCAGCTGAATCGGCGGGACGCCAAGCTCCTTCTGAACGATGCGCCGGATCTGCCGCGAGCTCAACTCGAACTGGTCGGCGATCGCCTCGAGTCCAGCGCGCTCGTCGAGCTTCCCCTCCTCGAGGCGCTGCACGATCAGCTGTGCGATGCGCTGCGAATCGTCGACCGGGGCGCTGCCCGGCGCCAGCTCGGGACGGCAGCGCAGACACGGACGGAAGCCTGCCTGTTCGGTCTCCTGGGCAGTGTCGAAGAAGCGGCAGTTCGCTTCTTTCGGAGTCCGCACCGGGCAGATCGGACGGCAATAGATCCCGGTTGACGTCACGCCTACGAAGAAGACGCCGTCGAACCGCGGGTCGCGCGCGGCGAGCGCCTTGTACAAGCGTCGGCGGTTCTGATCCACACACGCAGCTTACCGGCCGGCGCTCCGTCTCGCTAGCCATTTTCGGACACGATCGTCCATCGCGGTGGCGTCCGAAAATGGCGAGCACGATCACGGCGCGCGTCGTATCGTCGCGTCATGACGACGATCAATCGCGGAACATCAGGACGCTGCGTCTACAAATGGATGAACTCTCCTGTGGGACGGCTGAGGCTCGTGGCCGGCGACGAAGGACTGACGGCCATCCTGTGGGACAACGAACGCCCGCGCCGCGTGCGGCTCACCCTCGGTGCGGAGGACCCCCGCCATCCCGTGCTCATCGAAGCCGAGCGTCAGCTCGAGGAGTACTTCGCTCGTCGCCGCACGGCGTTCGCGCTGAAGCTGGATCCCGCCGGCACGCCGTTTCAACGGAAAGTATGGGCCGCGCTGTTGACGATTCCGTTCGGCGAGACGCGGTCGTACGGACAGATTGCAACGCAAATCGGCAAGCCGACCGCCACGCGCGCGGTGGGCGCCGCCAACGGAAGAAATCCGCTGTCGATCGTGACGCCGTGTCACCGAGTCGTCGGTTCCACCGGCAAACTGATCGGATTCGGCGGCGGACTCGAGGCCAAAGCATTCCTGCTGGCGCTCGAAGGAGCGACGAGCGGCGTGCTGACGTCGTGAGCCGAGCTCGCGATCAGCGCGCTCAGTTGCCCGCGCCGTCACCCTTGGGGGCAGGTGACGCCGCCGATCGGCGCTGCCACGCCCACCCGATCGCGGTCGCGGCCGCGAGCCCGACGGCGCCCCGCCGCAGCCAGCGGCCGACGCCCGGCTTCGACGCTTCCGGGTGCAGCAGCTCGCGATACGTGTCGACCGCTTCCGATGGTTCGGGCTGCCGCGTCTTCTGCCGCCGCTCGGGCGCCGGAATCCACCGGCTGATGTAGGCGAAGGTTTCCGAGCCGCACACGGGGCACATCTGCGCGTCGTGCACTTCGTCGCAATCCATACACAGCCGGGCAACGTGCAATTGCATAGCCCAGTGTACACACGGTTTGCGTGATCGCCGCCGCGGCCGGGACTCAGTGCGGCAGTCTGGGTCGGAGCGCCGCATACGTCCACGTGCCGGCGAGCGCGCTCACCACCGCGACGGCCATCACCGGCACGCCCGCCCCGACCAGCGCGACCAGTGGACCGGGGCACGCTCCGGTCAGCGCCCATCCAAGCCCGAACAACGAGCCGCCGGCGACGTAGCGGATGCCGGTGCCCAGCGTCTTCGGCTGGAGACCGAGCGGCCGGCCGTCGGCCCGACCCGGCGCTTCGGCGGATGGTTCGTGCGGTACAAGGGGCTGTTCGTCACGTTCACGATCCGCAAGCCGTCGGGCGAGCGCGTGCAGGACGTGAAGGTCCAGGGCCGGCCGCTGGTCGCGTCGCAGCGGTACACAGTGCTCGGATGCGAGCGCGAAGGCGATCCCGACAGCACCGTGTGCCGGATCGTCGACGTCTCGAACCCGCAGCGCCACGACGTCACGGTCCATCAGGTCGTCATGGAGTATCTCGCCGCGCATTCGCCGGTGGCGCCGGTGATCGAAGGCCGCGCCGTTGCGACCGATGCGCCGGCCGATCTGCTGTCGCAGGTCGAAGGCACCAGCTACACCTTCCGGTAGTCAGGCTGGCTGCGCGCGCCGCAGAGATTGCAGAGCACGACCGGCAGACCGACAATGAGGCCGGTGAGGACCAACATGACACGCATCATCCCGACCGTCGTCGTGGCAGTCGCGGCCGTTTCGATCAGCGTGTGGGCACAGGGACGCCGCGGCGCGGCGCCACCAGCGCCACCGGCGCCACTCGAGCCTGGTGCGTCGCAGGGCGACGTGGACAAGGCCCTGCTCGCGGCGCCGGCTGCGCTCCGCAATCAGGCGACTGTGATCAAGTGGAAATCCGACTTCACCTACGACACGTTGAGGAAAGGCACCAACGGTCTGGTCTGCTACAATCGATCTGGCTTTCCGCTTCAGCCGCCGTTCGCCGTCCAGTGCACGAGCCTCGCCAATCTCCCACGCGAAGCGCAGAACTTGAAAGCGGAGGCGTCAGGCGATCGGGCGAAGTCGGAGGCGATGCTCAAGGCCATGGAGCAGGACGGAACGCGCGCGAAGCCCGAGTTCGGCTCGGTCTGGTACCACGTCTCGGGTCCTGATCCGGAACATCCATCGCCCCACGAAGTGACGATTGCCGTCCCGGGCGCGACGCAGGCCTCGCTCGGCCTGCCCGATCAGCGGCGGGAGAACGGTGTGTGGATCATGAACGCGGGCACCTCTACGGCCCACATCATGATCCCCGGACGGTGAACGGCCCGTTGACGATGTGGCGCTGGTTGATGCGGGAGGTGCGCATGTGGCGCACCGGTCTGATCGCCGGATTCAGGGCGCTCCAGGATCGTTTCTAGCGGTGCGTCGACCCGCCCGCCATTTCTGACGCTGGCCGAGCGTAGCGCGAATGAAGTCGCCGACCGAGGGGCTGCGATGCGGCCTCGGCAGCGCCGGCACGCCGATCGCGTCGGCGACGACGGCCAGCGTCTCCGGGCAGAAGCAGTAGGTCCGCACCCGCACGATTCGGCCGTCCGCCACCTCGATGCGATGGATTTCGTTGAGGCCTTCCACGCCGTCGAGCGTACGGAAACCTGCGAC
This sequence comes from Vicinamibacterales bacterium, assembly GCA_035259385.1. Taxonomy (GTDB): domain Bacteria; phylum Acidobacteriota; class Vicinamibacteria; order Vicinamibacterales; family CAVVIG01; genus QHWK01. The sequence goes on along the minus strand of DATFWL010000433.1, from coordinate 66,366 downwards.
CACGGGCTCACCGTCGTAGTCCACGACTTTCCACCACGGCCGCTCGCCGAAACCGAGCGACGGCATCACCATGTGGGCGTGCTCGAAGAACGTCTTCGTCTGCTCGAACGCCTGCAGCTCGACCCCGCCGACGAGCTCGCCCGACACGTGCTCGTCGCAGAGCGCCTTCATCGCCGGCATGTCCTTCTCGCTCAGCGCGCGCATGAATCGATCGACGGTGTCGCGCGGCGGCGCGTCGAAGCCGGCAGGCGGCCGGCGCCCCTCCAGCCGCCCCCGCGCGCGCGACAGCGCCGATTTCACCGCGCCGACGGTGGTGTGCAGCATCGCCGCGGTCTCCTCCAGCGACAGGTCGAGCACGTCTTTCATGAGGATGGCGGCGCGCTCCTGCGGATGGAGCGCCTGGAACAACGTCCGGGCCGCGGCGCGATTGTCGAGAGCGTCATGCGGCGGAACCGACGCCGGCTCGGCCTGCTCGAGCACCATCGCGGCACGCTCGCGCGCCGATCGCCGCACGCGATCGATCCACAGGTTGGCGGCGGCGCGGATCAAGTAGGCTTTCGGGTTCTCGAGCGCCGTGTCGGTCCGGCCGAGAAGACTGAACACGCGCATCAACGTGTCCTGGACGAGATCCTCGCCGTCCCAGACGTTGCCGGTGAGGCGGCAGCAGTAAGCATGAAGCGCCGGCCGGTGCGCGGTGAGCTCGTCGACGTAGCGACGCCAGGGCCGCCGGAGCGACCGCTGGACGCTGAACCGATCCATCGATTGCGGCATCGTGTCCCTCATCTTCCCGTTTGATCCACAAGACGACGGGGAGAGGGGAGAGGATACCCGGCCCGAGGAGGCTCGCTACCAGTCGATCGCGATCCCCGCGCCCGACCGCTGCGCGGCGCGGAACGCAAGGTTCGCGGCCACCATGTCTTCCATCGCGATCCCCATCGCCTTGTAGACCGTCACCTCGGACGGGTCGATGCGGCCCCGTCGCGGATCGTTCACGACGTCGCCGAGCGTCGCCGCACCCGCCGGACTGACCCCGGCGAGCTCGGCACAGCCGACCGGCGGCGCGGCGAACGCGTCCATCGTCTCGACGAACAGGCGACGCTCCCGAGCGAGCGCCGCCGGCAGCTCGCCGAGCGGCGGGTGATAGCCGACTGACGAAACGTGCGTCCCCGGTTTGATCCACGCCGCGTCGATGACCGGCGTCGCCGAGTGCGTGGCGAGACAGACGATGTCCGACTGGCGGATGGCGTCTTCGATCGCGGGCAGCGCGCGCGCACCCGGGTGCAGCCGCGCCAGCTGCTCGGCATGTTCGAGCTCGAGCGAACAGATCTGGATCACGTCGAGATCGCGGACCAGCGGCAGCAGCCGGAGATGCTCGCGGGCCTGAACGCCCGCGCCGACGATTGTCGCGACCCGGCTCTCGGGACGCGACAACAGCTTGTGCGAGAGCACGGCCGCGGCCGCGGTGCGGATGCCCGTGATGTAGGTCGCGTCCATCACGCAGGTCACCGCACCGGTCTCGGGATCGAACAGGTTCACGATCGCGAGGTGGTTGGGCAGCCCGCGCCGCAGATTGCCGTCGAACACGTTCACCACCTTGACGCAGATCTGCATGCCCGGCTGCCACGCGGCCATCGCCAGCGAGAACCCGCGATCGGGCACCGAGATCTGCGGACGCGGCGGACACTGAACCTCGCCGCGGGCGAGCGCGCCGAATGACGCGTCCAGCTCGCGAAGGAGCTCACCCGGGTCGAGCAGCTGCTCGACCTGCGCTTCGCTCAGCACCGTCACCTTCTGCGCGCCTTTCCCGACCGCGAATGCGGCTTGTGTCGGCATGGGTCCCTTCCTTCGCGACATCCCGTCGACCGCAAGCGCAAGAGTACTCGCCGCGGCGCCGCTCGTTTCACGGATGTGAACTGGACGCGACAAGTTCGTTGCACGGCGCCGTTATGGTCCGCGCATGATGGGACGATTGCGCGCTGCCTGCGCACGATCGCGGTCGGGTCGTGCCGGTGCCTTGACAGCCGCGGCGGTGGTCGCCGCCGTGGCGACGGCGAGCACCGTCGGCGACCGATCCGCGAGCGCGCGTCCAGGTCCGCTCGGCGGCGGCGTCACGCTCCTCCCGAACGGGTGGAAGATCGCACCCGTCGGCCGCCACCTGCAGGTCGGCGATCTGCCGCTGGCGATGGCCGAGTCACCCGACGGCCGCTGGCTGCTGGTGTCGAACAACGGATACGCGCAGCCGACGATCTCGATTGTCGACATCCAGCACCAGAACGTTCGCGCGACGCTCCCCCTCGATCACGCGTGGCTCGGTCTCGCCTGGCATCCCGACGGCCACCACGTCTACGTCTCGGGCGCCGCCAACAACACGATCCATGAGCTGACCTGGGCTGACGGCATGCTCGTGAAGGGCGAGGACCTGGTGCTCGGTCGGCCGATGGAAATACCGGCCGAAGGGACGATACGACCTGAGCCGGTGTATCAGAGCTTCGTCGGCGGCCTGGCGATCACTCCCGATGGATCGACGCTGTTCGCGGTCCACGTGCTCGGGCAACTGTTGACGGCCGTCGATCTGAAGACCGGGCACATCCGGCGCAGCATCGACCTGGCGGCGGAGCCGTACACCTGCGTGGTCTCCCGCGACGGCTCGACGCTGTTCGTCTCGCTGTGGGGCGGTGCGAAGGTCCTGACCTTCGATGCCGTGACGCTCGAGCCGCGCGGCGAGATTGCCGTCGGCGAACATCCGAGTGCGATGGCGCTCACCCGCGACGGCGCGCGGCTGTTCGTCGCGTGCGCCAACACGAACGCGGTGTGGGCGGTTGACGTCGCGGCGCGCCGCGCGGTCGAGCAGGTGTCGGTCGCGCTCTCGCGCGAAGCGCCACCCGGCGCCACGCCCAATCACGTGAGCCTGTCGCGCGACGACGCCCGGCTGCTGGTGGCGAACGCGGACAACAACACGGTGGCGGTCGTCGACGTCGCCACGCCGTGGAAGAGCGAAGTCGAAGGCTTCGTGCCGACGGGATGGTACCCGACGGCGGCGATGTTCAGCCGCGACGAGCGGCAACTGTTCATCCTGAGCGGCAAAGGTCTGACGTCTGCGGCGAATCCGCGTCTCGGCGCGACGCGGGCCGAGTACATCGGTGCCCTGCTCACCGGCACGCTCACCTTCCTGCCGACTCCCGATCGCGACGCGCTACGGCCGATGACCAGAACGGCGATCAGCGTCACACCGTACTCCGACGCACATCGCCTGGAGCCGGCGAACGCACCTGCGGCATCGCCGATTCCGCGCCGGGTCGGCGATCCGTCGCCGATCAAGCACGTCTTCTACATGATCCGTGAGAACCGCACCTACGATCAGGTGCTCGGCGACATCGAGTCGGCCAACGGCGATCCGACGCTGTGCCTGTTCGACGAGCGCGTGACGCCGAACGCCCACGCGCTGGCGCGCGAGTTCGGCGTGCTCGACAATTTCTACGTCGACGCCGAAGTCAGCTACGACGGCCACGCCTGGTCGATGGCGGCCTACGCCACCGACTTCGTCGAGAAAATCTGGCCGACCAACTACGCGCGGCGTGGCGCCACCTACCTGAGTGAAGGCAGCGGCAAGATGCGCAACCCGTACGGCAACATCGCCGCGTCCGCGAACGGGTACATCTGGGACGCGGCGGTTCGCAAGAACCTGCCAGTGCGCAGCTACGGCGAGTTCGCGCACTGGGCACCGGGAACGGCGGCGGAACGCCTTGCGGGAAAGGTCAAGGCGATCGCATCGGTGCCGGGATTGGAGGGTCGGATCAATCCGAACTATCCGCCGTGGGACCTGCAGATTCCGGACAACCGGCGCGTGGACATCTGGCAGGAGGAGTTCGCCGACCTCGATCGGCGAGACGCGGTGCCGGCGCTGTCGATCGTCCGCCTCGGCAACGATCACACGAACGGCACACGCGCAGGGTGGCCGACGCCGCGTGCGATGGTCGCCGAGAACGATTTCGCGATCGGCCGCGTCGTGGAGACCATCTCCCGGAGCAAGGTGTGGAAGGAATCGGCGATTTTCATCCTCGAAGACGATGCGCAGAACGGGCCGGATCATGTCGACGCCCATCGCTCGCCGGCGCTGGTCATCAGTCCGTTCTCGAGGCGCCGCGCCGTCGACGACACGCTCTACACGACGTCCGGCATGCTGCGAACGATCGAGCTGATCCTCGGCCTGCCGCCGATGAGCCAGTACGACGCGGCGGCGACGCCGATGTACAACGCGTTTCAGCCCACGCCGGACCTCGCGCCGTTCGAACGCCGGCCGGCGCGGATCGCATTCGATGAGCGCAACGATCAATGGGCGTGGGGCGCAGGCGCCTCCGAGCAGCTCAACCTGTCGGAGGCCGACCTCGCGCCGGATCGCGAGCTCAACGAGATCATCTGGCGATCGATCCGCGGCGCGCAGTCGGCGATGCCACCGATCGTGCGGAGCGCGTTCATCCGGACACTCGACGCCGCGGACGACGACGATCGGCGGTAGACCGAATCGGCCGAGGCGATCACGGCATCGTCTGCGGCGCCGACGGCGGCGGCAGCGCCAGCGTCAACGCCATCGTCGCCCAGCTGCTCCCGGCCGCGGAAATCCATTGATCCTTGCCGTGAGGGAACCCGCTCTCGCGGTACGGCTGGACCGGGAACGTCCGGCTGCGTACCAGCCACGAGCCGTCGCTCAGTTGCGTCCGCAACAGGAAGCCGACGCCGCGCTGGTATTCGGATCCGGTTACTGCGCGGCCGGCGGTCTGCAGGGCGACGAGCGCCAGGCCGGTCGCATACGCGTCGCTTTCGAGGCCGGGCAGCTGGCCCCATCCGCCGTCGGGGCGCTGTTCCGCGATCAGCGCTTCGGCTGTGCTGCGGATGTCATCGGCGGCGGCCTTCGCCCACGCCAGGCCGAGCAACTGCATCGCGCGGTCCTCGGTCGTACGCGGTTTCGCCGTGCGGAGCCAGCGACTGGCCCGCGCGATTCGATCGTCGTGGTTCGTGCCGTACAGCTGAATCGCGCGCAGCGTCAAGGCCGTGCCGGCGAAGCTGCTCGATTCGAGCGGCGGCCGGATCGCCGGCAGCGGGTGAAACGCGCCGTCGTCAGCCTGCCACGCGGCGAGCACGCGCGTCATCGCGTCGGTGGTCGCATCGCCCTCGTAGTGCGCGGCCGCGAGTCCGATGAGCGCGTAGCTGACGCTGATCGGCGGATCGGGAATCCGATCGCGGTTTCGAAGTGCGCTCTCGGAGACGCTCTTCAAGGCGCGGACGGTCGCCTCGACCTGCTGGCCTGCCGACGTTTCGTCGACCGCGATGCCGCGCGTCCGTGCGATCCCGAGCGCCATATTCGGGAGCGACTGGTGATGGCAGGAGGCGCAGCCCGACACGCGGGTGAACTGCGCGCTGCTCGTCTGCAGCAGGCCAATCGCCTTCTCGACCGACACTCTGATTCTCGCCGACTCGGAGAGGCCCGCCTTGCGCAGCGCGGCAACCGCCGGCGTCGCGCCGCGCCGCAGCGCCCAGTCGAGCGCGGTCTCGCCGGCACGGTTCGTGGCGGTGGGATCGGCGCCGCGCTTGAGCAGTTCCTGCACGAGCGCCGCGTCGCCGCTCTCGTTGAATGCCGCCCACATGAGTGCCGTCGCGCCGGATCGATCGCGGACGTTGATGTTGGCACCCCTCGAGGCCATGGCGCGCACGACCTCGAGATCCTGCCGGACGACCGCCAGCAGGAACGGCGGCAGCCCGCCGAACGCGCCTTGGTTCGGATCGGCGCCCTGTTCGAGCAGGCGCTTTGCCTCGGCGGCGTCGTTGTGCAGCAGCGCGCCGATGAGCGGCGTCTGCGGCGTGAAGTCTGGAACCTGCGCGTTCGCGGCGGCGCCGAGCGCGCAGGCGGTGATGAGCAGCACGACGATCTTCATGACGTTCTCCTGTCTGTCTATCGCCGGATGGATCCGGTGGCGACCTCATGTTGGCCGGCGACCGGACGAGCGGCCATTGATCTGGATCAAGAAATGGCGGCTGCCGGCGTGCTGCCCTTGCGGCGGCGGCGCCAGCGCGCGGCGACGAGTCGACCGGGCACGAGAGTACTGTGTGGCGCTCGCGAACGGGTTAGGACGCGGTTAACAGCGGGTTGGAATTGCGTGTGAGGCTGGTTACGACATGACGCTTTCGACAAATGAACCGCCGCAGCGTCGCCAGCAGCAATCTCGATCGAACGACGCGGCTCGTAATGCTCGAGTTACCAGGCCTGAAATACTGCTGACGAGCCGGTCCCGTTGCCTTGTGACGAAATTTACGTGCCGTTGTGCGGGTCGTCACACGCCGCGCCCATCTTGCTCGCTGGCCACAACGCAGCAGAGCGCGCGTTCTCGTTCGCGCGCACGCGTTCGCTGTGTGCGGGCTGCGAACGCGCTTCCGCGGCCTGCGTCAGGAGGACATCGATGCCGTCGCGAATGGTTGATCGTGTCGTGATCACGGGGGTGATCGCCACGATTGGAATTGGGACGATCGTCTATGCGGTCCGGCCACGTCAAGTCGTCGGAGTGCAAGCCAACGGTCGCATACTCGTGCCCAACGGTCAGACGTTGACGCCGGCGGGCACGCACGTCAATGTGAACGACCGTCCGCTCGGGATGGTAGTCAGCCCCGACGGCCGCCTGCTTGCGGTGGTCACCGGGAGCAATTTCAATCCCCGGGCCCTCCACCTCATCGATGTGCAGTCGCGGACGCTGAAGCAGACGATCGCCATTTCCGCCAGCTTCGTCGGCGTTGCGTTCAGCCCGGGTGGCGACGTGATCTATGTCGGCGGCGGCACGAGCAACGACGTGAAGATCTTCAAGGCGACGGCGAGCGGTACGTTTGCTGCCGACGGCACGATTCCCATTTCAGGCGGGCCGCAGCCGAGCGGCCTGACACTCGACGCGAACGGCACCCATCTCTACGTCGCGCTGAACCTGACACACGAGGTCGGAGTCATCGACACAGCGGCGAGAAGGATCCTCGCCCGCGTCCCGGTCGGGATCTATCCATACACCGCCGTGATCTCGGCGGACGGCAGAAAGGTCTACGTCAGCAACTGGGGAGGGAAGGTCCCGGGGCCGACCGACTTCACCGACAGCCAGAATCCGGTGGTCGTCGATCGCCGCACCGGCATTCCGGTGACTGGAACCGTGTCGGTCCTCGACACGGCGAGCAATACGATCGTGAAATCGATCGACGTGGGCCTCCATCCGACCGGGATGGCCCTGAGCCCCAGCGGCGATCGCGTCTACGTCACCAACGCGAACAGCGACACGGTGTCGGTGATCGACACCATGAGCGACAAGGTCATCAAGACCCTGCGCGTCGGCGCGACCGGCCCGGATCGGAAGCCACTGCTCGGGAGCGCGCCGAACGCCGTCGCCGCGAGTCCGGACGGCCAGACGCTCTTCGTCGCCAACGGCGCGCAGAACGCGATTGCCGTCGTCGACGCCGAGGCCAGCGGCGACGATGCCGTGCGCGGGCTGATTCCGACCGGGTGGTACCCAGCGGCCGTGGCGCTCAACGCCGCAGGCGACCAGCTCTTCATCGGCAACGGTTACGGATTCGGATCGATCGCGCCCGTTCCACCGCAGCGCGAAGGCCGCAGCTACGTCGATCGCGTCGGCGTGGTGTCGATGCTCGACGTGCCCAACCGTCAGGAACTGCGCCGCCTCACCGATCAGGTGCGACAGAACAATCGCAGCCTCCCCCCGTCCGCTGACGGCGACGACGATGACCAGGGAAACGGACAAGGCGACAACGGCAGTGGCAGTGGCGACAACGATAATCAGGGACACCGTTCCGATCCGATCCCGACCGACGGCCAGCCGTCGCCGATCAAGCACGTCTTCTACATCATCAAGGAGAACCGGACCTACGACCAGGTGTTGGGCGACTTGCCGCAGGGCAACGGCGATCCTACGCTGGTCGAGTTCGGACGCAACGTCTCTCCGAATCATCACGCGCTGGCGGAGCAGTTCGTACTTCTCGACAACTACTACGGCCCGGGCGATCAGTCCGCGCTCGGACACCGGTGGGTGCTGCAGTCGTTTCCCAGCGACTGGGTGCACAAGTACGGGAACGGCCGCAACAACCAGAACCCGATGCTGCTCGGACCGACCGATGCGATTTACGACCACGCGAAAGCCCACGGCTTGACCGTGCGCGCCTACGGCGAGCGCGGCGCGAACACGATCACGCCGGCCAACGCGACGTGGACCGACATCTACAACGACTGGAAGAACGGCACGCACAACGTCAACATCGCCGCGCAGGCGATCATCGTCGGCCTCCGCGACGTGTATCACCCGAGGTATCCGGCCGCCGAGAGCCGGGTACCTGATCAGTACCGTGCCGACATCTTCCTCAAGGAGTTCGCCGACTTCGAGAAGAACGGCAACCTGCCGAACCTCGTGCTGATCCTGCTCTACGACGATCACACGGAAGGCACGAGCCCCGGCTTCCCGACGCCGCGCGCCGCGGTGGCCGACAACGATCTCGCGCTCGGCCGGATCGTCGACGCGATCTCGCACAGCCGCTTCTGGAAGGAGAGCGCGATCTTCGTCACCGAAGACGATTCACAGGACGGACTCGATCACGTCGACGGCCACCGCACGGTTGGCATGGCGATCAGCCCGTACGTGAAGCACGGACGCGTCGACAGCCACTTCTTCTCGATCGTCAACGTGTTCCGCACCATCGAGCAGATTCTCGGGCTGCCGCCGCTCAACGGGTTCGATACGCCCGCCCAGCCGATGTTCAGCGTCTTCACGTCGAAGCCGGACCTGACGCCGTACACGGTGCGGCAGAACCAGATTCGCCTCGACGAGATGAATCCGCAGATCGCCGGCCTGGTCGGACTGCAGCGACAGCTGGCGAAGTTCTCACTGACCATCGATAGCTCGGAGCCCGATTCGGCCGATGCCGACCTGCTGAACCGCGCGATCTGGCACTCGGTGAAAGGGTTCGACGTGCCGTACAACTACGGCCGGCCGATACGGCGACAGCACGCGTCGTTCGAGGCGCTTCTCCACGATTCGGGTCAGTGAGCGTCGGACGAGCGGGTTTCCTCGACGAGCAGAACGTCATGAGTGACTCGATTCGTTCGTCGCGTCGTCTGCGCTCGGGCGTGCGCGGCTCGCACCGCAGCCGCGCACGTCCGACGTGATCAGCCGGTCAATCATGGAACGAATCGCCCTCGAGGCGATCGGCATATCCAAGGCGTACGGGGACCGCGACGCGCTCTGCACGGTCGATCTCGTCGCGCGTCATGGTGAGCTGCACGGGCTGCTCGGCCCGAACGGCGCCGGCAAGACGACGCTGATGCGCGTCCTGCTCGGCCTTGTCCGGCGCGACGCCGGGACGGTGCAGCTGCTCGGCCAACCGCTCGGCGCCGCCGCGGACGTCGTGCCGGACGGCGTCGCGGGTCTGGTCGAAGCGCCCGCGTTCTATCCGTACCTCTCGGCCCGGAGGAACCTCGCGCTGCTATCGCGTCTCGACAACGCGCACGGATCTGCGGACCGCGACGGCGTCGCCGCCGCGCTCGAGCAGGCAGGACTCACCGCGCAGGCCGACGTCGCCGTCGGCGCGTATTCGGCCGGCATGCGGCAACGCCTCGGGCTCGCCGCCGCGCTCCTGCGATCGCCCCAGCTGCTGTTTCTCGACGAGCCGACGAGCTCACTCGATCCGGCGGGCGCTCGCGACGTGCGCGCCCTCGCGCGGCGTCTCGCCGACGAGGGCGCCGCGGTGGTCTTGAGCAGCCACGACATGGCGGAGGTCGAGGAGCTCTGCACCGCGGTCACCATCATCAATCACGGACGCGTCGTCTTCTCGGGCGCAGTAGAGGAGCTGCGGAAGCGCGCGCCGGCGGCGATGCACGCGCTGCGCACGAGCGACGACGCCGCCGCGTTCGCGCTCGCCTCACAGTCGCCGCGCGTGAAGGTCGAGCAGGTCGCCGGTGGAGGTGTCACCGTCTCGGCGGACATCGACGCCCTCGACGCCTACGTCATCAGCCTGGGTCGCGCCAACATCGCCGTCCGCAGTCTGGAGTGCCGCGCGCGCTCGCTCGAGTCGCTGTTCCTCGAACTCACGATGGACGCCAATCGCCGCGCGCCTGACCACACACCGTCTGAGGACACACGCGAGGTGCAGGAGCTGGAGGCAGCGTCGTGAGCGTCCGCGGTTGCGCGGCGGTGATCGGTGTGGAGTGCTCCAAGCTGGCAGCCCAACTGAAGGCGCGTGTCGCGCTGGCGGCATGCGTGGCCGGCCCGTTCGCGTTCGCCGCGGCGATGAAAGTGCAGAGCAGTGTGCCCGAGGACACGCTGTTCGGGCGCTCCGTGAAGGAATCGGGATTCGCGGTGCCGCTCGTCGTCCTCGGTTTCGCGGCGTTCTGGTTGTTCCCCGTCCTGACCAGCCTCGTCGGCGGCGACCTGTTCTCTGCCGAAGATCGCTACGGCACGTGGAAGACCGTGCTCACGCGTTCACGAAGCCGTTCAGAGGTGTTCGCGGGAAAGGTCGTGACGGCGCTGGGCTTCTCTCTGCTCTCAGTAAGCCTGCTGGCGCTGAGCAGCGTCGCCTTTGGCCTGCTGCTGATCGGATCGCAACCGCTGATCAGCCTGTCTGGTGTGCTGCTTGCCCCTTCCCACGCGCTGACGCGCGTCGCGTTCGCATGGGCCACCGTCGTGCTGCCGAGCTTCGGACTCACCGCAGTCGCTGTGCTCCTCTCGATCGCCACGCGAAGCAGTGTGGCGGGAGTCGGCATCCCGGTCGTCGCGGCGCTGGTAATGCAACTGTACGCGTTCGTCGACGGCCCTGAGGTGATTCGACAGGCACTGATCACGTCCGCCTTCGGCGCCTGGCACGGGCTGCTGGCGGAGCCGCCGTACTACGGGCCGCTCGTCCACGGATCGATGGTGAGCATGGCATACGTCGTGATCTGCCTTGTGATCGCCTATCGTTGGTTACAGCAGCGGGATTTCGCAGGCTAGACGATGAACGACGGAATGAAACGCACGTGTCTCCGCCGCTCGCTGATAGTGATCGCCGCGGTCGCCACATCGTGCTGTGGATCGAGTCCGATCACGTCCGCACGAATCGAGCAGGCGATCGAGCCGACGTTCGCCAATCTCGTCAAGGTGCAGGTGTCGTGGCTCGAGATGGCGCCGATGGATGCGTCTGAGTTCCAGGTGACTGCGAGCTGTCGCAGACAGACATCGGGGAGCGATGCGGGCGCCGGCGAGTGGGCGTGCACGCTCCGCTGGCTCGGTCCTGATTTTCAGACGTTGCGCGATTCGTTCGATCTCTTCGTGACCACCGACGGCTGTTATACGGCGACGGCAGCAGGAGAGAGCCTTGGCGGTCCGCGGCTCAAGATGTCGGACGGCACCGAGGTGAGAAACCTCCTCTACTCGTTCGAAGGCTGCTTCGATACCACGTAGCGCTCGAACGCATCGCTGACGCGATGGTGTCGTGCGAGGGCAATCGCCCGCGGCGGATTCTCGGTGCACTCACGCACTCGAAGTTACACGGGGATCAACGAATCTACACACGCGCCCCGTACCGTCCACGCCGAACTCCAAGCAAGGAGGCGACGATGGGCGTGTGCTTCGCGCGACACAAGGTGCTGACTGCGTTGGCGGCTGGCGTCCTGGTGTTGGGACTGGTTACAGCCGGGAACTGGACCGCCACGGCGCAACGCGGCGGACAGGACGGACGGCTGTCAGATTTCCTGAATTTCTCCGCGCCGGCCGGCAACCGGCCTGCGACCACGGACACGGTGATCGACGGCGTCAGAGCGGCGATCCTGCCCAACGGCCGCCTGGTGACGCCCGCCGGCACCGAGGTGAACGTTCAGGCGCCGAAGCCGTTCGGGATGGCGTTGTCACCCGATGGCCGGATTCTCGCCACGCTGAACAGCGGCGCCGGACCGTTCTCGCTGACGTTGATCACGCAGCTCACGAGTCCGACGCCGGCCGTGAAGCGCATCGATCTCAACGCCAGCTTCATGGGCGTGACGTTCTCGCCCGACAGCCGCCGCATTTACCTGTCGGGCGGTGAGAACGGCAACCTCTGGATCGCCGACGCGGACGCCGGACAGATCATCGGCTCCGTCAATCTGAACGGCGCCACACACCCGCTCGATCGTCCGCTGAGTGTGGTTCCGACGCCGCGCCTGCATTTCAAAGGCGCGTACCCGGGGAACATGGCGCTGACCAGCAGCGGCCGCTTTCTCTTCGTCGTGGATCAAGCCGGCTTCAAGGTCCACGTGATTGACACGTCGCTCATCCAGACGGGCGTCGATCCGCTGGGCCGCATCAGTGAGCCTGACAACTTCGCCGCCGTGATTGGTCGCGTTGCCGTGGGCCGCTATCCGTTCGGCATCGGGCTGACCGCGAACGACCGGACGCTATTGGTGACGCACGTCGGAGTCTTCCAGTACGCGCATCTGCGGCCCACGAATCCGACCGGCAACGACAACGTCGATTACCCACTCTGTTTTCCGGGCGCTGGCTATCCGGACGAGACCGCCAGCGCTCGCGTGATTGCGATCAACAAAGTCGATCCGCGCAACCTCCCGGACAGCCTTCAGGATCCTGACGGCATCCGCTGCGGCTACGTGCCAGCGAGCAGGCTCTACACCGTTCCCGGGCTGGGCAGCCCCAACGCCCCCGAGTCGTCCTCGGTCTTCGTGTTCGACGTCAGCAATCCGCAGGCGCCGCAGCGCCGCGAGATCGTGAAGACCGGTCCGCTCGTCGGTGAAACCGACGACGGGATCGCCGCCTACAGCGGCAGCCATCCCAACGCGGTCGTCGCCGGCTCCGATGCCATCTACGTCGCGAACGGCAACAACGACAGCATCTCGATCCTCGATCCGGGCACCTACGCGGAGCGCGGCCGCATCGGCCTGTCGCTGCTCCGCGGCCAGGACCGATCGTTGAAAGGCGTGCAGCCGGTGTCGCTGGCGCTCAGCCCGGACGAGGACGTGCTGTACGCGGCGGAGGCCGGCATCAACGCGATCGGCGTGATCCGGATCGAAGGAAAACGCGGGCGTGTCGTCGGTCATATCCCGACCGGCTGGTGGCCGAGCAGCGTGCAGGTGAGCGCCGACGGGCACACGTTGTACGTGGCGAATGCGCGCGGCCGCGGCGCCGGGCCGAACCTCGTCGGCGAGAGCCGCTCGCCGAAGTTCAGCGTCCTGGGGACGGTGAACATCGTTCCGATTCCGTCGGACCGCCAGCTTGACGCGTTCACCGACCGCGTGCTCGCCAACAACGGCTTCGGCGATGCAAACAGGGAGGATCGCGATCAGGGCAACGGCCGTCCCGGGAGCGATCAGGACGGCGACGGCGGCGGCCGCGATCGGAACGACCGCGACACTCCGATCCCGAGCCGCGCCGGACAGCCGAGCGCGCAGATCAAGCACGTCGTCTTCATCAACAAGGAGAATGCGACTCACGATCTGCTGCTGGGCGACATCACGCAGACGCGCCGGGGCGTGTCCGTGAACGGCGAGCCGGCATTCTCGCTGGGCGTCGATGCGAGCCCCAACCATCACGAGCTCGCGCTGCGCTTCGCCTTCAGCGACAACTTCTTTCTCGAACCGTCGGTGTCCTCGGACGGTCACCGCTGGCTGACCGGCCAGTACACGGCCGAATCGGAGGAAACGCACTGGCCGGCATCGTACGGCGGCCGGCGGCAGGATTCGGGCGACGACGCGGCGGTGATTCAGGACTTTCCAGGACGCATCGGATTCACCGACGCCAACGCGTCACCGGAGCCGAACGATCTCAACCAGCACGGCGGGATGTTCCTGCACTTGAACCGGCACGGCAGGAGCGTCATCAACTTCGGCAACGGGTTCGAGTTTGCCGTCATCGACGAGCCCGGCGGCGCCGAGCCGACCGGCGCACGCGAGCACGCCAACGTGCCGATGGAAAAGGTGGTCCGCGACAACAGCGATCACCTGTTCCCGACCTTCAACACGCACATTCCCGACGCGCCGCTCCCCGAGGATCCGACACGGTTCAACCGGTTCGATCGCTTCAAGCGCGTGTTCGAGACCCAGTTCATCGACCGCAGCCGCGGCGTGTGCCGGCTGCCGTCGTACGTGGATCTCTACTACCCGAACGATCACGGCGGCGGCGCGCTCGACGTCAACCCGAACGGACCGGCGTGGTCGTTCAAGCGATTCGTGCAGGACAACGACGCGGCGCTCGGCCTGACCATCGAGCTCATCTCCAACAGCCCGTGCTGGACGGACACGGTGATCTTCGTAGTCGAGGACGACACGCAGAACGGCGCCGATCACGTCGACGGCCACCGCTCGATCTTCCTGGCGATCGGCCCGTGGGTGAAGAAGCAGTACGTCAGCAAGGTGCATACGAGCCTTGCCAGCATCTTCAAGACGGCGAACCTGATACTTGGCCTGCCGCCGCTGAATCAGTACGACGCGGCTGCGACGGATCTCCGTGATCTGTTCACGAGCACGCCCGACTTCACTCCGTACCACGCGCAGCCCGTGCAGTTCGCCAAGCTGGTCAGCCCGTTGTGGCTGGCGCTGACGAAGCACATCGACTTCAGCAGGCCCGACCGGAACGAAGTCGCCCTGCAGGACGCGATCATGAAGTCGGAAGGACTGCCGCGGCGCAAAGCGGCGAGCCACTGACGAGGAGCGCGTTCGGAATGACTTCCAGTAGGCCGGGCCTTCGAGCCCGGCCTACTGTTCGACAACCTGAGAGCCGTCCCCTACGAACCCAGACGGGTCACCGCGGTCGCTTGGAATCGGCCTTGCGGAATTCTTCGGCATCGAGCTTCAGCTGCAGCGTTCGCGCCTCGTTGAGGAGTTGATCGAGCTCCTCCAGTTCGGCCTTGACCGGCACGGAGTCCGCGGCCCCGCGCTGGGTGGCGCGGCGCACGACGTCCTCGCGTAGGGCGATCAGTGCGGTCACGTCGGGACGGCGCGCGAGCGTCCGCGCCCGCTGCAGTACAGGTGCGTCGCCGTCTGCGGCGGCTACCACGGGTGCAGCCGCAGTTGCCGACCTCGCCGCCGCTTGCGGAGCGTGGGCAGGAGGCGCGCCCGCCTCCGTGCGGGCACCGGCCGGCGGCGCCGGCGCGACCGCCATCGGGCCCGACCGTGACGCATCCGCCGCGGCGTTCATGGCTGGCGCTGCCGGCGGTTGCGCGGCAACGGGGGATGCGGCGCGCATGGGTGCGGCGGAGCTGGTGTTGACGATCGCAGGCGGGCGACGCAGCGACCACAAGCCCGCGGCGCCGCCGGCCAGAGTGCCGACGATCGCCGCAATGATCGCCTTCGGGACGACGTCCGCTCTACTTTTCGCTCGCATTGATCACGACCGTGCTGACGAATTTGATCGGAATGCCGTCCTTCAGCGCGGGCGTGTACCGCCAGGTGCGGGCAGCAGCCACGATCAGCTTGTCGTAGGCTGGGCTCACCGACTGCGTCACCGTGACGCTGTCCACCGTCCCGCGCTCGTTGATCAGGACGTCGATCATACTCGTGCGGTGCAGACGGCGCACCAGCTCGAGCAGCTCGGGCGGGACGTTCGGCTGCGGCTGGAAGACGGCCGCCGGTGCAACGACGCCCGCTGGTGAGACAACTGCGGCCGGCTGAGACGTCGGCGGCGCTGGCCCCGCTGCCGCCGCCGCCTCGGGCAGATTCTGTGGCTCGGCGGCATGCGCAAGCTCCAGGAATCCGTCGACGAGCAGACGCAGGTCCGAGAGCGTCTCGTCCCACGCGCCGATCTGCTCCGCCGTGCCGAGCAGATCGCGGACGTGCTGCAGTTGCGATTGCGCCTCCGGCGCGCTCTCGACGGCGCGTGCGCGCGCGCTGCGATACTCGTCCTTGATCAGCTGCGGCAGCACGCGCCGGCGCACCTGTGCGAACATCGTCGCGATGCGCGGCGACGCGTCGGGAAACTGATCGATCGAGAGCGTCGGATCCCCGCGGACGAGCGACTCGGCGACCGCCTGCGCTTCGGCGGCGCGCCCGAGCGCGACCAGGCAGAAGGCCCTATAAGCATCGGTCTCGCGCGTTGTCGCAGGCGTCGCCGCGGCCGACGCGACGCGCGCCAGTTCGGCAAGCGCTTCGTCGTACGCCGCCGACGCGTACAGATCGCGAGCCGTCTTGAGCGGGTCGTCCTGGGCCGTCACGATCGACGGCGTGACCAGGAGCGCGACGAGAACCGCGCTCGCGATCATTGCGGCCTTGCTTCGTCTCATTTGCTGAGATCGACGGCGACCCGGTTCACGCCCCGCGCGGTGACCACGATCCGCTCGGTCCGCTCGCCCAGCTGCGGATGGCGAAACGTCACATCGTGCGGCCCGACCGCCAGCGACAGATTCGACAGCGGCGTCTGTCCGACGATCTCACCGTCGATCAGGACGTCGGCCCACGGCCGGGCGTTCACGTTGAGGGCTCCCTTCGGCGGGTCGATCTCGACGGCGGTGACGCGGCCCGGCGCCACGGTGATCGTGCGCGGCGCCTCGAAGCCGACGCTCTCGTTGCGCAGCACCACCTCGTGCTTGCCGGCCGCGAGCATGATCTTCGCGCCGCTCATGCCGACCACCTCGTCGCGCTCGACCACCTCGACGGGGAACGGCGACGCGACCGTCACCCACCCGGCAACCGGCGCCGTCGGCCGCGGCATCGAGAACACCACTTCGGTCACGACGCCGTTCGACACGGCGATCGTCCGCTGGGCGACACCGCTGTCCGACATCACCGTGATCCGGTGCTCCGCGGCCGCGAGTCCGTCGATCACCACTGGCGACAGGCCGTGCGGGCGCCCATCGACTTCCACTCTCGCGCCTGCAGGATCGGTCACGATCGACAGCCGTCCAGCCGCGGTCCGCGATTCGATCGGTCTCGGCAGCTCCAGATCCCGCGCGCCGGGCGCGGCCGCAGGCGCGGCCCGCACCTTCGGGAACCAGGCGCGGACGGCGCCAAAGCTTCCAGCGGCGCTCACCAGCACGACGGCCGCGATCAACAGCGAGGTCGATCCGAACGCGAATGTCGAAGGTCGCGCGGGCGACACCGGTCCCGGTCTTTCGTCGGCTGGCGCCATGGATCGAACTCTCCTCAGCGGGGGTGCACGCGCGTCGCGAGGGACATGTTTTCGCACAAGCTATGTTCGCGAATCAAATCCTCGATACTGCACAGCTGTGATCGCGCTGAAGTCGGAGCGGGCGCAGGGGCACGGCCTTCAGGCCCGGCCGCTGAGGGACTATTTCGCGCTCACGACGATCGGTGCGGCCAGGGTGTGAGGATCGATCTGTAGTCGTCGAGCCACTGCCGCGCCTCGCTCATCGATCGGCACACGTGGACGACGTCGATCCCGGTGATCCTGTCGCGGACGGCACGGAACCCATGCGCGATGGCGACGCTCACCAGCGTGTCGGCGACGATCACGCGCGGGGTTCGCAGCGCGATCGGACTTCGCTCGACGATGGTTCGTGTTTCGGGGATCGTGATCGGGAGATCAGAAGCAAGCCTGAGGTCGAGCAGCAGCGCGAATGACGGATCGAACAAGGTGTGCGCCGCGAGCACGTGCTGTGCGAAGAGAACGTCGCTGGCAGTGACGACGCCGGCGGCCTTGACCGACACGACGCGGCCCTCGACGTCCACATCCACCGACCAATCACTCACACCATTCATCATGCTCGACGCCTGTCCGATCGTTCGGCATCCTAGCCCCCACCGCGTGAACGGCAACATCCCTCTGTAGTGGTAGGGAAAGAGGGCATGCAACGTACGCAGAGTTCACTCAGGACGTGTCGAGTATCGCCCAGGTCGATTGTGAGCGGCTCATAACGCACACCGGTCGCGCAGCTCGATGCTCGACCAAACCAACGATATACCCGTGCTGCAGCAGGGCTGTCCACCCGGATCGAATCTCCGGCGTGCGCGATCCACCGCCCCGTTCCGGGCGCGGCGCGCGCCCGAGACCCGACGCGATCGCCGAGGGTGCTCGCGCTGCCGCATATAATCGCGTCGGCATCCCCCTGCTGAATGATGCAGATCTCGAGGAAGGCGAACGTCTGGACTCGGCGAACGGCGCGCCTGCTGCGGGCGCTGGCCGCGCTCAGCCTCGTACCGGCGCTCGCAGCAGGTCAGCGCGCAGGTCGCGACAGCCACCGCGGCTTCGAGGGCATCTGGAACTCCGCCACCGTCACGCCGCTCGAGCGACCGCGCCAGCTGCAGGACAAAGCGTTCTTCACGCCGGACGAAGCGGCCGCCTGGGAACGCCAGGTCGCTCAGAACAACGAGGAGCGGCCGCCGCAGCCCGGCGCGAAGAACGCGGGCACCGGCACCTACAACACGTTCTTCCGGGAATTCGGCGAGCGCACGGTCAAGACGCGCCGGACGTCCATCGTCACCGATCCTCGCGATGGCCGCATTCCCCCGCTCACTGCCGGCGCCGCCGAAATCAAGCGCCGCCGCGCCGAAAGCCAGAAGAACCCCGCGAGCGCCGAAGATACCGGCCTTCAGGACCAGTGCCTCGCGTTTGCGACCGCCGGCCCGCCGATGCTCCCGTACTCCTACAACAGCAACTACCAGATCGTGCTGACGAAGGATGCCTTTCTCGTGCACGCGGAGATGATCCACGACGCCCGCATCATCCATCTGGACGGCCGTCCACACCTGCCGCCGGAGATCCGGCGGTGGATGGGCGATTCAGTCGGACACTGGGAAGGCGACACGCTCGTGGCGGACACGACGAACTTCAACGACGGCGGCGGATTCTACGGTGATGCCGGCGGCAACTTCGGCTGGGACCGGAACCTGCGCGTGATCGAGCGCTTCAGTCTCATGGACGCGGACACGCTGCTCTACCGGTTCGAGATCGACGACCCGACCGCGTTCACGCAGCCCTGGAAAGGCGAGCTGACGATGGCGCGTTCGCCGGGCCGCATCTACGAATACGCGTGCCACGAAGCGAACTACTCGCTCGTGAACATGCTCAGGGGCTACCGCGCCGCTGAGCGCGAGCCAGCGGGTCCGGCGCCGCGCTGAGACTTCCGCACGGCGGTCGATCGCGTTCAGGGTGTGAAGGACTTCGGGAGGAACTCGACGGCGATAGCGGTCCCGGTCGCGTCCGGGCCCCAGCGACTGTCCGGCCGCCACGTCAGATAGACTCGATCCGATCGCGCGCCGCATGCGATCGTGAAGTTCTTGTCGTCGAGAAACGTCGTCAGCTCGACCTCCTCGATCCTGGCTGCCGCGGCGACGATCCGGCGGTCGCCGCCTTCGACCGTGAACCGAACCGCGTCGCGTGAGCAGTCGAGCCGCGTCAGCTGACCGAGCGCGCGCTCTTCGCCAGGTTGTACGGTGCGCAGGACCAGGCCCGACCGCCGCTCTCTGGCGACGTCGTACCCGACGCGATCCGGCGAGTCTGCCGGTCGAGAGTCCGCAGCAGCGGCGGAGACGGCCGCCGCTGATCGGGCCGGCGCCGCGGACCGGGCGTGCGCGCGCTCGCGTTCGCGCGCGTGCGTGTCGATCGCGTCGAGCCGGTCCTTCGCCGCAGCCGCCGAGATCCTGTCGAACTTGATCCCCGCGATCGCCGTCAGCACGGCTCGGGCGGCATCGATGTCTCCCTGCAGGAGCCTGACGTCGGCGTAGCGCAGCCGGTAGTCGAGCCGCCCCGGCGCCAGCGCGATCGCGCGCTCGATTGACGCGCGGGCATCCGTCAGGGTTTCCTGGGACAGCATCTGGACATACGCGAGCGCGGCATACGCGTCCGACGAGGAGCCATTCAAGGACGTCGCCTGTTTCAAGGTTGCCAGCGCCAGCCGCCGCTGCTCGTCGGACGCTCCTGGATCGGCGCGGACCCGCGAGACACCGCAGACGAATTGCGTCAGGAAATCGCTCGGCGCCAGCGCGGCGGCACGGTCGAACGCCGCGAGCGCGTCTGCCGTTCTCTCCTGCGAGAGCCGCAGCAGGCCAAGCATCATCTGCGCGGTCGCGCTGCCGGGCTCTGCTGCCGCGGCGCGTTCGATTCTCGGCGCGCCTTCGGCGGTGCGACGCACGCGCCGCTGCGCGTCGCCCAGCCAGGCGTCCACCTCGCTCGGCGTGAGGGTGCGGCCCGGGCCGGGTTCCGCAACGGGCAGCTTCTCTGGAAACTGGAAGTGGTACTCGTTGAACGTCAACCGGTGAAGGTAGTTCTGCAGCTCCTTGTCCAGGTCCGCCGGCGACCCGCCGAAGGCGTGCAGGAACGCGTCGCTCGACGATTGTCCTTCAGCGACTGCCGCCACGTACTGGTTGATCGCCGCGCCGCCGTTCGGCTTCGCGACCATCAGGTAGTGGGTGAGCGCCCACGATTCCGCATAGAAGATCGAACGGCGCTCGCCCTCGTTGTACATCGGCGACGACTGATCGACCTCGATCAGCTCCGCGAGCGGCATATACCGCTGGCGCAGCAGCAGAACGTGATCCCTCATCGGGCGTCCGATCGCGGCTGCCTTGCCGCGATCGAGGAGGCGGTACGAGCTGTAGTACTCGGCGAGTCCCTCGTTCAGCCAGACCGGCAACGCAGTGACGGCGTTCTTCACCAGCAGGTGCGTGTACTCGTGATAGGTGATGGCCGCCGACTCGTCGAAGCCCTCGAGCGACAGCACGATGTAGTTGGAGTCCTGGCCGTGCGCGAAGTAGCCGGCCAGGTTCGCCGGTTTCCCCTTGTACAGCGGCAGCAGCGGCTCCAGCGACTTCCGGCTGCCGACGACGAACACGACGGCGGGCACCGACAACGGACGGTCCGCATTGCGGATCAGTCCGCCGACGACTGTGCTGAACTGCTCGATCTGCAGGGCGACGTCGCGCAGTGTGGCCGGCGACTGGTCGCCCACAATCGTCAGCGTGCCAGTGGACAGGGTGGTCCACCGGGCATCAGCCCACGCAGACGTCGTGGCGAGCAGGATCGCGTTGACGGCGAGCGCAAGGCGGAGCCGCCTCATGCGCCGCGGGCATTCGTGCACAGGACATCGTGGATCGGAACCGCGGCGCCGCACGCGAGGAAAACGCGCCGCCGCCCCGTGTCATTCACGCGGTTTGCCAAGCAGCGCGGCGCGCTCGTTCAGCGCCCACTGGACTGCGAGCTCACGCGTGTAGAACCGGCGGGCGCGCAGGAACAGGCCGCGTCGAAAGACGCGTGCTTCCACGCCCCAGAGCTCGTGATTTCGCAGTTCGATGCGGAAGCGGTCCGATCCGGAGTCGAACTCGCACAGCAGCTCACCCGGATAGACGCGTGTCCCTGTCTGACGTGGAATCCCCGAGAATCGGCCGCGCTGGTTGACGGGAGCGATCATGGCTCCTCCCCCAATGCCCGAGAACTCGGTCGGTCGTCGTGAAGGTTGGGATTCGACGCGGTGATCCGCCCGAAATCGCGGCTAATCCTATATTCAGCCGTCGTCGATGGGGTTCACACTATTGCACACATTCTGAGATGACCTTCGCCGAATGACCGACGACCTCGCTGCGATCGTCCGGGCCGCCACTCTCGCCGTCGCGGCCCTGATGCCGATTGTCAATCCGCTCGGCTCGGCCCCCATCTTCCTGTCGATGTCGGCCGATCTGCCGACGGCGGCACGCCGCCACTTGTCCCGGCAGGTGGCGTGGAACTCGTTTCTGTTGCTCGCCGCCGCGATGCTCGTCGGCTCGCATGTCCTGCGCCTGTTCGGCATCTCGGTGCCAATCGTCCGTGTCGGCGGCGGCCTGCTCGTGATCGCGAACGGCTGGCGTCTGCTGAACGCGGACGACGTGCCGGCGGCGAGCAAGCCGCCGGTCATCGAGACCTGGGAGCGCGAAGTGGCGCGCCGCGCGTTCTATCCGCTGACATTTCCGCTGACGGTCGGGCCGGGATCGATCTCGATTGCGATCACACTCGGCGCCGGCGTATCGAGCCGTTCCACGACCGGCGTCGTCGATCTCGTCAGCGTCCTCGTCGGCGTCGCGCTGGTTGCGCTCAGCGTCTACCTGAGCTATCGCTTTGCGTCGCGCCTGATCTCGCTTCTCGGCGACACCGGCGCAGCAGTGTTCCTGCGCCTGTCGTCGTTCATCCTGCTCTGCGTCGGCGTCGCGATCATGTGGGGCGGCATCGTCGATCTCGTTCAGCCGCTGCTCTCGCGGAGGTGAAGGCGCCGCGTCCCGCCCTGTCACCGCGCAGTGGTGATTGCCGGTGCGGCCCGTTCGGCCCGCCAGGCGGAGCCGTCGCGCTCGAACCATGCCATCGGACCCTCGCGCACGTAATCCGGGTGCACGAACGCGCGCTCGCCCTGCCGCTCGAGGCCGATCTTCGCCAGCACGCGCTGCGACGCGTGATTCCGGAGGCTCGCGATGCCGGCGATGCGCGGCAGGTTCAGGTCGACGAATCCGTAGCGCACGACGGCGTATGCCATCTCGGTCGCGAAGCCGGTCCCCCACCTTGATTTTGCGAGCGCGAAGCCAACCTGGACGATCGACTCGCCGCGGATGTGGTTCAGCAGATGAAAGCCAACCGCTGCACCCGTCGCGCACTCGACCGTCATCCAGATCCCCAGCCCGGGATGCTGGTCGTAGTACCGGAGAATCCGCACGTTCAGAAACGATTCGACCTCCGATCGGCTCTTGACGCCGCCGAGGTAGCGAGTGACGTCGCTATCGCAGTACAGCTCCGCCAGCCAGTCCAGATCGGCGGCGGTGAAGCGCCGGAGCGCGAGACGATCCGTTGTCAACCACCAGGCGGTGTCGGTCATCGAGTCGCGCACGTCATCGATGCAGACCGGCGGTCGTCGAGCGCGCCGGCCCAATCTGCCTCAGTGCGATCGCCGCCACAACGATCCACCCATCACGGGGAAAGCAACCGCGGAGAACACAGAGCCCGCAGAGAAATATCTTGCGCTGCGTTCTCTGCGAACTCTGCGGTTGCTTCCCCTGCCGCGAATCCGTTACTGCGACGTCTTGCCATGGGTCTGGGCGAGCGCCGATGACGTCGATTCTAAGTCTGGATCGCTGACGCGCGGCAGGTTCAGGCCACTTATTCTTTCGGGGCGGCGTAACTTTTGCGCGCCCGCGCTTTGAGCCCGCCCTGGGCGACGCGCACGTCGATGTTGTGCGTCTTGCCGTCGCGCTTCGGCGGCGCGAAGCCGAGAAGATACTGGCTGTGCAACTCGTCGGCGACGGCCGCGAACGCGGCGCCGAGATCTTCGCCGAAGCGGATTTCCGTGTAGCCGCCGCCGGTTTCCTGCGCGACGCGCGCCAGGCCCGGGTCGGGCAGGTCGGCGGTCAGCATCGCCTGCAGCCCGGCGCGGCCGAGGCCCGGCGTCATCTGGTGCTGACCGCGGCTGCGCATGCCGACGGCGTAGACCATCACATCGGCGCGGCGGGCCCGCTCGATGACTTCGGCCTGGCTCACCGGCTTTTCGCGGAAGCTGAACGAGCCGGTGTCCTTGCCGTCGCTCAGCACCAGGATCACGGGCCGCTGCTCCGCGCCGGGCTCGAACGTGTCGATCGCCTTGTCGAGCGCCCGCCAGAGCGGCGTCGGCGCGTCAGGCGCGATCGCGTGCGGCAGCGCCGAGATGAGCTCCTCCGCGTCGTGCGTGAAGGCCGGGCTGATTGTCACGTCGTGCCCGAAGGTGCCGAGTCGCGCGAGGTCCTGCGGGCCCAGGCGCCCGAAGAGTTGAGCCGCGCTTGTCCTCAGCAGCGGCAGGTTGCCTTCCATGCTGCCGGACACGTCGAGCATCACGATCAGGCGAATCGGCTGCGGCGTGTTGTCGAACAGCGTGATCGGCTGCGGCTTGCCTTCGTCGCGGACTTCGAAGGCTTCGCGGGACAGCGTCGTCACGAGGCGTCCGTCGCGATCGGTAACCGTCGCGAACACGCGCACGACGTCGCCGCCGGCCCGGAACACCGGTTGTTGCGCAATCGCGCCGGGAGCTGCGAACACCGCCGCCGACAGCACGAGAAACAGCGCGCACGAGCGCATCAGGAATCGGGTCGTCCCCATAGCAGTCATCCCTTTTGTCATACCACGGCCGGCGGCGGCACGCGCATTGCGAGGGATCCTCTCCATCGAGCCAAGTTACCGGATTCCCGGCGATCGACCTGCGCTCGGTTGGAGGTGAGCCATGCCGGCCTCGCATGTTCACGCCGCTGACGCGACCTGGACGCATTTCGACACCGTCTCGGACTCGAGCGCTCGCGACAGCGCGCGACTGCGTGACGAATTCCTGTCGATGCCCGCCCTGTGCCTGACCGTCTCGCAGGTCGCGCGCCTGCTTGCTGTCACGAGGGTCGGCGCCAGCGGGCTGCTGAAGGATCTCGAGCGCGAGCGCTTCCTGACTCGCACGGCAAACGGCTCGTACCGCCTGGCTGCGATGGCCTGACCGGCGGCGGCGATGTCAGGCGCGTGCTCCGCGACCGCAGAGGGCGTGCGGACGGTCCTCGGGCGGCTGGGCATCACGCTGTCGGTCGGGGCTGCGCTGCTCGCCGGGATCGCCAGCGCCGTCGGCATCTGGCGGCCTGAGATCTACGCACGGGAAACCGCGTCGTGGGCCGCCCAGGGCGTCGGCCAGGACGTGGTCACGCTCTTCATCGTGATCCCGATCGCGCCCGACTTGACGTACCTGCTCCTGAAACCGATGCGGGCTCCCGCCCGGTGGGGATCAACTTCTCGTTCGTGATCCACGCGCGACACGGATGCGTGAGCGCAACGCTCACGCGCGAGCCTTCAGGCCGATCGGCATTCGTCTCGTCGTGATGAACGCGCCTGGTTCGAGGAGCCGCACGAGGATCGGCCGTCACGCCTGGAGTCCCGTCCGACCTCGGCACGTTCGTTGCGAAACACCGCGCTGGGTCTGGCGTTCCGCCGGAATCCCGCAAGCGCCGGTTGCCGGCGGCAGTGGAGGGGGTTTCATATGCGTTCACGAATTCTCGTCGTCAGCGTCGTTCTGATCGGCCTGCTCGGCGTCGGCGCGTTGGCGAGCCATGCGGGCGACATCGCAGGCGCACGGCAGTGGAGCATCGTCAATTTTCCCGAACCGGTGCTCGTCAAGGACCAGATCGTGATGGGATCTGTCCTGATCGTGCACGACAGCGAGAAGATGGCGCGGGGTGAAGCCTGCACGAGGTTCTACCGCTTCGAGCGCGGCGTGGGCCCGAAAGAGGAGATCGTCTCGTTCCACTGCAAGCCGGTCGCGCGGGCAGCCGTCGCGCAGACGACCTTCGCGGTCGTCGACTCACCCGCCGGCTGCAAGCGGCTGACTGAATATCAGATCGCCGGCGACACCGAGGCGCACGGCATCCCTGCCAAGTAATCGCGCTCCGTGCCCGGCAACGCCGCGTCATTCGATCGCGGCACTGGGGACTTTTTCGCGGCCTGCGGAGAAGTCCCCTTTTCTTTTCCCCGAATCATCCGCGCAGCTGTCGCGACCGCTCGCCGCCGCGCGCGGGCACTCACGTTGCACTGTGTCGTGCGGGACCCGGCGATTCCGCCGGTTTCCCGCCGACACCGATTCAGGGGCCGACTGACATGACACCACGCAGTGACGGTTTTCCGGCGACGACGCTGGTGATCGCGCTCGCGCTCGTCTGGTGCGCGACGGTCGGCGTGATTGCCGCAGGCGGCAGCACGCCGGCGCCGCAGCCAGCCGCTGCGCTCACGGCGCACAGCGCGCCCGCAGCCACGCTCGCGACGACGCCGCCGCCGTCCGCGGACCCGGCACAGTCCAACAGCTTCGTGGGTGAGGAGACCTGCGTCACCTGCCACGAAGCCGAAGGCAGGAGCATCCACGCGACCTTGCACGGCAGGGCGCAGAACGTCCGCACGCCGGCCGGCAAGAACGCCGGCCAGAGCTGCGAAGCATGCCATGGTCCCGGACAGCAGCATGCCGACTCCGGGAAGAAGGAAGACATCCGTCGCTTCGACGCGCTCAGTGCGCGCGACGCGAACGCGACCTGCCTGACCTGTCACGCCAAGGGCCCGCATGCCGACTGGCCTGGCAGCATGCACGACGCCCGCAACGTGTCGTGCGCGACCTGCCACAGCGTGCACGCGCCGAAGTCCGAACGCTTTCAGCTGAAAACGGCGACGGCGGTCGAGACCTGCGAGAGCTGCCACAAGCAGGAAGCGATGAAGGTGAAGAAGTCGGGCCACATGCCGGTCCGTGAAGGAAAGCTGGACTGCACCTCCTGCCACAGTCCGCACGGATCGAACAACGTCCGGATGCTGAAGGTCGGCAACAGCATCAACGAGGCGTGCGCGAGCTGCCACGCCGAGAAGCGCGGACCGTTCCTCTGGGAGCACGCCGCGGGCCGGGAGAACTGCGTGAGCTGCCACGATCCACACGGGTCGAACAACGACCGCATGCTCGTGGCGAAGGCGCCGATGCTCTGCCAGCGATGCCACGTCAGCAGCCGCCATCCGGCGACCATGTACGACGCGGCGCAGGTCGCCAGCGGCAGCAACCGCGTGGTCGGCCGCGCCTGTGTGAACTGTCACGCGCAGATTCACGGTTCGAACCACCCGGCCGGCGCGCAGTTCCTTCGCTGACGGGAGAATGGCCATGCGCACCCGACAGCTGATGCTCGTCGCCGCGCTCCTCCTGGTTTCCGGAGGCGCGATGGCGCAGGACAAGGCGCTGAGCCCGGCGCCGCAGGACGCCGCGCTGGCGCCGGCACCCGCACCGGCCGAGTTCGGTGGGGCGGTGAACCAGATCGAGTTCGGGTACCGCGGCACCGTGTACACAGTCGACTCCGACGAGGCGCGCCGTCAGCGGTATCAGGACCTCCGCAACGGGGCCACTGTCGACAGGTTCCGCTGGGGCAAGACGACCGATCAGTATCTCTTCAGGCTCGAGGCGGATCACCTCGGCTACCGCGACCAGCGCGTCGCCGGGTCGTACAACAACTACGGCAAGGTGAGAGCGAACTTCGAGTGGAATCAGATCCCGCTCTATTTCAGCCAGACCACGCAGTCGATCTACAGCACCAGCGGAGGGACGGCGGCGATCAGCGACAGCCTGCAGCTCGCGCTTCAGAACAAGGCGGTCTCGCTCGTCGACGCCGCGCAGGTCGGATCGGTGTTCGATCTGCATAGCCGCCGGTACGTCGCCAACGCGAACCTGATCTACAACGCGACGCGCAACGTCGACGTGACGATCTGGCTGAGGAACACCGATCGGCAGGGCCAGCAGCCGTGGGCGGGCAGCTTCGGAATCGGCGGATCTCCGGCGACCGTCGAGCTCGCGGTACCGATCGATCACCGGACGACCGATCTCGGCACCGCGCTCGAGATCGCCAACAGCCACGCGTTCGCGAAGATCGGCTACGAGGGATCGTTCTTCCGCAACAACGTCCCGACGTTCACCTGGGACAACCCGGTGCGCGTCACCGACGCGCCGAACGTGAACGGCTCGTCGGCGCCGGGGATGGGGCGCGAGTCGCTCTGGCCGAACAGCGACATGAATTCGGCCATCGTCTCCGGCGGCGTGAACTTCGCCGGCCACAGCCGAGCGACGGGGTTCCTCTCGGTCGGCCGCATGAGTCAGAACGACGCGCTGCTGCCGATGACCGTGAACGCGCAGCTGCCGGTGGTGCCGCTCGAGCGGAGGACCGCCGAAGCCGAGGCGCGGACCGTGGCGATGTACTACAACGTCACGTCGCGGCCGACCAGCACGTTGTGGTTCAGCGCGCGCTATCGCCAGTACGAGTTGGACAACCGGACGCCGGTCTTCGAGACCGGCGCCTACGTGAACTACGACACCGCGTACACGGCCACGCTCAACCACGAATCGGAGCCATTCGGATACACGCGGCACACCTTCGACGCCGACGCCTCGTACTCGCCGGTGCGCTACCTCGGCCTGCGCGCCGGCTACACGCGCGCGCAGAACGACCGCACCTACCGGATCGTGGAGCGGACGACCGAGGACATCGGGCGCTTCTCGATCGACCTCACCGGCGTCTCGTGGCTGACGCTGCGCGGTGTCTACGAGCACGGGCAGCTGCGCGGCTCGCCGGTCGACGAAGCCGAGCTGATCGCGATCGGCGAGCAGCCGTCGCTGCGCCAGTTCGACATCTCGGACCGCGATCGCGATCGCGTCTCGGCGATCGTCTACGTGACGCCGGCCTCGTTCCTGTCGTTCAGCGGCACCGCCGGCGTCGGTCGCGAGAACTATCCGGGGACGAATTTCGGGCTTCGCAGCAACGACAACCACGTTTACTCGGTCGGCGTCAACTACGTGCCGGGCGAGAAGGTGAACCTCGGCATCGAGTACGGCTGGGAGAAGTACGACGCGCTGCAGGCGTCGCGGACCGCGAATCCGGCGCCCGACCCGACCTTCACCGATCCGCGGCGAGACTGGACCGACGACAGCGCGGACACGGTGAAGACGTGGACGGTGTCGCTGGACCTGCTGAGAGTGATGCCGAAGACCGAATTGCGGATTGCCTACGACGTCAGCGACGCGCGCTCGACCTACGTATACGGTCTGGCTCCGAGTACGACGCTGGCGCCGCCGGCCCAGCTGCCCGCGGTGACCAACGCGCTACGGCGCGGCACCGTCGACGGAAAGTATTTCCTGACGCCGCACTTTGCCGTGGGCGGCATCTACTGGTACGACGCTTACCAGACCAGCGACTTCGCGCTCGGGCCGCAACCGGGTCTGGCGCTCCCGGCGACAGCGTCGCCAGGGATAGTGATGATCGGATATCGGTATCTGCCGTACACCGCGAACACGATCGCCGCGCGAATCACGTATCTCTGGTAGGGGCTCGGGGCTCGGTGCTAGGGGCTAGCTGAAACGTACACGAGAAAGGGTTCGGGGGAACGTTCTCGAACCCGGTGAGGCCTGGCGAGCGGTGCTCCCTCCGCACCGCTCGCCAGGTCTTTTTTTCTGTCTCGGCGAGGGGGCTAGGGGAAAATTCCGCGGCGCCCCGCGAAAATCCCGCCGCGTCCCGTTGCCGGGATCCCGTCATCTCTCGACAACTGCCAGCAAATTCCGGGGAGACAACTCGGCACTCCGCTTGCCCTCAGTGGTGACGACCGATTTCTGACTCGAACGCCTGACATCCGACTTCACGATGACCTGTCACGTCGTCCACGAACGCGCCGCCGCTCACCGGACCCTGACGCTCCGCGCGCGCCCGCTGCGGGTCGTGCTGGTCGGCCAGCCGAACGTCGGAAAGAGCGTGGTCTTCGGACGGCTGACGGGCCGCTACGTCACCGTTTCGAATTACCCGGGCACGACCGTCGCAATCACCAGGGGCCGTGCGCTCGTCGGCGCCGACGTGTGCGATCTCGTCGACACGCCTGGCGTGAACGCGCTCGAGGGCACGATCAGCGAGGACGAACGCATCACCCGCGACGTCGTCGCCAGCGATCAGGCAGACCTCGTGGTGCAGGTCGCCGACGCGCGGAATCTCCGCCGGGCGCTGATGTTGACGGCGCAGCTCGCCGACTTCGGCAAGCCGATCGTGCTGGCGCTGAACATGGTCGACGAAGCGTTCGCCCGCGGCATCTCGATTGACGTCCCGGCGCTCGCCGAGGCGTTGCAGATCCCCGTCGTCGAAATGGTCGCGGTCGAAGGCCGCGGACTCTCGGAACTGCGCGGCGCGCTCGCGCGTGCGTCACGGCCTTCTGTGCCGGCGCACCCACGCGCGAGCGGCCGCGCGGTCTGGGCGCATGAGCTGACCGCGCGCGTCTTGCGCATGTCCACGCTGTCACTGGCTTCCGTCCAGGAGACACTGGCACGCGCGACGCGCCGGCCGCTCACGGGACTGCCGATTCTCGCCGCCGTTTTGTATGCCCTCTATCTCTTCGTGGGCGTTTTCGGCGCGCAGACGCTGGTGAGATTGCTCGAGGATGGCCTCTTCGGCCAGGCGATCAACCCGGCGTCGACGTGGCTGGCCGCCCGCGTCGTGCCGGTTCCCGCGATCCGCGATTTTCTGGTCGGTCCGTACGGCCTCATCACCATGGGGCTCACCTATTCGATCGCGATCGTGCTGCCGGTGGTCACGACGTTCTTCCTGATGTTCGGGTTCCTCGAGGACAGCGGCTACATCCCGCGCCTCGCCATCTTCTGCGACCGCATGTTCCGCGTCATGGGCCTGAACGGCAAGGCGGTGCTGCCGATGGTCCTCGGCCTCGGCTGCGACACGATGGCCACGATGACGACGCGGATTCTGGGGACGCCCAAGGAACGCCTGATCGCGATCCTGCTGCTCGCGCTGGGGATCCCCTGCTCGGCGCAGCTCGCGACGATCATGGGCATCCTCGGCGGCATCTCGTTCGCCGCGCTCGGCACGCTGTTCGCCGTGGTGCTGGCGCAGATGTTTCTGGTCGGCTGGCTCGCCGCTCGCGTGCTGAAGGGCGAGCGCTCCGAGTTCATCCTCGAGCTGCCGCCGATCCGCTGGCCGCGCCTCGGCAACCTCCTCACCAAGACGCGGCTCCGCGTGTGGTGGTATCTCGGCGAAGCGGTGCCGCTGTTCCTCGCCGGCACGGCGCTGCTGTTCGTGCTCGACCGGTCGGGGACGCTGACGATCATCGCAACCGCCGGCCGGCCCATCGTCACCGGCCTGCTCGGTCTGCCGCCGGCGACCGCGCAAATCCTGGTGATGGGTTTTCTGCGGCGCGATTACGGAGCGGCGGGACTCTTTCAGCTGGCGCACAGCGGTCAGCTCACCGGCGTGCAGGCGGTTGTCGCGCTCACGGTGATGACGCTCTTCGTTCCATGCGTGGCCAACTTTCTGATGATGGTGCGCGAGCGCGGCCTCAGGACGGGACTCGCGATCCTCGGCGTGATCACGCCGATCGCCATCTTCACCGGGGCGGGACTGAACTATGCCCTCCATCGCCTTGGCATTCAGTTCTGACGGCGTGCGGCCGCTGTCCGCGCTCGGCGAAGGATCGCGCGGCGTCGTGGTCGAGATTCGCCGCCGTGCCGGCGCCGACGGCCGCGCGGATCGACTGCTCGGCCTCGGCGTGACACCGGGCGCCCGCATCACCGTTCTGCAGACGTTTCCCGGCGTCGTCTTCCTGTGCGATCAGACCGAGCTCGCCGCCGAGCGGAGCGTCGCGGCGTCGATCATCGTGCGCTGTGAGGAGATCCGATCATGACTCCCTCGCTTCGGCTCGTGTTCTGGGAGACCACGAAGGCGTGCAATCTGAGCTGCCGCCATTGCCGGGCCGTGCCACAGCGCTCGCTCGGCCCGATGGAGCTGACGACGCGACGCGCGCTCGACCTGATCGACGACATCGCGACAGTCGCACGGCCGGTGATGGTGCTGTCGGGCGGCGAGCCGCTGTTCCGCCCCGACCTGTTCGACATCGGCGAGTACGGCGTCGAGAGCGGATTCCGGATGGCCCTCGCGACCAATGGCACGCTCGTCACCGAGCGCGTGGCGGCGCGCATCGCCGACGCCGGCTTCTCGCGCGTCGCGATCAGCCTCGACGGCGCGAAGCCGGACACCCACGATCGCTTCCGCGGGCTGCCCGGATCGCACGCGCTCGCGCTGCGCGGCCTGCGGAACCTGCGCGCCGAAGGCGTGTCGGTGCAGATCAATTCGACGGTCGCGAAGCACAACGTCACCGAGCTGCCGGAGCTGCTGGAACTGGCCCTCGCGATCAGCGCTGACGCGCTGCATCTGTTCATGCTCGTGCCGGTCGGGTGCGGTCTCGAGATCGCGCCAGCCGAGATGCTGCCCGCCGACGAGTACGAGCGCGTGCTCCACTGGTTCGACCAGGAGTCGAAGGACTGTCCGATCGACTTGAAGGCCACGTGCGCGCCGCACTACTACCGGATTCGCGCGCAGCGGCTGGAAGACGCGCGCAGTCGCGGCGACATGACGTCCACGTTCATCGCGCCGGGCACCCGGGCGAAGGCGGCACCCGCGTTCACGACGCACGCCGGCGCGAGCCACGCCGTCAGCGGCGCGCACGGCCACGGCCAGGCGCTGTCCGCGATGACGCGCGGCTGCCTGGCCGGCACGAGCGTCTGCTTCATCTCGAACGAAGGCGCCGTCTATCCGTGCGGCTATCTGCCGGTGAGCGCCGGCCACACGCGGCTGCAGCGGTTCGCCGACATCTGGAATCGGTCGCCCGTCTTCGCCGATCTCCGCGATCCGGAAGCGCTCGACGGCAAGTGCGCGGTGTGCCGTTACCAATCGCTCTGCGGCGGGTGCCGCGCCCGCGCCTACGCCGCAACCGGATCGTTTCTCGCAGAAGAGCCCTTTTGTTCATACCAGCCGGCGGGCGACGTGCAGCCCGCCAGGATCATCCGGATGGAGGCCCGATCATGACTCGTACTCTCGTCTCACGCGGCTTCATGTGCGCCCTCTGGCTCAGCGCCACCGCAGGTGTGCTGGCGCAGAGCGGCTCGCTCACCTACGACCCGAGCGCGGAGGTCACCGTCTCGGGGACGATCGTCCACGCCGTCAGCTTCGTGGCGCCGGATGGCGCCGTCGGCGTCCACTTCGATTTCAAGACGCCTGACGGGATGCTGAACGTGCACGTCGCGCCCGCGCTGTACATCGGCATGCAGAACTTCTGGTTCTTCGCCGACGATCAGCTGGAGATCGTCGGCATGAGAAGCGTCGTCGACGGCAACAAGTCGTTCATCGCGCGGGCGGTCACCAAGGACGGCAAGACGTTGACGCTGCGCAGTGCGGACGGGAAGCCGGCCTGGAGTCCGGCGACCGACGGCACCGACGGCTGCGGCGTCGCGCATCCCGCGCTGCCGCACGGCACGGAGCTCTGAGGCTCGATCACACCGTGCGGCTTTTCCGGCAGCTGCCGCTCCCAGTCGCACAAATCCGGCGCAATTCCGCGCGGCGCGGTTCGTGCTTCTTCAATCATCGGAGTCTTCCCATGACGACTATGACAGCCGTGGTCTTCAAGGGACGGGGCCGCATCGCCATCGAAGAGGTCCCCAAGCCACGGCCACGCGCCGGCGAGGCGCTGATTCGTATCACGACCACCACCATCTGCGGCACCGACGTTCACATCGTTCGCGGCGAATATCCTGTCAAGCCAGGGCTCGTACTCGGACACGAACCGGTCGGCGTCATCACGGAACTCGGGCCCGGGCTCGACGATTTGTACGCGGTCGGCCAGCGCGTGATCGTCGGGGCCATCACGCCGTGCGGGCAGTGCTTCTACTGCCTGAACGGATCGCACTCGCAGTGCGGCGGCGCAATGGGCGGCTGGAAGTTCGGCAACACCATCAATGGCGCCTGGGCGGAGTTCCTGCTCGTGCCGGATGCCAGAGCCAACCTCGCCCCCATCCCGCGCGGCCTTGCCGACGAGGACGTCGTGCTGTGCCCCGACATCTTTTCCACCGGCCTGGCCGGCGCCGAGCGCGGCAACATCCGCGTCGGCGACAGCGTCGGTGTCTTCGCACAGGGTCCGATCGGGCTGTGCGCCACGCTCGGGGCCAGGTTGAAAGGGGCGGCGCTCATCGTCGCGGTCGACACGATGCGGAAGCGGCTCGAGGTCGCGCATCGATTCGGCGCCACCGTGACGATCAACGCGAACGAGCGCGATCCGGTCTCCGAGATCAAGCGGCTCACCGAGGGGCGCGGCGTCGACGTGGCGATCGAAGCGCTGGGCCAGCAGGAAACGTTCGAGAACGCGCTGCGATCGCTGAGGCCCGGGGGGACGCTGTCGAGCCTTGGCGTCTACGACGGCAAGCTGGTGGCGCCCTACGCGGCGTTCCACGCGGGCCTCGGCGATCAGCAGATCGTGACCACGCTCTGTCCGGGCGGCAAGGAGCGCATGCGCCGGCTGATGGCGATGATCGAACAGCACCGTGTCGATCTGTCGCCGCTGGTGACGCATCACTTCAGCCTCGATCAGATCGAGGAGGCCTTCGACCTGTTCAGCCACCAGCGCGACGGCGTGCTGAAGGTCGCGCTGCACCCGTCCGTGCACATCGATCGCCTGCCGAGGGCCGAAGCAGAGCGCGCCCTGGACGAGGTCTGCTGAGCGGTCGCGTGATCCCGGCGGTTCGCCGGCCCCGCGTCGGTGCTCTGCGCGTCGTCCAGGGCACCGTCGCGGAGCCGCAGGTCGCGGGGATCGTGTGTGTGCGTCCACGCACCGTTGGAGGATGTATGAGCCACGCGATCGAGACCACTGCGCGCTCGATTCACCGATTCCTCGCTGAACCTGCCGTCGCGATCGTCGGCGTGTCGAGCCGCGGGCGTAAGTTCGGCAACCTAGCCTGCCGAACCCTTCGCGAAAAGGGATACCGCGTGTATCCGATCCATCCGAGAGCGGCCACGATCGACGGCATGCGCTGCTACGCGAGGTTCGGCGCCCTGCCGGAGAGCGTCGACGCCGTGCTCGTTGTCGTCCCGCCGGAGGCGGCGCTCACCGTCATCCGCGACGCGAAGGCCGCCGGCATCCGGCGCGTCTGGCTGCAGCAGGGCGCCGAATCGCAGGCGGCCGTCGAGCTCGCGCAATCGCTCGGCATGGAGGTTGTCGCCGGTGAGTGCATCCTGATGTTTGCGAATCCGACGGGCGTGCATCGGGTGCACCGCGCGATCCGCAAGATGTTCGGCGGCCTTCCCGTATAAGCCAGCGCAGGCCGACGAGGGCCGCCACAACGATGGCGGCGACCCGACGGCCTGCCGGTTTTCCGGCGATGTCCGGTCAGGAACGTGCCCGCCGCCGACGAGGCGTGCCACAAGCCCTGATGTAACCGTGCGTCTCTGCCCGGAGATCAGCGTCCATGCTGTCGGCAACGCGTTCTTCCGGAAACCCGGCAGCCGTACGCGAGCGCATCGAAATTTCCTCGCCGAGATTTTCGACCCGTTCAATCGGCGCTACCGCTACGCGTTCACGAGCTGCGCGCGCTGTGGCCCGGTGTTCAGCACCACCATCGACGTCCCATACCAGCGCGCGTCGACCACGATGGCACGATTCGCCATGTGCCCGGCCTGCCGTTGCGAGTATGAGGACGCCGCCGATCGCCGTTTCCTCGCGGCGCTCAACGCCTGCCCATCGTGCGGGCCCCGCCTCGCGTTGCGCACCCGCGACCGCACGCCTGCAGCGGCAGGCGATGTCATTGCCGCCGCCGCGGCCGCGCCGCGCGGCGGCGCCATCGTCGCGGTGAAAGGGGTCAGCGGGTTCAACCTGGTCTGCGATGCGACCGCGGACGCTGTCGTGCGCGAGCTGCGGCGCCGCAACGGGCACGATGAAAAGCCGCTGTCGGTCATGGTCGCGAACCTCGATGTCGCGTCCGCGCTTGCGACGCTCGATCACGAGGCGGCCGCGTGGCTCACGGCGCCTGAGCGGCCGATTGTGCTCGTGCCGCGGGAAGACGAGATGACGATCGCGGTATCCGTCGCGCCATGCAACCCGATGGTCGGTCTCATGCTGCCGCATTCACCGCTGCAGCACCTGCTGCTCGCCGACACCGGTCGGCCGCCGGTCATGGCGGCCGGCGCGCGGTTCGACGAGCCGACTGCACGCGACAACGTCGAAGCGTTCACGCGGTTCGGCGACGCCGCGGATCTGTTCCTGGAGCATGACCTGGAAATCGCCGCGCACACCAGCGCCTCCGTCGCGCGGCTGGCCGAGCGCGTGCGGGCGGCGCTCGAACCGGAGCACGACCTGCTGTTCCAGCGTATGGTGCCGCCGGGCGACGGCGGCATTGCGCTGGGCCAGGCGGTCATCGCCAACGCGATCAACTCCCGTACGGAACGCTGACGCCTGCGATCTCCGACGGCGTCACGCCAGGCGCTCAGGCGTCGCGTCGATCGATCTGCCGGACCTTGAGGCCAAGCGCGACGACCAGGACGAGAATGGCGGCGAGCGACACGAAGAGTCCGCGGCGGCGGAATCGCAGCTCGAGGGCGCCGCGCTGACGGGCGGCATCGACGCCGGAGACGATCTTCATGCCGTCGGCGAGAATCGCCGTGACCGGCGCGGGATCGAAGCCGTGCATCTCGGTGCGCGCCAGCGTCAGTTTTGTGCCGGCCTCGCGCAGCGCCAGCTGCTGATCGCTGACCTCGATGCCGGCATTCTTCAACCGCGTCAGCGCCGCCGACGACCGATCGATGCCGGCTTTCAGGCGATCGATGTCGGCGCGCATCGTGGCCGCGGCCGCGGCGCCGTGGTCGGTCTTGTCCTCGCCGTTGTGGCACGGTTCACAGACGCCCGGCGCCGACGCGCTCAGCATCTGATCCGACGGCTTGACCACCGCATGATTGCTGTGACACTCGACGCAGCCCTTGTCGACGATCTGCTGATGCACGCTGCTCGCGAACTTCTGCGCGAACACGGCGTGACACGCGCCGCAGACATGGGCAACCGCGCCGACGTCGGGGGGCGCGGCACCGTGGTTGCCGTGGCAGTCGTTGCACGTCGGCGCCGAGAGATCGTTGCCCTTCGTGAGCGCCGCGTAGTGGACGCTCGTCTGGTAGTCGGCGAACTGATGCGTCGGCAGCGGCGAACCGTCGGGCAGCGTGTAGCCGGCCATCCGCCGCTCGTTGGCGTGGCAGCTGGCGCATGTCGTCGCCACGTTGGTGGGAAAGACCGGCGACTTCGCGTCGCTCACCAGGCGGATGCCGTGGGCGCCGTGGCAGCTGGCGCAGGTGGCGACCCTGACGTCGCCTGCGGCGAGCCGCTTGCCGTGCACGCTCGTCGCGTACTCGGTTGCCTGGTCGACGCGCTGTTTCGGCGCGAACGCCCGCATCAGCTCCGGGTCGCGGTGACAGCGCGCGCATGTCGTCACGACCGCCTGGCCGGTCGGCTTTCCTCGAAACGCCATCGCCGCGGTACGGCCCGACGCGTCGTGCGCCGCCGTCTTGTCCGCCGACGTCGGGCTGCCGCCGTGGCAGTCCACGCATTCGAACCCCTTCTCGCGGTGGACGTCCTGCGCGGAGAAGAGCCTCGCTGGAGTCGAGACACGCTGATCGGCCTGGACCGAGTGGCACGCAACGCAGCTGTTCGCCGCCGGCGGCGTCTGCGCATCGAGCGGCAGCACGGCGAAGAACGTCATGAGGCAGGCGCTCAGCAGGCAGCGCGACGGCGTGAGCCGAACGTTCGTGAGATCCATGACGCCCCTACTTCGCGTAGTGCCCGATGATCGTGAACGATACGAGGTAGACGAGCCCGATCGCCGCGAGCACGGTAAACAGGCGGCTGGGCTGCCCGCGGCTCGCGCGGTGATCGAGAAACGGCACCAGCACGAGAAACAGCGCCGCGACGCCGAACCCGATCACGCCGAGGCGCTCGCCCTCGACGCCCAGCACGTGGCTCGGCAACAGCTTCAGCGTGTGGAACATCGCGAGGAAGTACCACTCGGGCCGGATCCCGGGCGGCACGACTGCGAACGGATCTGCCTTCGTGCCAAGTTCCCACGGATAGAACGCCGCCAGCGCGGCGAGGACGGCGATGACGCAGTACCACGCGAGCACGTCGCGCAGCACGTAGTTCGGGAAGAACGGCATCTGCGGCAGCCGCTCGCCGGGCTTCAGCTTCTTCTCCACGCCGATCGGCACGCTCATGCCCTGGCGCTGCACGAACAGCAGGTGCAGCGCGACGAGCGCCGTCGCGATCGCCGGCAGCACCGCGACGTGCAACCCGTAGAAGCGCGACAGCGTCGCGCCGGTCACTTCGTCGCCGCCGCGGAGCAGGCGCAGCGAGAAGCGGCCGACCACCGGCACGGCACCCGCGATGCCGGTACCGACTTTCGTCGCGAAGAACGAGAGCTCGTTCCACGGCAGCAGGTAGCCGCTGAAGCCGAAGCCGAGCATGAGGAACAGCAGCAGCACGCCGCTGACCCAGGTCAGCTCGCGCGGCTTGCGATACGACTTGAGGAAGAAGACGCTGAAGAAGTGTGCGAAGGCGAGACCGATCAGGAGATTCGCCGACCAGCTGTGGACGTTGCGAATCAGCCAGCCGAACGGCACCTGTGTGACGATGAACTGGACGCTTTCGTACGCGTCCGTGGCGCTCGGCCGGTAGTAGAGCAGCAGCAGAATGCCGGTGAACACCTGGACGCCGAAAAGGAACAGCGTCATCCCGCCCAGGTAGTACCAGACTTTCTGCGCGTGGACGGGCACGCCCTTTTCGGCGACGAAGTGCCGTGCCTCGGTGAGGTCGAGCCGTTCGTCGATCCAGTCGACCACGTTCATGCGCGCGACACGACGATGTCAGCCTCGTCGCCCTCGCCGCGGACGTTCACCGTGAACTTCTCGAGGCTGCGCGGCGGCGGTCCGGAGATGACGTTGCCACCCATGTCGTAGGTGCCGTTGTGGCAGGCGCACCAGAGCTGGGAGGTGTCCGCCTTGTACTGCACCGTGCAGTCGAGATGCGTGCACACGGCGCTGAACGCGTGGATCTCGCCCTCTGCCGTGCGCACGACGATGCCGGGCTTGCTGCCGAATTTGAAGATGGCCGCCGCGTTCGGCCGCAGCGCGTTGGCGCGTCCCGCAACGACGCTCTCGGTCGCCGGGTCACCGCTCGCCGGCGGGACGAGGTACAGGCCGACCGGGTAGGCGATCGCCGCGGCCGTCGACACGAAACCAACCGACAGCAGCGTGTCGAGGAAGCGCCGTCGATCGAAACCGGAGGCGCCGGTGGCCGGCGCCGCCCTCCGCGTCGCCTGCTCGCTCGTGATCACGATCTAACGCTCCGCGTCAGCGGCGGCCGGCGTCTCCGGCGATCCCGGCGTCAGGAACGCGACGAGCGCGTCGATCTGGTCCGGCGAGAGTTTCATCGCCTTCATCGCCGGTGTCCGCGTGGTGTTGGTTTTGGCGCGCATGCCCTCGGGATCGGTCAACCACTGCCGGACGTGCTCGGCCTTGTTCTTCGCGGCGATGTTGTCGAGCGGCCCCTTCGGATTGCCCTTGCCGGAGACGGAGTGGCACATCGTGCATTTTTGCGCCGTGAACAACGCCGCGCCCTGCTGCGCCTTCGCGCTCTGCGCGAACGCAGACGGCACGGCGGCAAGCAGGAACGCGGCGAACGCGAAAACGGTGACTGGCTTCATCGCACATCCTCCGTGCCGCACCGGGGAGCAAGGCCCGCGCCAGCGAGACTTTCGGGAATTCCAGCGAGCGTCGGGCGCGCTGCCGGCTTTCCGTCAGCCGATCGCGTGGTGCCCAGATTTACCGCTGTGCCCTCGACTGAACGCGGATCCGCGCGTCCACGATCCGGCAGCCGTTGCCCGGCGACATCGCGAGCACCGGATTCAGATCGAGCTCGGCGATCTCGGGCACGTCGATCGCGAGCCGCGAGATGCGCAGCAGCAGGTCGCGCAGCGCGTCGAGATCGGCCGGCTGGTGGCCGCGGTAGCCTTCGAGCAGCGGCAGCCCCTTGATCTCGTGGAGCAGTTCGTCGGCGTCTCGATCGGTGAGCGGGCCGACGCGGAACCGGACATCGCCCAGGATTTCCACGTGGATGCCGCCCAAACCGAACGCGATGAGCGGACCGAACAGCGGATCGTCGCTGACGCCGATCATTGTCTCGACGCCGCCGGCGATCATCGGCTGAATGAGCACGCCGTCGATGTCGGCGTCGGCCGCGACGTTGTGGGCGCACGCCACGATCTCCGAGTAGGCGCGCCGGACGGCAGCATCGCCGGCAAGATTCAGGCGGACGGCGCCGATGTCGCTCTTGTGCTGCACGCGGCGTGACGCGAGCTTCGCGACGACCGGAAGGCCCAGCACGCGCGCGAACGCGGCGGCCTCCTCGGCGGAGTGCGCGAGGAGCCCCGCGGCAACCGGCACGCCGAACGCGCCGAGCACCGCTCCGACTTCATCGGCGCCGAGCCAGCCGGCGCCGCGGGTCTCGAGCGCGCGGCGGCAGACGGAGCGCGCTTCGTCGACGCGGATGTCCTCGAAGTTCCAGAACAGCGCCGGCGGCTTCGCGCGCCATTCCGCGTACGCCGCGATCTTCGCGAGCGCGCGGGCTGCGTTTTCCGGAAACGCATACGCAGGCACCCGCTCGTCGCCGAGATCGAGCGGCGCCGGACGCCGCTGTCCGGCCATCAGGCACGCCAGGACGGGTTTGTCGGCAGTGCCGGCACGCCGCGCCGCCGCCACCCCGTCGCGGATCGCGTGCAGCGTGTCGCTGGCGCGCGCCGGATCGACCGGCGTGTCGATCACGATCAGCGCATCGATCTCGGGCGCCGCCAGCGTCGTTGCGATCACGCGGCGATATGCATCCGGCGCGGCCGAGGCGACCATGTCGACCGGATTGGCGACGCTGGCCTCGGGCGGCAGGAGCGTCGTGAGCCGCTCGCGTGTGGCTGGCGCCATCGGCACGACGGCGAGGCCCGCAGCCTCGCACGCGTCCACGGCGAGAATGCCCGGCCCGCCGGCGTTGGTCACGATCGCGACGTTCCGCCCGCGCGGCAGCGGCTGTGCGTCGAGGCAGACGGCCACGTCGAACAGGTCGTCGATCGTCTCGGCCCGGATGACGCCCGCCTGGTGGAGCAGCGCGTCGACGGCGACGTCGCTCGCTGCCAGCGCCGCGGTGTGGCTGCCCGCCGCCCGCGCGCCAGCGCGCGTCCGACCGGCTTTCACGGCGACGATCGGCGTGCGGCGGGCGATCCGGCGGGCGAGCCGCGCGAACCGCCGCGGGTTCCCGAACGACTCGAGATACAGCAGGATCACCGACGTCTGCGCGTCGGCCTCCCAGTACTCGAGCAGATCATTGCTCGACACGTCGGCCTTGTTTCCGACGCTGACGAACGACGACAGCCCGACGCCCCGCTCCGTGGCGAGCTCGAGAATCGCGAGACCGAGCGCCCCGCTCTGGGACGAGAACGCCACGCGCCCGGCGGGCGGCATCAGCGGCGAGAACGATGCGTTCAGCCGGACGTCCGCAGCGGTGTTCAGCAGCCCCATGCAGTTCGGGCCGATCATCCGCATCCCGTGGGCCCGCACCGCGTCGAGCAGCCGCTGCTCGAGCGCGCGCCCTTCGCCTCCCACCTCCGCGAACCCGGCGGTGATGACGACGAGCGACTTGACGCCGGCGGCCGCACATTCACCGACCACGCCGATGACGGCCCGAGCGGGCACGGCGACGATCGCGAGATCGACGCCGCGCGGCGCGGCGCCGATCGACCGATAGCACGCAAGGCCGTCGAGTTCGTGCGCCTTCGAATTGATCGGATAGATGGTGCCGGTGAACGCCGCCCCGACGATCGCCTTCAGCACGCGGTTGCCGATCCTCGCCGGGTCGCGTGACGCGCCGATCACCGCGATCGAGCGCGGCCTCATCAGCGGCTGCATCGAGGCGACCGTGGCGGTCGCCTGCCGCCGCTCGGCCGCGGCAACCGATTCCGAGGTCGGACTGAGCGACAGCAACACCGTGAGGCAGCCGCCGTCGGACTTCGAGCGGATTTCGAATCCCGATTCGTGGAACACCTCGAGCATGGCTGCGTTCTCGGACAGCACGATTGCCTCGAAGCGACGGAAGCCGTTCGCCGAGGCGAGGGTCGCCAGCCGTTCGAGGAGGATCGTGCCGAGGCCTTTCCCCTGGAACCGGTCCGCGACGGCGAAGGCCGCTTCCGCGGCGCCGTTGCCGAGGTCGACGTACGAGCCGACCGCAATCGGTCGAAGCGCGCCCTCCAGCTGTCGCCACGCGATGACCGTAGCGCGCCGCGACGGATCGCTCGAGTCGCAGAACGAGTCGAGGAGGACGTCGCTCGGATCGGCGAAGGAGAAGAAGCGGCGCCGGCGCGACTCGGGCGACAATCCGTGGAAGAAGCGACGCAGGTCGTCGCGGTCGTCGCGCGACGCGAGGCGCACGATCGCCGTCGTGCCGTCGCGCAGGATGACCCGCGAAGGCGTCTGCTCGACGGCGACCGGCGTGACCACCCGCATCGCTAGGTCCGGGTGACCGCGACCAGCGCATCCGGCCGCAGGAATTCACGCTCCGGGTGGCGGACCGTGAGCACCGGGCACGGCGCCGTGCGCACGACCCGTTCGGCGACGCTTCCCATCAGCAGGTGCGAGATCCCGCTGCGTCCGTGCGTGCCCATCACGATCAAGTCGATCGCGCGGGTGCTGGCGTACTGCACGAGCGCGGATGCCGGCACGTGCGACGTCAGGATCACCGGCTCGGCGCGAAGCATCTCTCGATCTTCGCCGCTGATCAGCCCCTCGAGCCGATGCAGCGCCGCTGCTTCGACGTCGCGCTGCAGCTCCGGATCGGCGACCAGGCATCCGTCGGGACCGTAGGCGCGTGCGGACACGTCGTCCACCACGTGGGCGAGCAGCAGTTGCGCGCCGAACGTGCGCGCGAGCTCCTGACCGTACGCGAGCGCCGCGTCGGATGGTTCGCTGAAGTCGGTGGCGACGAGGATTTTCCTGAGCAGAATCATGGGTGCCTCGCTCGAGTCGTAGTCCTGGACCACGAATTCGTGTTCGAGTTGCCGGACGGTCAGCACCGGGCACGGGGCGCCGCGCACGACGTGCTCGGCAACGCTGCCGGAGACGAGGTGCTGGACGCCGGTCCGGCCGTGAGTGCCGACGACGATCGCGTCGATCGCCTCGCGGCGTGCGTAGCTGACGATTGCGTCAGCCGCGTCGTCCGAGACGGCGACCGCCGTGTGCACGGCGAGCATCGATCGGTCATCGTCGGTGAGCCGATCGTCGATGGCCCGGGCCTTCGC
The DNA here is from genome assembly GCA_035259385.1 of Vicinamibacterales bacterium. Lineage (GTDB taxonomy): Bacteria > Acidobacteriota > Vicinamibacteria > Vicinamibacterales > CAVVIG01 > QHWK01. The sequence goes on along the minus strand of DATFWL010000433.1, from coordinate 23,718 downwards.
CGCGAGAAGCGCGTTCAGATCAGATGGCGTCGACCGGAGGAAGAAATTCTCCGACACGTGCAGCACGTGCAGCGACGCTGCGAACCGGCGGGCGAGCGCGCGGCCGTAGGCGAGTCCCGCGTCGGAGGCGGAACTGAAGTCCGTCGTGACGAGCACTCTCTTCAGAACGATCATGCAGCCCTCCACGCCTGGATGAGAGCACGCGGCGTGCCGGCGAAAAGCCGCGGGACGTCGCGCGATCGGGCATGGCGGCAGGCGGCAGCGCCGGATTCCCGGCAGCCGTCAATGACCGGCGATCGACAGGCTGCCGCGCGCGCTGCGCAGCACCTGCAGGTAGTTGGCGCGCTCGTACTCGAGCGGGTTGCCGTTGCGGGCCAGGCTCACCGCGCCACGCATCTCGGCGATCGAGCCGTAGTGCAGGTCGTCGGCCCATCGCTGGAAGCCGGTGATGACCTGCGTCAGCGCTGCCGGGCCGCTGCTCATGATCGCCGACACCATCTGCACGACGTCCGCGCCGGCGAGCACCGCCTTGACCGCGTCGAGCGGCGTGTGCGCACCGCCGGTGAGCGCGAGCGAGCTCCGCACCCGCCCGGCGAGAATGGCAATCCAGCGCAGGCGCAGGAGCAGCTCGGACGAATCCGAGCACCGCAGCGTCGGCACCAGCTGGCGCTGTGCCGGGTCGATGTCCGGCTGGTAAAAGCGGTTGAAGAGAACCAGGCCGTCGGCGCCGATCCGATCCAGTTCGCTCGCCAGGTGCGGCAGCGCCGAGTAGAACGGCGACAACTTCACGGCGACGGGAATCGCGATCGATTCCTTGAGGACCGCGACGATGTCGACGAGACGCCGTTCGACGGTGCGTCCGTCCTCCATCGGGTCGGTCGCCACGTGATAGAAGTTGAGCTCGAGCGCGTCCGCGCCGCCGCGCTCGATGATCCTCGCGTAGCGGAGCCAGCCGGCGGCCGTCGTCCCGTTCAGCGACGCGATCACCGGCACCCGCACGCGGCGTTTGATGCGCAGCAGCAGCTCGATGTACGCGTCGGTGGCGGCGCCGTACTGCTCGATGTCCTCCTGGAAGAGCGAGTGCATGACGATCGCCGCCGCGCCGGCATCTTCCAGTCGGAGCACCATGTCGAGGTCGCCGTCGAGCGGCGACGCGCCCGGCATGAACGGATGTGCGAGGTCGAGCCCGAGGTACTGCGTACGAAGATCCATGGCCATCACCCTTTGGCCCCCGAATCGATGTCTGCCTGCCAGTTCGGGAGAGCGGTTGCAACGCGCGTGCTGACCGGAAAACGGGGAGAAACGAAGGATGCGCTATGGCGTTACCGGGCGTCCGGCACCGGAAAAGCGCTGCCACCGTCAGCGTGCCCGAGATCTGGCCGGGGCGCCGGAAATCCGACAGAAAGGCCGGCACTCGCGTTGCGTAGGGCGCGAGCGGGGTGACATATGCTCGATCGTCAAAAACTGGAAGCGCTGCTCTCGAAGCGCTTCCCGAACTCGAGAAACGATCAGATTGCCGCCGCCGCGAACGCGATCATGGGCCTGGACGACGAGTGGGAGGAGGTGGCGGTCGGCCGCGATCCCGTGCACCCATCCGACACCGCCGTCGAGTTGCGTGTGCTCCGTCGGCGCTGCGGGTGATCGACGGCTGCCGCGTTCTGGCATGCCATGATCGATTCGGCAGCGTACGAGCTGATCGTCGTGCCGTTCCTCCTGTCGACGGCCCGCCACCCCCGGGCATGATCGCCGACGTGCGCGCAAGGCGACGCTGGCGCAGTTCTTGAACGATCGGCCGGCGAACGCCATGCAATCCACTGGAACGACGGAATTTTTCCCCGGGCGCGTGAAAAACTCCGCGGCCCTGCGCGTCCTGGTGGTCGACGACGAGCCGCTCATCCGCTGGTCGGTCATGGAAACGCTGTCCGACCGCGGCTACGACGTTGTCGAAACCGGCGATGCGTCCGGGGCGCGATCCGCCGTCCACGGCAGCCCGCCGTTCGACGTCGTGCTGCTCGACTACCGCCTGCCCGACTCCAACGATCTGTCGCTGGTGGCGTCGATTCGCGGCGCGGCGCCAGGCGCCCAGGTGATCATGATGACCGCCTTCGGAAAGCCGGAGATGGTGCGCGACGCGCTGGATCTCGGGGTTTACTCCGTCGTCAGCAAGCCGTTCGAGATGCGGGCGATTGCCGATCTCGTCGCCGAGGCCGCCGGCTCGACGCGCGAAAGCCACTAGAATACCGGCGGGATGCAGGTTCCGACGATTCTCGTCGTCGACGACGAGCAGCTGATTCGCTGGTCGCTGACCGAGCGCCTCAAGCAGGAACGCTATCGCGTCGTCGAAGCCGCGACGGCGGCGGAAGCGCAGGAGCGTCACGCCGAAGGCGTCGATCTCGTGCTCCTCGACTACCGCCTGCCGGACGGCGACGGCATCTCGGTGCTGAAGCGGATCAAGGAGGCCGACCCGGACACGCTGGTGATTCTCCTCACCGCGCATTCCTCCGTGGACATGGCGGTCGAGGCGATGAAACACGGCGCCTACCATTACGCGAACAAGCCGTTCAACCTCGACGAGATCGCGCTGCTCGTCGAGAAGGCGCTCGAAACGACGCGGCTGCGCCGCGAGGTGCGTGCGCTGCGCGCCTCCCAGGCGCAGCCGTTCAGCATCGATCGGATCGTCGGCGACAGCCGCGCGGTGACGCAGGCGAAGGCGCTCCTGCTGAAGGTGGCGGCCAGCCCCGCGTCGACGGTGCTGCTGACCGGCGAGAGCGGTACCGGCAAGGACCTCGCGGCGAAGGTGCTGCACTACGCGAGCGATCGCGCGGCGCGGCCGTTCATGAACATCACCTGTTCAGCGCTGCCCGACACGATTCTGGAGAGCGAGCTGTTCGGGCACGAGCGCGGGGCCTTCACCGGCGCCGACCGCCAGAAGCGCGGCCTGCTCGAATCAGCGGACGGCGGCACGGTGTTTCTCGACGAGATCGGTGAAATCGCCGGCCAGCTTCAGGCGAAGCTGCTGCGGTTCCTCGAGGAGAAAACCTTCAAGCGCGTCGGCGGCGTCGCCGACATCCGCGTCGACGTCCGGGTCATCGCCGCCACCAACCGCAACCTCGAAGACGAGGTCAGGAAGGGGCGCTTCCGCGAAGATCTGTATTACCGGCTGAACGTGCTGCCCATCGTCCTGCCGCCGCTGCGGACGCGGGCCGAAGACATTCCCGCCCTGGTGCATTATTTCGTCGACGGCTACAACCGGGAGTTCCGCAAGCGCGTCCGTGCGGTGAGCGGCGAGGCGATGCGGCGCCTGCAGACGTACGGCTGGCCCGGCAACATCCGGGAGCTGCGCAACGCCGTGGAACGCGCGATGCTGCTCGTCGACGGCGACGAGCTGACGGCGGATCAATTCCCGGTCGCGTCAGCGGCGGGCGCTCGGCTCACCGAAGCCGTCGATCTGCCAGCCACCGGCATCGATCTCGAGCAACTGGAGCGGTCGCTCGTCGTGCAGGCGCTCGATCGAAGCGGCTGGAACCAGACGCGCGCCGCGGTGCTGCTCGGCCTGAACCGCGATCAAATCCGCTATCGCATCGAGAAGTTCAAGCTGGAGAAGCCGGCGATCGGCTGATTGGTCGTCGGGGAGGATCTCGCGGTCGCGCGGAATATTCCCCACTGTCCGCCACGCCCGATCCTCGACATTCCGTCGCTCACACGGCTTCCCGGTGCCGGGTTTCTGGCACGACCGTTGCCCCTGCTGTTCGCATGATCACCAAAGAGCGAGTGGACGCAGTGCTCGATCGCGTGCGTCCGTTTCTCCGCGCCGACGGCGGCGACATCGAGCTGATCGAGGTGGTAGGCAATTCGGCGAGCGTGAAACTGACCGGCATGTGCGCCGGCTGCCCGAGCGCGCACATGACGCTGTATCTCGGTGTCGAGACCGCCCTGCGCGACGAGCTGCCCGAGTTCGAGACGCTGCGTCTCATGTGAGGGCGGCGATGACCTCAGCTCCGCTCGCGATGGATTCGGTGGTCGTCGGGAAGAGCGCGCGCATGCGCGCGGTGTTCGAGTTCCTGCGGGTCATCGGCCACAGCGAGAGCACCGTGCTCATCACCGGGGAAAGCGGCACCGGCAAGGAAGTGACCGCGACGCTGATTCACGAATCGAGTCGCCGCAAGCACCATCCGTTCGTCGCCGTCAGCTGTGCGCTCTTCTCCGAGACCTTGATCGAGTCGGAGCTGTTCGGGCACGAGCGCGGCGCGTTCACCGGCGCGATCAAGGATCGGCCCGGACGCTTCGAGCTCGCCGACGGCGGGACGATCTTCCTCGACGACATCGACGACGTGCCGCTCTCGATGCAGGTGAAGCTGCTGCGCGTGCTGCAGAACCGCACCATCGAGCGGCTCGGCGGCACGCGGACCGTGCCGGTGAACGTTCGCATCATCGCCGGCACCAAGCGCGACCTGAAACAGATGGTCGCCGACGGCAAGTTCCGCGAAGACCTGTACTACCGCCTCAACGTGCTGCCGGTGGCGCTGCCGCCGCTGCGCGAGCGCCGCGAAGACATCCCGGTGCTGATGGATCACTTTCTCCGCCGGTATTTTCGTCGCTCGGGCGAGGACGAGCCGCAGGTGTCCGACGCCGTGCGTCAGGCGTTCATGCGCTACAGCTGGCCCGGCAACGTGCGCGAGCTGGAGAACGCATGCGAGCGGATCGCCCAGACCTGCACGTGCGGCACGGTGCGCGTCGGCTGCATGTCGGCGGCCATCCTGTTCCGCGCCGGCGCACAGCCCCCGGACCCGGCGCTGGCGGCGCCGCTGCCGGCCGGGCCGGCCGCGCCGATCTCGCTCGACGATCGCCTGCGCGAGCTCGAGTCGAACCTGATTCTGTGGGCGCTCAAGGTGAGCAACGGCAACAAGTCGAAGGCCGCGGAGCTGCTGCAGATCAAACGATCGACGCTCGGCGATCGGATCACCCGGTGTGGTCTCGGACACGAGGCCGAGGCGGCGACCGCCGCGAGTGAATCAGGAGGGTTCCGTGCAGACGCTGTTTGAAGCGTTGTTCGTTCTGGCGCTGGTGCTGCCGCCCGCGGCGGTCGCCGTCGGTATCGCATCGGTCGTGATCGCAAGGTCTGTATACTGGCGCCCGCATGCAGCGATGGGGCGCTATCGTCCGGTCCGCGGTTGACGCCATCGTCCTCGTCGACGCGCGGGGTTGCATCGAAGAGTTCAACCCGGCGGCCGAGCGGCTGTTCGGCTACACACCGGAGGAAATCTTCGGCCGCAGCGTCGCGATACTGGTGCCGGAGTCGCGCCGCGCGGAGTATGGCGGCTACGCACGGCACTATGCCGCCACCGGCGAGAGGATGATCAGACCGGGAACGCATCTCGTCGGCGCGTGCAAGGACGGCACGACGTTCCCGCTGCAGCTCACGGTCGGCGAAGCGGAAGTCGACGGCGCGCGGGCGTTCATCGCCATCATCCACGACTTGACCGAACAGCTCGCCCTCGAAGAGCGGCTTCGCACCAGCGAGGCGCGGTGGCGGTCGGTGATCGAATCCGCCGTCGACGGCATCGTCGTCATCGACGCGAGCGGCCGCATCGAGGTCTTCAACCCCGCGGCCGAACGCCTCTTCGGCTACGCCGAGGCGGAGGTCTACGGCCGGAACATCAGCATCCTGATGCCGTCGCCGTACCGTGAAGAGCACGATGGATACATCTCGCGCTACTTCGAAACGGGCGAGAAGCGGATCATCGGGATCGGCCGCGAGGTGACCGGACTGCGGCGCGACGGCACGACGTTTCCGGTGCGGCTGTCGGTCGGCGAAATGCACGTCAACGGCGAGCGGAAGTTCACCGGGATCCTCGCCGACCTGAGCGCCCGCGTCCGGATGGAAGAGCGGCTGCGCGAGCAGACGTCGCTGGCGCGGCTCGGCGAGATGGCGGCCGTCATCGCCCACGAGGTGAAGAACCCGCTGGCCGGGATTCGCGGCGCGATCCAGGTGATTGGCGGCCGCCTGCCGTCCGGGAGCAAGGACGCCGAAATCGCCACGGAGATCGTCACGCGGATCGACGCGCTGAACGAGCTCATCAAGGATCTGCTCCTGTTCGCGCGTCCGCCTGTGCCGCGGCCGCTGCCGGTCGATCTCGGCGAGCTCGTGCGCACCACCGCCGACCTGCTCACCGGCGACCCGGCGCTCACTCGCGTCGCGATCCAGGTCGAGGGGCACGCCGCGCCGGTGATGGCCGATCCGGAACTGCTGAAGATCGCGTTCCAGAATCTCCTCGTCAACGGCGCGCAGGCGATGCACGGCCACGGGACGATCCGCGTGACGCTGGACACGATCGAGTCGCGCTGTCGCGTCGTGGTCGCCGACGCCGGGCCGGGGATCGCCGCCGACGTGCTCGAAAGGATCTTCACGCCGTTCTTCACGACGAAGGCTCGCGGTACCGGCCTTGGACTCCCGACGGCAAAGCGGATCGTCGAAGCGCACGACGGACGGATCGCGATCGCCTGTCCGCCAGGCGGCGGCACAGCCGTCACCGTGGAGCTGCCGGCCGCGCCAGCGATCGTCTGAATCGGCGCGCACCGCTCGCCGCCGCACAACGCGGCTCGCCCGGCATTCTCCTTGTGACCACGGTCGTCAGCGCACCGCCTGTGACGGAAGTCCGGCAACCGGTTCGACGTGGAGGAGTGCGATGACCGTCCCCGCGCTCATGACGCCGCAGCAAGTGATCGAGCATGCCCTTGAAGGCCACTTTCCAAAGCCGGCGCTCGCCGGCCTGCTCACGGCGCGCGCCCGCCGTCCGTTCTACGACGCGTGCGGCGTGATCGAGATGAAGTACACGGAGGCGTGTCGCGCGAACGGCAATCCGTGCCTCGCGTCCGGCTGTTCGGCCGAGGGCGAGCGATGCCTCCAGCCGATCCTGGCCGCGGGCCGCGACTACGACAAGGCGTGCGCCGCGGTATGGGCGCCGCTGTTCGCCGATGGCGCGAACCGCGACCCGGGCTGGAGCGTCACCGTCTCCGAGTACGACGTCGACTGACCCGGACTTGCGGTAGTCGCCTGCGGCCGGCGGCTCGCCGCGATCCCGAGATCGGGGATGGCCCCGGCGTCAAAGACAGCGACGCAGTCACGCGCGCGGCAGAAATTGTTCGCCGTCGAGTTTGTCTGCGGACGCTCTCACCTGCCCGCTCTGCGCGGCGATCCCGTATTTCCGCCCAAAAGCGCCGGGCGGCGGCGCCTGGGGCCGCGGATCGTCTTTTGCCCTCGTTGCCAGGGCTGTCGGCCCCGTGCGCCTGCTGGTCGTCGAAGACGGAGGGGCTGCACGCGGGCAAACCGGTGTCCCACGACGAGCTCGCGCAGCATGTCTGGGACGACGACGACAGCCCGAATTCCAGCGTGGTCGACGTGTACATCAGCTTCGCGAGGAAGAGACTGGGCGGCGGGGGCTGCGCCACGTGAGCGACGCACGGGATACGGCCGGCGCCGATCTGGATCTGTTCGCCGCAGCCGTCGCCCACGAGATTCGAACGCCGCTCACGGCGGTCGCCGGTGAAATCGAAGTGGCGCTACGCCGCGATCGATCCGCGGAGGAATACCGCGAGGTCCTGCGCCGCATCGCCGCGCCAGTCTCGGAGCTCGTCGCCATCTCCGGCGATTTGAGCCTGTTGAGCGGACCACCACGACGGGCCGGCGGCACCGCCGCGTCCGCGCGTCTCGATCTGATCCTCGCGCGGATCGCGAGCCGGTTTCGCGAGAACAGCGCGGTCCGTATCGATGCAGACGCGGCGGGCCTGGTGCGCGTGGCCGGCGACGAGCCGCGGCTCGGCCGCGCGATCACGCTGGTCATCGATCATGCCCTCCGCCACCGCCGGGGCCACGCGACCGTGTCGGTTCGCGCCGCCGCGGCATCTGACGACGTTCAGGTCGTGATCAACGCGCAGCCCTCCGGGTTCTGGCCCCATGCCTGGGAGTCCCTGCGAAAGGCGACGACCGGCGCAGGCGATCCGCTGCGCCTGCGCACCGCGCGGCGAATTGTCGACGAGAGCGGCGGGGCCATCCTGCTCGCGAGCGGATCGGGCGCAGACGTCGTCCAGATCCAGCTGCGGCGCGACGGCTGACCTGGTCGCGCGACGCGCCCCCGGCAAGTCGGCGTCGTCCGTGGCGCCTGATCGTGGCCACGCCGCTTGCGCCTCAAGCTGACCTACCGGCTGAACGATCACTGCCGCGCCGCACGACCGTCCGCATTCGAGATCGGCTGAATCGGCCGACGTCCTCGGGCCCGGCGCCACGAACTGTCAACAGAAGTTCACAATCCTGTGTGAAGCGGTGGTGTATCGTATCGCCGCCGATCCCGCGCACGCGGCATCGCGCATTTCAGGACGGTTTGTACAGTGATCATCGCCACTCGAGCGTGGCTCGCCATGAGCACTCATTTGGTCGGGCCATCGGTCCGCACGATGACGACCGTGCTTGCCGTCGTCGCGTTGTGGCTCGGAGTCCCTGCGACCGTCTTTGGTCAGGGCGGCGTCGCGGGTGTCGTCACGGATCCGACGGGCGCGGTGCTCCCTCACGTCACCGTCGAGGCGCACAGTCCTGAGCTGATCGAACGGGTGCGCACGACCACGACCGACGATGCCGGACAGTACCGCCTCGAAAACCTGCGGCCGGGACTCTATTCCCTCACATTTCTGCTCGACGGCTGGAGTCCCTTCGTCCGCGCGAACGTCGAAGTCACTGGATCGTCGACCGCCACCGCCGACGCCCAGCTTGGAATTGGTCCGTTCGCCGACGCCGTCAGCGTGACGGCCGAGGCGCCGCCGATCGACGTTTACAGCGCGAAGCACGACGTCACGCTCGGCGGCCCGCTCCTCAAGGCCATTCCGACCGTGCGCAGCTACAACGCCGTCGTCGTGCTGGTGCCCGGCGTCGTCACGACCACCAACGACACGGTCACGGCGACCGCCACGACGTCGTTCCCGATCCACGGCGGCCGCTCGAACGAAGGGCGTCTGCTCGTCGACGGGTTGAACGTCGGCAGTCCGCCCGCTGGAAACTCCGCGACGAGCTACACGGTGGACGTCGGCAACGCGCAGGACGTCACCTTCTCCGAGGCCGGTGCGCTCGGCGAGATCGAGACCGGGGGCCTGGTGATGAACATCGTGCCCAAAGCCGGTGGCAACACGACCCGCGGTTCCGCTTTTTTCAGCGGCACCGGCGAGAAATTTCAGTCGGACAACCTCACGCCGGCGCTCGCGGCTCAGGGTGTCGCCGCGGCTACGCCGTTGACGAGAGTGTACGACGTCACCGGCACACTCGGTGGTCCGATCGTCCGCGATCGCGTCTGGTATTTCGTCAACGCGCATACCGGCGGAAGCACCAAGGCGAGCCCGAACGTCTACTACAACCTGAACGCCGGCGACGCCGCGAAATGGTTGTATGCGCCGGATGTCAGCCGCCGCGAATATTCGGATCGCGTCTTCGAGAACGCCAGCGGCCGGGTGACGTGGCAGGTGACGCCGCGCAACAAGGTCACCGGCTTCTGGGATGCACAGGCGTTGTGCCGCAGCTGCACCGGCGCGACCCCGGGGCTCTCGGAGCCCGCGCGTGTTTCGCCCGAAGCGGTCGGCGTGCTCGGCCGGCCCCTCCAGGTGTCGCAGGCCACCTGGTCGTCTCCGATGACGAGCCGGTTGCTGCTCGAAGCCGGCTTTGGCGGCACCTACTTCGGCGTCGGCAACTTCGAGCGCACCCCGAATCCGACGCGCGACCTGATTCGCGTCGCCGAACAGTGCGCGAACGGCTGCGCCGCGAACGGGAACATTCCCGGACTCGTGTACCGGTCGCAGGACTTCAGCGTCGCCTACACGGGTTCGTATCTGTGGAAAGGCTCGATCTCGTACGTCACCGGCTCTCACAACCTGAAGATCGGCTACCAGCACACGCTGATGACCGACGACCGGACGTGGGTGACGAACAACCAGAACCTGACCTACCGTGTCAGTAACGGCGTCCCGAACCAGCTGACCGAGTCGATCTCGCCGTGGGTGAACAACGCGCGCGCGAGCTGGGACGGGGTGTTCGCGCAGGAGCAGTGGACGCGGCGGCGCCTCACCCTGCAGGGCGCCGTGCGCTTCGATCGCGCGCGGAGCTGGTTCCCGATGCAGCAGGAGGGCCCGTCGAGATTCCTGCCGGCGCCGATCATCATTCCGGAAACGACCGGCGTGGACAGTTACAAGGACATCACCCCGAGGATGGGTGCGGCGTACGACCTCTTCGGCAACGGCGGCACCGTACTCCGGGCGGCCGTCGGCAGGTACCTCGAAGGTGCTGGTGTGACCGGCAACTATGCCAACACGAACCCGACCCTGCGGATGCCTCAGACGACGACGGTGTTCGGCACAGCGGGCGTCACGCGCGCCTGGACCGACGCGAACGGCAACTTCGTGCCCGATTGCGATCTGCTGAACCCAGCGGCGCAGGATCTCCGTCCGGCCGGCGGCGATCTGTGCGGCGTGGTGTCGAACACCAACTTCGGCAAGAACGTCCTGACCAACAACTTCGACCGGTCGCTTCTCGACGGTTGGGGCGTCCGTCCCTCTGACTGGAACGTCGTCGTGTCGATGGAGCGTCAGGTCAGGTCTCAGGCGTCGCTGAACGTGGCCTACACGCGGCGGTGGTTCCACGGGTTTTCCGTGGCCGACAACCTGGCGCTCCAGCCGGCCGATCTCACGCCGTTCAGTCTCGTGGCGCCGGCCGATCCGCGGCTGCCCGGCGGCGGCGGCTACACGATCTCCGGACTCTACGACGTCGTGCCCGAGAAGGCGGGGCAGGTCGACAACCTCGTCACCGGCTCGAGCACGTACGGAAAGTGGCTGCAATACTTCAACGGCCTGGACGTGACGCTCAACCTGAGAACGGCGGGCGGACTGACGATCGTCGGCGGGACGAGCAGCGGACAGACCGTCTCGGATAACTGCGACGTGCGGGCGGACCTCCCCGAGCTGTCAACGGCGGTTACCGGGACGAGCGCGTTCGGCGCCGGTCTGATCAGCTCCGCGGTGACGCCGGTCAGCCCGTACTGCCACGTCGCGACCGGATTCCTCACGCAGCTGCGCGGTCTCACGTCGTACGTCCTGCCGAAGGGCGGCATCGAGCTCGCCGCCACCTTTCAGAGCAAGCCGGGCGCGGCGCTCGCGGCGGACTACGCCGCGCCGAACTCGGTCGTGGCGCCTTCTCTCGGGCGGAATCTGTCGGGCAGCGCCGCCAACGTCACGATCAACCTGCTGCCGCCTGGCACGATGTACGGCGATCGCATCAACGAGCTCGATCTGCGCTTCGCGAAGATCCTGAAGTTCGGCGGCACCCGGACGATGCTGGCGCTGGACGTCTACAACGCGCTGAATTCGAGCGCGGCCCTCACCTACAATACCGCGTTCGTCCCGGGCGGACCCTGGCTGCAGCCGCTCACGATCATGACCCCGCGCTTCTTCAAGATCACCGGAGAGATCGACTTCTAGCGCGCCGGCGGGATATCCTTCACACCTATTTCTAGTTCCATGGTGCGCCCGCTGATGTTCGCGGCGATCGTCGCCGGCCTCTGCTCCGTGACCGCGGCGAGCGGCCCGGATCGGCAGAAGCATGTCCTCGCGCTCTATGCGACGCGGCGGGATGCGCAGATCGCCATCGTCGGCGACCGCGAGCTGCCGAGAATCCTCGAGTACGATCTTGCCGCCGACGTGGACTACTACTCGGAATTCATCGACCAGAGCAGGTTCTCCAGCATCGACTACCAGAGTGCGTTTCGCGACTTCCTGCGCCTGAAGTACGCGGGGAAAGCCTTCGACCTCGTCGTCGCGATGGGCGATACTCCGCTCGAATTCCTTCGCGCGTATCGCGACCTGTTGTTCCCCGATGTGCCGGTCGTCTTCTTCGAGGCACGCTCGTCATCGCCTCGACTCACGAATTCGACCGGCATCACCGCCCCGATGAACGTCACTGGCACCGTCGAGATGGCGATCGCGCTGCAGCCGGACACTCGCCGCGTCTTCGTCGTCAGCGGCGCCGACCCCAGCGACCGGACGCTCGAGAACGTGGCGCGAACGCAACTGCGGGCCTTCGAGCCACGCCTCGATGTCACCTACCTCTCGGGTCTCCCGACCGAGGAGCTCCAGGCACGGCTCCAGTCGTTGCCTGAACACTCCATCGTCTACTACCTGATCGTCGAACGCGACGGCGCCAACCAGATGTTCAATGCGTTGGAATACCTGGATCGGCTCGCAGCGAGGGCGAACGCACCGATCTACTGCTGGGTGGACTCAGCGATGGATCACGGGATCGTCGGTGGCAGCCTGAAGGACCAGGTGGTGCAGGCCGAGGCGGTGGGTGCGTTCGCAGTCAGAGTGCTCAACGGAGAGCGCGCCGACAGCATACCCGTGTCGGAGGCCGACCTGAACGTGAAGCAGGTCGACTGGCGACAGCTGCGGCGATGGCGGATCAGCGAAGCTCGTGTCCCCGCCGGAACCCGGATCAGGTTCCGTGACCCTTCGATCTGGGACCGCTACAAGGTCTACATTCTCGGGGCCGTCGCCATTCTGCTCGCGCAGGCGACGCTGATCGCGGCCCTTCTCCTGCAGCGTTCGAGACGACAACAGGCCGAAACGCAGCTGCAAGCCAGCCAGGCCAGGCTGCGCGTCAGCTATGATCGGATCCGCAATCTCGGGAAGCGACTGCTCAACGCCCAGGAAAGCGAACGCTCGCGGATTGCGCGGGAACTGCACGACGACATCAGCCAGCAGATGGCGGTGCTGACGATCGATCTCCAGCTGCTCAGCCAGACGCGCGCCGCGGGCGCGGACGATGTCGGACGCCTGACCATGGGCGCCCTCGATCACGCCAATGCGGTGAGCCGGAGCGTGCACGCGCTGTCGCACCGGCTCCATCCCGAGAACCTGCGGCTGCTGGGGCTCGTGTCGGCGATCAACTCCCTGCAGCGCGAGCTCTCGACGCCAGACGTGGCGGTGACGTTCTCGCACGAGCAGGTGCCGGCCGCGCTGCCGCATGATTTGACGCTGTGTCTGTTCCGCATCGCGCAGGAGTCGGTGCGAAACGCCGTCGCGCACAGTCGCGCCCGCGAAGTGGCGATTCGGCTGATCGGCGGTCCGGACACGCTCGTCCTGACCGTCACCGACAACGGCGTCGGGTTCGACGTCGATGCAGCGCACCCCGGCCTTGGATTGATCAGCATGAGCGAGCGGGCCGAGCAGGTGGGAGCCGAGCTGCGAATTCGATCCAGGCGCGGCAGCGGCACTGAGGTGGAGGTCACCGTGTCGCTGGCTGCGCTGCAAACGACGAGCACCGCGGTATGACCACGCTCGATCAGCGTCCTGCTGGTTGACGACAGCCAGGACATTCTCGATCGGCACGAAGCCTGTGCCGGACGTCCGTACGTCTCGAAGATGCGGTGACCGCCGCCCGGGTGCTCTCGACCCGGCCGCCGCCGGCTTCACCGGCCGCCCCGATATCTCAGAGCGCCTCCGAAAAGGCGGAGCCCCGACGTCGGCTGGCGACTGCGACATATCGTCGGCGGGCGCAGCGCACAGCGAAATCCCGCGACGAACCTCGCGATCGCCCGTAACGGTCCCTGGTGCCTCCCGGGCAGCGGGATTGCTGTCACCAGCGGCGCAATGAGCAGTCGCGAACGATCGGACCGGGTGTCGCCCCAGCCTACGGGTTCCATGCAACGGTGGCTCGCGCTCACGGCGTCACTGTCAATTCTGTGTATCGGCGCCCTCGCGCAGTCGCCCGGTGGATATCCACGGACGTTGATCGCGCAGGCGCAGGCCAAGAGCGGTGAGACCAGCGTCAGCTCGACCGTGACAATCAAGATCGATCGCCTCATGGAGCCGTCGAGGCGCACTCGCGTGCTCGACGGGCTGAAATACAACGGCTATCAGGGGTTCATGAACGCGCTGCGGCCGCTGCCGACGATCGGCACGATCGCCACACAGAACCGCGAGGTCAAGGTGCAGTACGCGTGGGAAACGAAGGTGGACGATCGCACGCGTCTGGTGGTCGCGGCGAGCAAGCCGCTGTTCTTCCTCACCGCTGACGAGACGAAGTCGCGCGCCGGATACGAGCTCACGGTCGTGGATCTGCTGCTCGACGCGCGCGGGACCGGAACCGGAACGATGTCGGGGGCAGCCCGCGTGAAGCCGGCGCCGGACGGCATCGTCCTCGACGACTTCGCGGCGGCGCCGGTGCAGCTGACGATCGCCCCGCCGTCGAAGTGACGGCGTATCAAACAACCGGCGGATCGTGATGAAACACAACTCCATTCCGTTGCTGACCCTGTGCGCCGCTGCCTTCGTTCTCGTCGCGGCCGACCGTGTGCTCGCAGCTGACGATCAGGCATCATCGTCATCGAAGACCGAGCCGTTCGAGGTGGTTCTGTACCCCATCCTCGTCCAGGCGCCAATCTTCGGTGCGGAGGTGGATCTGCCGTCGCTGCCGGGCGGCGGCGGCGGTAGTGGCGGTGAAGGCGGCGAGCAAACCGCGACGTCCAGCACATCACTGAACAGCGCGTACATGGCCGGTCTCACGCTCCGCGGGGACCGATGGTTCGGCGAGTTTCGCGGCGACTGGGCTGACCTCGACGCAAGCCGCGAGTCACCGCGATTCAGCCTCGACACCAGGGCGAGAGTCTTCAACGTGCGGGGCGGCGTGCGGGTGTTCGACGGGCTGTTCGCGACCGGCGGCTTCCGCCGCATCTCGATCCGCCTCGAGACGACCTTGAACGTGCCGATCCTGGGACGAGACCTCTCGGGCAGCACCGAGCCGGTCTTTTACGATCCGATGGTCGGCCTGGAGTGGCGGCAGCGCACCGGAAACTGGATCTTCGACGCGAACTTTCAGGGCGGCGGTTTCGGCGTCGGCACTGACGTCGATACCTCGGCAGAGTTCCACGCCGGTTGGCGCGTCATCCCGCATACCGAGATTCGACTCGGTTACACGTTCCTTTACTATAAGCTGACGGTCGCTGACGTCAGCATCGGATCCTTCCAGCGGACCCTCATCAGCTCGCAGACGCTGCACGGTCCGATCGTCGGCTTTGGCATCGTGTTCTGAGGGCGCCCGTGCACCTCTCGCGATGCCGCCGCCCGACAGGTACCGATCGCAGTTGACGCTTCCGCCATCCGAGGTGAGCTTGTGAAATCCAGAGCCGGCGGCGAATCCAACGTCGCAGCGAAGCCCTCGACCGCCGCCGAGCGCGTGCGTACCGGGATGAGCGTGGAAGCAATCGCTGAGGCGCTCGTCGACAACCTGCGCTGCCTTCAGGGCAAGCGGCCGGAGTTGGCGACGCGCAATGACTGGTACGTGGCGCTTGCCTACACCGTCCGCGATCGCCTGCTCGATTGCACGATGACGACGCTGGAGCGCGTCATGAAGTCGGACCGGCCGCTCAAGGCGGTTGCCTACTTGTCCGCTGAGTTTCTCACCGGTCCGCATCTGGGCAACAGCCTCGTGAACCTCGGGATGTGGGAGGCGGCGGAGCGGGCTGTCGCGCTCGTCGGACAGGATCTGTCGAACCTGATCGATCAGGAGGAAGAGCCAGGACTTGGTAATGGCGGCCTCGGCCGCCTCGCCGCGTGCTACATGGACTCGCTCTCGACGCTCCAGGTCCCGGCGATCGGCTACGGCATCCGCTACGAGTTCGGGATCTTCGATCAGGCGATCGTCGACGGACAGCAGGTCGAGTTGACCGACAAGTGGCTCCGTTACGGCAACCCGTGGGAGCTGGTCCGCGCGGAGGTCGCCTTCGACGTCAACTTCGGCGGATGGGTCGAGCGCGAGGACGATGGGTGCGGCGGTTTCAAGGTCAGGTGGCGCCCGCACAACATGGTGAAAGGCGTCGCCTACGACACGCCGATCCCAGGCTACCTCGTCGCCAGCGCGAACGTCCTGCGCCTGTGGAAGGCGGAAGCGATCGAGTCGTTCGACTTCGGCGCGTTCAACACCGGCGACTACCACGGTGCGGTCGAAGACAAAGTTGCGTCCGAGACGATCTCGAAGGTGCTGTACCCGAACGACGAGCCGCAGGCCGGCAAACGACTGCGCCTCGCACAGCAGTACTTCTTCGTCTCGTGCTCGCTGCAGGACATGATCCGCCTGCATCTTCTCCGCGGCAAATCGATCGACGAGTTTCACCTCTACTGGGCGGCACAGCTGAACGACACCCATCCGTCGATCGCGGTCGCAGAGCTGATGCGCCTGCTCATCGACGAACACGCGATCGACTGGGAGCGGGCCTGGGAGATCACGCAGCGGACCTGCGGTTACACGAATCACACGCTGCTGGCCGAGGCGCTCGAGACCTGGCCGCTCCCGCTCTTCGCCGAGCTGCTGCCTCGCCCGCTCGAGATCATCATGGAGATCAACCGTCGCTTCCTCGACGATGTCCGGCGGCGATTCCCCGGCGACGAGACGCTGGTGCAGCGCGTGTCGATCATCGGCGAGGCGGGTGACAGGCAGGTGCGGATGGCGAACCTCGCCAGCATCGGCAGCCACGCCATCAACGGCGTCGCCGCCCTCCATTCCGAACTGCTCAAGGAGACGGTGCTGCGCGACTTCCACCGCGTGACGCCGGAGCGTTTCTTCAACGTGACCAACGGCGTGACGCCGCGCCGATTCATGGTCCTGAGCAACCCGAAGCTGGCGGCGTTGCTCTGCCGCCACATCGGCGAGCGATGGATTGTCGATCTCGAGGACGAGCTGACGGGTCTCGAACCGCTGGCGGACGATGCCGGTTTCCATGAGGACTGGCAGCGGATCAAGGAAGACAACAAGGTCGCGCTCGCCGCGCTGATCCGCCTCCGGACCGGCGTCACGGTGGATCCGGCGTCGCTCTTCGACATTCAGGTCAAGCGGCTGCACGAATACAAGCGGCAGCACCTGAACGCACTGCATGTGATCACGCTCTACAACCGGCTCAAACGAGATCCCAGCGCGGCCGGCACGCCGCGAACGGTGATCTTCGGCGGCAAGGCCGCGCCCGGCTACCACATGGCGAAGCTGATCATCCGCCTGATCACCGGGATTGCCGCCGTCGTCAATGACGATGCGCAGACGTCAGACCGGTTGAAGGTCGTCTTCATGCCGGACTTCAACGTCACCAACGGTCAGCCCGTGTATCCGGCGGCAGATCTCTCGGAACAGATCTCGACCGCCGGCAAGGAAGCCTCCGGCACCGGAAACATGAAGTTCGCGATGAACGGCGCGCTGACCATCGGCACGCTCGATGGCGCCAACGTCGAAATCCGAGAAGCGGTCGGCGAGGAGAACTTCTTCCTGTTCGGCCTGACGGCTGCTGACGTGACGAACGTCAAGGCAGCCGGCTACGAGCCGTGGCGCATCTACGAATCGAACCCCGATCTGCGCGAGGCGATCGACATGATTGCGGGTGGCGTGTTCTCCAACGGCGATCGCGACCGGTTCCGTCCGATCGTCGAGTCGCTGCTGACGAGAGATGAGTACCTGCTGTTTGCCGACTACCAGGCGTATGTCGACGGTCAGCGGCGGGTGAGCGAGGCCTACCTCGATCGCCAGCGGTGGACGCGCATGTCGATTCTGAACTGCGCGCGCGTGGGGCGCTTCTCGTCGGATCGCTCGATCCGCGACTACTGCCACGACATCTGGAACATCGAGGTCGCCCCGCGCGGAGACGCGTGATGAGCCGGGTCGTCGACACTCTTGCGACCGGCACGCCCGCTGCCGGCGCCGGGGTCAGCGCGCCGCTCGGCGCCACGATCGCGCCCGGCGGCGTCAACTTCTCGGTGTTCTCGAAGAACGCCACCCGCCTCGAGCTGCTGCTGTTCGACGGCGCCGCCGCCGCGACTCCCGCACGGGTGATTCCCCTCGATCGCGAAGGCCATCGCACGTATCACTACTGGCACGTGTTCGTGCCGGATCTCGAGGTCGGGCAGGTGTACGGCTACCGCGCGGACGGGCCGTTCGAACCGGAGCGCGGGCTGCGCTTCGACGGCGACAAGCTGCTGCTCGATCCGTACGGGCTCGCAGTTGCGGTGCCGCCCGGGTACAACCGCCTCGATGCGGCGCGAGCCGGCGACAACGCCGCCGTCGCGATGAAGAGCGTCGTCGCCGACCCGAGTCAGTACGACTGGGAAGGCGACCGGCCGCTGCAGCGTCCGTTCACGGAGACGGTGATCTACGAGATGCACGTGCGCGGCTTCACGCGGCATCCGAGCTCTGGCGTCGCGCGTGCGACGGCTGGCACCTACGCTGGCCTGATCGAGAAGATCCCGTACCTCGCGGACCTCGGCGTCACCGCCGTCGAGCTGCTGCCGGTGTTCCAGTTCGATCCGCAGGCGGCGCCCGGCGGCCGTGTGAACTACTGGGGCTACCAGCCGGTTTCGTTCTTCGCCCCACACCACGGCTACGCGGCGTCGAGCGATCCGCTGGCGGTGATGAACGAATTCCGCGACCTGGTGAAGGCGCTGCACCGCGCGTCGATCGAGGTGATACTCGACGTCGTCTTCAATCACACCGCCGAAGGCGGTGCCGATGGGCCGACGATGTGTTATCGCGGGCTCGCCAACGACATCTACTACATCCTCGAGGCGGACAAGGCGCGGTACGCCGACTACACGGGCTGCGGCAACACGCTGAATGCCAACCAGCCGATCGTGCGCCGCATGATTCAGGACAGCCTGCGCTACTGGGTCACCCAGATGCACGTGGACGGCTTCCGCTTCGACCTCGCGTCGATTCTGTCACGCGACGAGACCGGCCGGCCGCTCGCCAATCCGCCGGTACTCTGGGACATCGAGTCGGACCCGCGGCTCGCCGGCACCAAGCTGATTGCCGAAGCCTGGGACGCCGCCGGCCTCTATCAGGTCGGGTCGTTCGTCGGCGACAGCTGGCAGGAATGGAACGGCCGCTTCCGCGACGACGTGCGGCACTTTCTGAAGAGCGACCGCTGCTCGGTCCGGCCCGTGGCCAGCCGACTGCTCGGCAGCCCCGACATCTACGGGCACAAGGAGCGCGAGGCGGAGCACAGCATCAACTTCGTGACCTGCCACGACGGGTTCACGCTCAACGACCTGGTGTCATACGACCGCAAGCACAACGAGGCCAACGGCGAGGACAACCGCGACGGCGCGAACGAGAATCTCAGCTGGAATTGCGGCGTCGAGGGGCCGACCGGCGATCCGGCGATCGAGGGGCTGCGCAACCGTCAGGTGAAGAACTTCCTGGCGCTGGCGCTGCTCGCCGCCGGCACGCCGATGCTGCTGATGGGAGACGAGTGTCGCCGCAGCCAGCAGGGCAACAACAACGCGTACTGCTGCGACGGCGAGATCAACTGGCTCGACTGGACGCTGATGGGGCGTCACGCTGACGTCCATCGCTTCGTGAAGACGCTGAACACATATCGGCAGCGACGCGACATCGTCCGCAGCGGCGTCGAGCAGAGCCTCAACGAGCTCCTGTCATGCGCGGCCATCGAGTGGCACGGCGTCCGGCTCGGCCAGCCGGACTGGAGCGATGACTCGCACGCGATCGCCTTCACGCTGCGCACCCTGCAGGCGCGGTATCTTTTCCACGGCATGCTCAACTCGTACTGGGAGCCGCTGACATTCGAGGTGCCGCGCCCCGAAGGCGGCGCGCGCTGGCGGCGTTGCCTCGATACTGCGCGAGAATCACCGGACGACATTGCGCACTGGGAAACGGCGCCGGAGATCACCGGGACGAGCTACGAGGCGCAGGCGCGCTCGATCGTCCTGCTCGCGCTGGCGCTTCCATCATCCAAGGCCGGAACCGGCAACGTGTAAGGAGAACCTGCCGTGGCGAACACGCTATCGACACGAGACGTGCCGCTGACCGACGTCGATCGCCAGCCGCTCTCTTCCGAGGAACTGACGCACGTCGACGCGTACTGGCGCGCATGCAACTACCTGTCTGTCGGGATGATCTACCTCAGGGACAACCCGCTGCTGAAGGAGCCGCTGACCACCGACCACGTCAAGCACCGCCTGCTCGGGCACTGGGGCGCGAGCCCCGCGCTCTCGCTGGTCTGGATCCATCTCAACCGGCTGATCGTGGCTCACGATCTCAACATGATCTTCGTTGCTGGCCCCGGCCACGGCGCGCCTGGCGTGCTCGGGCCCGCGTATCTCGAGGGCACCTACTCGGAGGTGTATCCAGACAAGAGCGAAGACGCCGAGGGCCTGCAGAAGTTCTTCAAGCAGTTCTCGTTTCCCGGTCACATCGGCAGCCACGTCACGCCCGAGACTCCCGGCTCGATCCACGAAGGAGGCGAACTCGGTTACAGCCTGTCTCACGCGTACGGGATGGCGCTCGACAATCCCGATCTGATCGTCGCGTGCGTGGTCGGTGACGGCGAGGCCGAAACAGGACCGCTCGCAACCTCGTGGCACTCCAACAAGTTCCTCAACCCGATCCGCGACGGCGCGGTGCTCCCGATTCTCAATCTGAACGGCTACAAGATCGCGAACCCGACGATCCTCGCCCGCATCAGCCGCGTGGAGCTCGAGGGGCTGTTCGTCGGGTACGGCTACACACCGTACTTCGTCGAAGGCGACGATCCGGCTCGTGTCCATCAGCAGCTCGCCGCGACGCTGGAGACCGCGATCGCGGAGATTCGCGCGCACCAGAAGCGCGCGCGCACGTCGAACGAGCCGTACCGCCCGCGCTGGCCGATGATCGTGCTGCGCACGCCGAAAGGATGGACGGGGCCGAAGGAGATCAAGGGACACAAGACCGAAGGGTCGTGGCGCTCTCATCAGGTGCCGTTCTCCGACGTGCGCGACAATCCGGCAAGCCTCGCACTCCTCGAGCAGTGGCTGCGGAGCTACAAGCCCGAGGAACTGTTCGACGACCAGGGCACGCTGCGCGCGGACCTGAAAGCGCTGGCGCCGAAGGGCAGCCGGCGGATGAGCGCGAACCCGCACGCCAATGGCGGGCTGCTCCGCAAGGATCTCAAGCTCCCGGATTTTCGTGACTACGCGGTCGCCGTGCCGACCCGCGGCTCCATCGAGCACGAGAACACGCGACCGCTCGGCGCGTTCCTGCGCGACGTGCTCGAGAACAACCCGACCAACTTCCGCGTGTTCGGTCCGGACGAGACGGCGTCGAACCGGCTGCAGGCCGTGTACGAGGCGAGCAAGAAAACGTGGCTCGCGGATCTGCTACCCGAGGACGCCGACGGCGGCGAGCTCGCCGCCGACGGCCGCGTCATGGAGATGCTGTCCGAGCACACGCTGGTCGGATGGCTGGAAGGCTACCTCCTGACCGGCCGGCACGGCTTCTTCCACACCTACGAAGCGTTCGCGCACGTCTTCGACTCGATGTTCAACCAGCACGCCAAGTGGCTGGACATCTCGAAGAACCACGTGCATTGGCGGGCGTCGGTCGCGTCGCAGAACATCCTGCTCTCGTCCACGGTGTGGCGCCAGGATCACAACGGCTTCTCGCATCAGGATCCGGGCTTCATCGATCTCGTCGCCAACAAGGCGCCGTCGGTCGTCCGCGTCTATCTGCCGCCCGATGCGAACACCCTGCTCGCGGTCGCGGATCACTGCCTGCGCAGCAC
Source organism: Vicinamibacterales bacterium (assembly GCA_035259385.1). Classification (GTDB taxonomy): domain Bacteria; phylum Acidobacteriota; class Vicinamibacteria; order Vicinamibacterales; family CAVVIG01; genus QHWK01. The sequence continues at coordinate 2,101 of DATFWL010000433.1, read as the reverse complement.
CGACTGCATCAACGTGATCGTGGCCGACAAGCAGAAGCACCTGCAGTTCACGACGATCGATGAGGCGGTGGTCCACTGCGCCAAGGGCGTCGGCATCTGGGCGCGGGCGAGCACCGATGCGGGCGAGGAGCCCGACGTCGTGCTGGCCTGCTGCGGCGACGTCGCGACGATGGAGGCGCTGGCGGCGGCGGCGATCCTGCGCGAGCGCGTGCCCGACCTGAAGCTGCGGTTCGTCAACGTCGTCGATCTGTTCCGGCTCCAGCCCGCTTCGGAGCATCCGCACGGGTCGACCGCGCAGGACTTCGACAGCCTGTTCACGACCGACCGGCCGATCATCTTCAACTTCCATGGCTACCCGTGGCTGATTCACCGGCTGGCCTACCGGTTCAAGGGCCACGAGAACCTGCACGTGCGCGGTTACAAGGAGAAGGGCAACATCAATACGCCGCTGGAGCTGTCGATCCTGAACGATGCGTCGCGGTTCAACCTGGTGATGGACGTGATCGATCGCGTGCCGCGGCTGCGAAGCCGCTGCTCGCACCTGAAAGAGGAGATGAAGAACGCAATCCTCGACAACCTGCGGTACGCGCACGAGGAGGGCAGGGACCGCCCCGAGATCACGAATTGGGTGTGGCCGTATTAGGGGCTCGGGGCTCAGGGGCCAGCTGTCACACTCGATTGCAGCTAGCCCCCAGCCCCCAGCCCCTAGGAGGTTTTCTTCACCGGCGGCGGATAGTTCTTCAGCATTTTCTGGACGGCCTTCGCCAGGTTCTTCTGCTGCTTCTCCGGCTTCGCCTCCGGGTCGATCGTCTTGCTCGCCACACCGCGCCAGACCAGCGCCTTCGGCTGCGGGCTGTACATGTCGAGCGCGAGCTGGCCGACGTAGATCGTCGACGTCGTGCCCGTGGTCATCCCGCCGCCGCCGCCGTACCAGCCGCGGCCATACCCTGGTCCATAGCCCCAGCCGGTGTCGAACGACGTGTACTCCTTCTCCTGGCCAACGGCGGCCTGATAGCCGATGTAGAGGTCCGCGCTGTCGGCATCCGTCTTGGTGAGGCCCTTCTTCGCCAGCTCGGCGTCCATGGCCGTCTTGATTTGCTTGTCGACCAGATCGCTCATCTGCTGGGCGCCTTTGATGGTGACCCATTTGTAGGTCTTGAACGAGGCGAAATTGGCCGTGTTGTCGAAGTTGTAGCGAACGTCCTGGGCCAGGGCCGTGCCCATGCCGGCCAGCAGCATGAGCGCCGAGAGCGTGAGCAGTCTCTTCATCAGTGTCCTTCCTTTGAGGTATCGCTGATTAGCGGAATCCGTCTGAGGCAGACTGCAAACCATGATCCGCGCGTAAAGCCCGCACGAAGGGGCGCGAACGGCACGCAATCGCCCGATGGTTCGGAGTTGCTCCGATCATCCGGGGGACGGCGGTTTCGTGGGTCGCCGGACGCCCACCGAGAGGCGCCATGTTCGCGTGAGAAACCGGTACGGCCCGGCAGGCAGCGGCCGACCGCATACGTGGCACAGCGCGTGCGGTAAGACCGCGTACATGTCGTTGTCGATCCCACGGGCGGCGGCCGCCGCCGTGGCTATCCTCATGGCCCTCGCTGTCCCGACGCTCGCCGGCGGACAGACACCCGATCAGACGCAGCCTGCGGCGCCGCAGGGGATCATCCTCTGCACGTCGCAGCCCGGCGAACGCATCCTGTGCGCCGCGGACACCTCCGCCGGCGTCGCGCTGGTGCGTTCGACCGGCAAGGCGCCGTGTCTCCTCGGCGAGTCGTGGGGTTACGACAAGAACGGCATCTGGGTGTCGGACGGCTGCTCCGGCGCGTTTGCCGCCGGGCAGCTTCTCCAGCAGGTCCAGCAGCAGCGGCAGAAGGCTCCTGATTACGTCCCGAACGGCGGCTTCCTGCTCTTCACCGGCGAGAAGGGCGAGATGTACCTGCGCCTCTTCAGCTACGTCCGCTATCTCAATCAGCGCAACATCGACGAGACCTACACGGACGCCTTCGGCAACACCAAGACGGTGCAGCGGCGCCAGGACATCCAGCTCGCGAAGTTCTTCGCGCCGTTCAGCGGCTGGTTCCTGACGCCGAAGTTCCGCTAC
>DATFWL010000432.1:0-18269 GCA_035259385.1 Vicinamibacterales bacterium | reverse complement strand
CGGCCGAGGCCTCCGCCGAGCGGCACGGTCCAGCGCTGATCGTTGTCCGTCTTCCAGTCCGCGGTGATGATCGGCGATGACACGAAGTACCAGCCGCCAGCCATGTTGTAGTTGATAAACGGTTGCACGAGCATCTGATCGGTCCAGTAGATCAAACCGTTTTCGAGATCGAGTTCGAGATCGATCGGCTCCGGCAACCCATTGAAGAGCACTTCGATGTCGTTGCGGGTCGCGGCGCTCTGGCCCTTCGGTATGTCCAGATTGGCGCGGAAGATGCGGCCTTTGCCAGCGTTGTCCGGTCCCTTCTGCGTCCAGTACATGTGGCCCCTGTCGTGATCGACGGCGATTCCGACACACCATTTCGTCTGGTCGCGGCCAGGACGCGGGTCACCCCGACTCGTATCGACAAGCGTTTCGAGCGTCGAGCCGTCAAGGTTCACTCGCATGACGCGCATGCCTTCGCGATCGCACCAGTAGAGTTTTCGACCCTTCTTGTCGAGCGTGAGTTGCTTCGGCGTGAAGGTCGCACCCTCGGCCACGATCGTCCGGCGATTCTTTCCGTCGAGGTCCACTCGTTCGATGGAGCCGTCGTTCTTACTGGGATTCCCCATGTTCGTTCAGTAGATGTGGCCGGCCTCCACGTCCACCGCGATCCCGTCAGGTACGCGCTCGAGTCCATCGAGCAGAACCTGCAGATCGGAGCCGTCCGGATTCACGGATGCCATCCGTCCGCCGCTCACGTCCAGAAAGAACACGCGCTTCGCCGCGCCGTTGGTCCGAGACCCGGTGCGGCGCGAATCGATCCGGCGGCGCGACGCCAGCAGCCCGAGTATCACCTCGTCTCGCTCCTGTGCCAGTTGATCGACTGAGCGGCCGGCAGCTTCCTGCAGGACGCCGTCAACGATCGTCTGCTTGAGTTCCGGCGTGACCGACGGGGTTCCGAGTGTCTTCCACAACCCTTCGAGCGGTCCCATGAGGTGATCCATGAAGTGACGAATCCCACCTTCGCCGCCGCCCAGATGCCACAGCAGGCTCTGGCCCATGACGCCCCAACGCAATCCGGGTCCCCAGGACACGGCCGTGTCGGCATCAACCACGTCCAACACACCCTGTTCGATCAGGTACACGACCTCGCGATACAGCGCGGCCTGCAACCGGTTCGCGACATGGCCAGGCACTTCCTTGTTCAGCCGGATCGTCTTCTTGCCGATCGAGTCGCAAAACGCGATGGCTCGTTCGATTGCCTCAGGGGATGTCTTCGTGCCCCCGACGACTTCCACCAGCGGAATGATGTGCGGCGGATTGAACGGATGGCCGACGAGAACGCGCTCGGGATGTTTGCACTTCGACTGCATCACGCTCGGCGTGATCCCCGACGAGCTCGACGCGATGATCGAGTCAAGCGGCGTCGCGTCGTCCATTTCCGCGAACAACTTCATTTTGAATTCCGGTCTCTCCGGCGCGTTCTCCTGGACGAAGTCGGCCTGCGCCAGCGCCGTCTTCATGTCCAGTCGTGAACGACAGTCGATCGCGCGATGCGCCCGCCGTCAGACCGATCTGCGTGAGCGCCGGCCATGCCGCATCGATGTATGCGCGCAGATTGGTTTCCGCGTGTGGTCCCGGATCCGTCGCGATCACGTCGAGCCCGCGCGCGAGGTACTGGGCCGCCCAGCTCGCACCGATCACTCCAGTGCCGACAATGGCGATCCGGCGTATGGGTTTGTCCGCACTCATAAATTCCACCTGCATGTTCTGTGTTGGTAGATGCAACGACGATCACGCTTAGAAGGAGCGCAACCTGTGTGCCGGTGGCTGATCCGCCGCAAAGACGGCCAGAATCAGCCGATTCGTCGAATGTTGGTGTGAGCAGAGTGCGTGTGGTCACACATTTTTCGCGCTGTGGCGCTCACGCTGGATCGAACAAGAAGAACGGCACTCTCTTCTTCTGCAAGTCGGGCCGACCTTGTATCGCGTTGCTCCCGTTTGCTGCCCACGGAGAGCATTGGGGGCGCAACGCTGTATTGAGACAGCTTGGGCTACCGCTCCTGCATTGGATTTTTGGAGATTCTGGTGACGATGGCGTTGCACTCGAGATGTTTGCACAGGGCTTCGTGTCCACGCTCAAGACTGGTGATGCGGCGCACGTAAAGGACGCCTTTGAAGCCCTCGCTCCGCTGGTCGCAAGGTTAGAACCCGAGAGCCTCGCGAGTGCTCTGCGCGCCGGTGGCAAGAATGGGAGTCGATTGGCACAATCCGTGGGTTGGCTCGTGCAGGCGCTTGTGCAGGCGGCGCCGGGACCAAAAAAGGCGCCTAGAGGACCGTTCACTGAGCGCTAAATCCTCTGATTCGGCGCGTTGGAGCAGTGCACGCGACAGAGCGCGAAGTCTAAGCGCCACATAGCTCCCGTTCTCGCTTCGATCCGCGTCGCGATGGTTGGCTCATGAAGGAGTGGATCGTCCACCGCGACAGCGCCAAGCCGCTTCGACCTCAACGGATCGCTTCACGTGAACTGATCCTATGATCGTTCCAAGGTCATTCCACGATCGCGTCGCCTTGTTCGCTTCGATCGCGGTCGCGTCTGGACGCACAGTTTGTGTCCGCCGACACGCACTCGCGACCGAACGGCAGGTTCGCCGAGCACCTTATCCCTCTCCGATCGCTGCACTTGAAAGTACACGGCCTTGGGACGCGCTGGCGCGGCGCTTGCGAGCGGAGCCCTCGGAGTCTTGACACGTGAGCGCTGCGATCGCAAGGGCGGCGCGGCCCAGAAGCGAACCAATGGCGGACGCGACGTCGTTGTTCGGTCAACGGTTTCGCACTACCGCATCCTCGAAACGGCTCGGGGGCGGCGGGATGGGTGTCGTCTACAAGGCCAGGGACACGGAACTCGAGCGCTTTGTCGCACTCCAGTTCCTGCCCGCCGACCTGGCCGACGACAGGCACGCGATGATGTGCCTGCGCCGCGAAGCGTGCGCGGCCTCCGCGCTCAGCTATCCCGCGATCTGCACGATCTATGAGATCGGCCGTCACGACGAGCAAATGTTCATCGTGACGGAGTATCAGGACGGCGCCACGCTCGAGCAGACGTTCCAAGCGTTCACGCGCGGATGATTGGGCGAAACGCCCGAGCCATGGACCAATTCGATTCATCCAAAACCTCCGCGCAGGCATCGTCGGATCCGCTCACCGCGATCCAGCAACGCACGCTGCAATTGATGGCGGATGAAGCGGATATGGCCCTCGTCCTTGGGGCGCTCTGCGATGGTGTCGATGCTCTCGATCCAGACGTGATCTCGACCATCATGCTGGCGGATGTCGATGGCGAACGACTCTGGCTTCGGGCGGGTCGCCGCGTTCCGGAGGGTTTGCCTCAAAAGATCGGTCCGTTGCCCATCGCGCCGCGCATGGGTTCGTGTGGTACCGCGGCGTTCCGTAAGGAGTCCGTAATTAGCGCAGACATCGCGAGCGATCCGCTTTGGTCTGGTCCAGCCGAAGAATGCCGAGTCGCCGCGTTGAGTCATGGTCTGCGAGCCGCGTGGTCCGTCCCACTCTTATCGAAGACCAAACAGACTCTGGGCACGTTCGCGTTGTACTACACGGAGGCGAGGCGCCCCACGGTTGACGACGTCCATCTGATTGAAAAGGCGTCGCAGATCGCGCTCATCGCGATCGAGCACGACCGCTCCAAGACGGCGCTCAAGGACGCGTTCGTACAAATCGAGAAGTCGGAAGCCGAGCTGAAGACGATCGTCAACATGATTCCTCAAATCGTGATCGTCTTGGCTCCAGACGGGACCACGCAGTTCGTGAACCAGTTGGCCCTTGACTACACCGGCTTCTCTGCCAACGAAGCGACGGGGCCGGACTTCCGTCGGCGTACCGTCCACCCCGAAGACGTGGAACGGCTGAACGAGCCAACAGCGAGCGCGTTGGCGCGGGGACTCCCGTTTGAGAACGAACAACGCGTCAAACACTTTAGCGGCGCTCACCGGTGGTTCCTCATTCATTACAGTCCATTGCGCGACGATCAAGGCACGGTTAGCCGGTGGTACTGCACCGCAACCGACATCCACGATCGGAAGCAGGCGGAAGAACGCACTCAAAACGAGAACTTGGCGCTCCGCGACGAGGTCGAGCAGACCTCGATGTTCGATGAGATTGTTGGCGCCTCGAATTCGTTGAGGGCTGTTCTTTCTCGGATCGCCAAAGTCGCTCCCACCGACTCTACCGTTTTAATAACAGGGGAGACAGGTACCGGTAAGGAACTCATCGCCCGCGCCATCCACAGAAAGTCCCAGAGGGCCAGTCGAGCCTTCGTTAGCGTTAACTGCGCGGCAATTCCCCGTGACTTGATCCTTTCGGAGTTGTTCGGCCACGAGAAGGGAGCGTTCACGGGAGCGACACAGAGGCGGCTTGGCCGTTTTGAGCTCGCAGACGGCGGAACGATCTTCCTGGACGAGGTAGGTGAACTTCTGCCCGATACGCAAGTCGCATTACTCCGGGTGCTACAGGAACGGGAATTCGAACGCGTTGGAGGAGGACAAGCTATCCATGTCGACGTTCGCGTTATCGCAGCAACGAATCGCGACTTGGAAGCGGCGGTAGCCAATGGGACCTTCCGCCAGGACCTCTTTTATCGGCTCAATGTGTTTCCCATCGAGGTGCCACCTCTCCGAGAGCGAAAGGACGATGTCTTGCTGCTGGTTGAGTATTTCGTGCAACGCTACGCCACCAAGGCGGGCAAGTCTATCCAGTCAATCGACAAAAAGACGCTGGATCTGTTGCGATCCTACGACTGGCCAGGCAACATTCGGGAGTTGCAGAACGTCATTGAGCGGTCCGTGATCCTGAACTCGGATAACGTGTTTTCGGTTGACGAATGGTGGCTTTCCAAAAAGTCCGTTTCTCCGCCATCTCCTGCGAAAGCGCCGTCACTCGCCGCGGAACAGGTTGAACCGCGCAGCGAACGGCAGATTATCGAGGCGGCACTAACCGCCACAAGAGGCCGGGTTTCTGGACCATCGGGAGCGGCCGCGAAGCTCGGAATTCCACCCTCAACTCTTGATCACAGGATTAAGGTCTTACACATCAACAAGGAGCGATTCAAGTTCCGCTGAAGGCCGTTGAATGTCGAGTGATCCCTGCCGGATGTTGGCAATCGACCAAATCTTGAGGCGAACCGCCGAGAAGATTCTTAAATCGAACTGTGCAGGAAACAAACGAACGCCGAGCGGTGCAGGATTTGTCAGCCATGGAACCCCACTCGAATCGCCCGGCGTACCTTCCTCAACCTAGTAGTCGAACCATTGATCGAGTGCTTGCACCTTGTCTTTGGTATAAGGGGGGAACAAGTGCTCGATAGCGACGTCCGGCGGTGATATCAAGACCGACTTGGCGTGCGTCAGAGAATCGTAGCCGTACTTCCCGTAGTAGTTCCCTAGTCCGGCTGTTCCTACTCCTCCGTAAGGCATGGACTCAATGAAAAGAAAGACATTGGTCTGGTTCACGGCGCCGCCGCCGAAGGAAAGAGACCCCAACACCCGATCGATCATCTGCTGATTTCGGCTGAAGACATAGCCGGCAAGCGGCTTGGGCAGCGACTTGATCTTCGCGAGTAGCTGTCCGAGGTCGGAGTAGGTGAGGATTGGCAAAAGCGGCCCGAAGATTTCATCTTCCATGATTTTGTCGGACCACGAAATCGGGTAGAGGATGGTCGGGTCGAGATAACGAGCCGGAGGGTCGGACTTCCCACCGGAAACGACCTTCTTGGGATCGATCAGGGACGCAAGCCGTTCGACCGCGGCTGCGCTGATCGCACGGGAATAGTCCGGGTTGCTCTTGGGGTCCGCGCCGTAGAGTGCCACCACAGCCTTTTTGCATTCGGCTACGAACTGTTCGGCGACGGACTCATGCACGACAGCGTAGCCAGGTGAAGTGCACCACTGTCCTCCCCAAGCCATTGCGCCCCAGACGATCTTCCTGGCTGCATCCGGAATGTTCGCTGTCTCATCCACAATGGCTGGGTTCTGACCACCCAATTCAAGCAGCACTGGAGTGATATGTTCGGCTGCCGCTCGCATCACTACCTTTCCCACACCGACGCTCCCGGTGAGGAATATGAAATCAAAGGGAAGAGTCAGCAGTGTCGTCACTACCTCCCTGCCCCCGACAACAGCGCTCAGAGATTCCGGCTCGAAATACTTCGGGATCAACTCCAAGAGCAACTCGTCCGTCGCAAGCAGCGCTTCGGAGAGCTTCAAAATGCACGGATTGCCGGCCGAAAGAGCTGCGACGGCGGGACGCAGGGACAACAGAAGCGGTCCATTGAACGGACAGATGATCAGCGTGACGCCGTAAGGCTCGCGGTACACCATTCCTTTGTGCCCCGACGCACCGAGGAACTTTGGAAGAGGGGCTTCGACCGGTCTCATCCATTCTTTGAGCTGAGACTTGGCGGATTCGCTGGTTGCGATCGACGCCGAGACCTCGAAGACATTCTCCTGGCTGGCTGTCTTGAAGTCCTTGCATGACGCGTCCGCAAAACGCTCGAAGTTCTCCTTGAGCATCCGCGTGAGGCGATTGAGCTGGTCAACTCTCCATTCGTAGCTCTTTGTCGCATCGGACGCGAAGTAAGCCTTCTGTCTGTTGAACAGGTCTTGGGCCCTGGTTTCTTCGCTCGTAGGTTGAGTGAATGCTGCTTCCGATTGCTCCGTCTTGACTGTCGATGACATCGTGGTCTCCTGTCGTCCTTCCTCAATCTGGTTATTTCCAGAATTGCACTCGCTTCGCGAACGATTCTCATTGCAAACCAAAGTCTTCACCATGGGTGTCCCGCATCGCCACTTCCGTTTGTAACGAGCACCATCCGAAAGCGCGCCTTTCCAGCCATCATCTTCGCGTACGCAGACGCTGCCTCTTCGAGAGGGACAATTTCGATCATGGCGGAGACGCCGCTCAGGACACTGAATCGGAGCGTCGCGTCACCAGTCGCCGGGGACCCTGTCAGGGAACCTTCCACCTTGCGACTTCCAAATATGAGATCCACGTTCGTAAGCTCGATCGGCTCCGGTCCAACGCCGAGGTCAATCGAGACTCCGCCAGGACGAAGGCCGGTGAAGGTCTCACCGACTGTCTTACCTCCGGAAGCTGTGACAAGAATGACCTTGGCGCCGCCTAGCCTCTGGAGAGCTGCAGCTGGATCGGTGGCGGCGCTGTCGATGTAGTGGTGGGCTCCCAGCTGTTTTGCCAACGCCGCCGATTCGGTGCCGCGACCAATCGCCGCGACCTCGAAACCCATATGCCTCGCGTACTGCACCGCCAGATGACCGAGGCCGCCGATACCGAGCACAGCGACAAGGTCACCCGCCTTCGCTGGCGAGTTTCGCAGGGCGTTGAACGTTGTCAGTCCCGCGCACAGCAGGGGCGCAGCATCTGCCGACGACAGATGATCAGGGATACGCACAAGCGCGGTGGCCTTCGCGATCATCACCTCTGCATATCCGCCATCCGAATGAATGCCCGTGAATTCCTGGTTACGACAGTTCACGAGATCGCCACCTCGACAGAATTCGCAATAACCGCAAGAGCCTCCGAGGAAGCCGACACCGACGCGCTGACCAACCGCCCAGCCCTGCACGCCAGAGCCAAGGGCATCGATCCGCCCGACGACTTCGTGCCCAGGGACGCGTGGCCAGCTGATCGGAAAGGAGGCTTCCACCGTACCGGCATCCGAGTGGCAGACACCGCACGCCTCGACGCGAATGCGCACTTGACCGGGGCCAGGATCGACCAGCGGTTTCATAACGGTCGCGAATTCTCCCGGTCTCGTTACTTGAATTGCCCTATACATTGCGCTCATATCGCCTCCTTTACAGCTCTGGCCCGACCGGTCGGTGTCTTCACGCCGTCCGTTTCTCAAGTCCCAGAGTTCTACCTGCCGCCAATGTCGCGTCGACGGTTGTATCCAGCCCTGGCTTCCTAGCTTCTGAACGACTGTGTGCGGGATCACCTGTTCTCGAATCCGAACTTCCGCAGGCGACCATACAACTGTGTGCGGGATATCCCGAGCCGCCTGGCTGCTCGTACTTTGTTGCCATCGGCATCGCGCATCGCTCGTTCGATCGCATCTTTCTCAAGTGTGTCCAGATCGGTGGTGCTCGACGGCGGAACATTCCTTCTGGCTTGCAGGCGGAGGTGCTCGGCATCGATGAGCGGTCCATCGCACGTGATCAAAGCCCGCTCGAGCACGTTTCGCAGTTCGCGGACATTGCCGGGCCAGTCGTGATTACGCAATGCCTCCATCGCTTGTGGCGTCAATTCCGTCGTCGTATTCGCGAACTCTCTGAGAAAGGCCGCCGCGAGAGGCAGAATGTCGTCGAGCCGCTCGCGCAGCGGAGGAATGCGAATGTCGAAGACGTTCAAACGGTAATAGAGGTCCTCGCGGAATTCCCCCTGTGTTACCGCATCCTCCAAATTTCGATTGGTGGCGGCAATAACCCGGACGTCGACTCGGACCGGCCGCGTGCCTCCCAAGCGCATGAACTCTCGCTCCTGGAGCACGCGGAGGAACTTCGCCTGCGCCACCAGTGTCATCTCGGAGACCTCGTCGAGGAAGAGGACGCCGCCAGCGGCCAATTCAATCTGCCCGGGCTTCGACTGTTGCGCACCAGTAAAGGCGCCGCGTTCGAATCCGAACAGTTCGGACTCGAGGAGCTGCTCCGGCAACGCCGCGCAGTTGATCGCGATGAACGGGCCGCGCCATCGCGGCGATCGCTGGTGGATGAACCGCGCGATGACTTCCTTGCCGACGCCAGACTCGCCTTGAAGGCACGTCGTCGCTTCGGTCGCTGCCACTTGTGTCGCGCGTCTCATGACTTCCCGCCACGGGCTCGATATGCCTACGGGGGTGTCAACGTGTCGGCCATCGCCGGTGGACGCGACCGGTCGCCGATTCGTCGTTTGTCCAGACGACATCGCGCGCGCCCACGTCATGCAACGTTGAGGGTCTAAGAGATCGCTTGTTGCAGATTGCGCGTTCATAGGCCAACCTCAATCCTCAATCCAATTCACCGCCGTCGTGTGTGGCACCGGTCGCATCATGGTTGCGCTCGTTCGCGCGCGATCCACTCCCGGATGTACGGAGGGCAGTTTCGGAGCTCGACGTCCCTCGCTTCGGTGAGTACCAGTAGATTCACCGCCTCGCGGTCGACGAGGCTGACCTCCGCGAGATCGATGGCGATGGCGCCACGTTCCTGATCAAGAGCGGCGCGAAGCACGGCAACGTCGTCCCGCGTAATTCGCCCGCAGATGCGCAACACCACAAGATCCCTCTCCGCCACGAGTCGGTCGATTCGGCAAGCCATGATGCCTTGACTGTCGTGACAGCAAACTGCGCTCCAACCTGAAACTATTGAAAGGGGAGGAGATACACGGACGCATTGTGATCGTCCGCTTGAGAATCTTGGGAATCTCGGAAATCTCGGGAATCTCGGGAATCTCTGGAGTCTACCGATTGTTTGCGGGGGCTGGCCTTCAGCGTGTCTGACGCAGCGACGATTTCCCCGAACGTCGACGCCCTGTCGGTCTCGTCGCGAAGCGCCAAATTCTCTTTAAGAAAGTTCGTCCTTCAATACCCTGGTCGCGGTGCTTCGGCTCTGTTTCGTTCGCTCAATCGACGGACAGTGTAATCGGATTGCCTCTCGTGAATCGCAGCATAAGCGGCGCCTTCGAGTCGCGGGTAACGTCGGAATCACCAGATTCACCAGAATCACCACTTTCACATCATTTGTACTATTCGGCTCAGACGTGAATCAGTTTGTCCCATATCTATCAGTTGATTGCGAGTGGCACTAGGCTTGCCTCACCAAGAGTTCCGTGACTGATCGGCCGAAAGAAACAAGTGCAATCGTTCGGCGCTCTCCGGACGGCTGGGCGCAATTGCGCTCGCTTCCAGAGTCGGACTCGAGGGAAACCGATGCTGAAGATCACCCGGACGCGCGTCTGGGGTCCAGTAGTTCGGCGCCGAATCAGCGGACACCAACCTTTGCAAGGATGAGGATAATGGTCGCGATTCTCCTCTTTGCGAGTTCGGCATCCGCTCAGACCGCACCACCCTCACCTATTCGTCCCTGGCTGGTGACGAGCGATTCGTCGATAACACGCGACACAAGACCTTCCCCTGACCCGAACGTCAGGATCGACTCAGACAGGAAGTACTCCCTCGCCGAATTGATCGACATCGCGCAGGCCAGTAACCCCGAGACACGTGTTGCGTGGCAGAAGGCTCGAGAGCAGGCCGCGGCCCTTGGCGTCGCGCGCAGTGAGCTTTATCCGACGTTGGCCGCCGCAGCGGTGTCGCAGGTTGACCGACAGGAGATCCTGGCCGGAGACGCATTCTTCCGCCAGACGCTTGCGATCCATCGAGCCGAATTGAGTGTGAACTACATCGTTTTCGACTTTGGCGCGCGGCGTAGCCGCATCGATGCGGCGAGCTCGGAGGTCCTCGCCGCCAACTTCGCGTTCAATGACATACATCGCAAGGTTGCATACCACGTTGCGCAAGCCTATTACGAGTTGCTCAACGCGACCGGTCAGGAGGGTGCCGCCCGTGCCAGTCTAGCCAACGCAGAAACAGTGCAACAGGCGACCGAGAGCCGTATGGAGCAGGGCCTTGGGACGCTGCCCGATGTGCTCGAAGCGCGAAGCGCAACCGCACAGGCGCTGTTCGAGCTGCAGGCCACGCTCGGAGACGTGGAGATTGCACGAGGGAATCTGGCACTCGCCCTGGGCATCTTCCCCATGGTGCCGATCGACGTAGAGCCGATCGACAAGCTGACGATTCCCGAGTCGATCGACGAGGTGGTCGACCAAGCGATCCATCGCGCACTCGACCAGCGTCCGGATCTCAGGCAGCGACTGGCCGACGCCCGATCCTCCGAGGCCAGCATCAAAGAAGCACGCGCGGCGTTTTATCCCACCTTGAACTTCAACACCCGGCCGAGTCCGCAATCGCTGTTCGGTGTTCAGCCACCTAACCAATGGGCACATGCGGGTGGCCTTTTGGGCACGGTGAGTCTGAGCCTCAATTGGACGGTGTTCGACGGAGGCGCGCGAAAGAATAATGTGGCTCTGGCAGCCGCAGCAACCAGCGCGGCACAGGCTCATGCCGACAGTACGCGCGACCAGATTGCGAACGAGGTGTGGGCGGCTTACTCACGGTTCAATACGGCGCTTCGACAACGGCAGGCCGCTGTGGCGCTCCTTGATGCCGCCCGTCAGTCGTACGATGCGGCGCGCGAATCATACGCCCTCGGCGTCCGCAGCTTGCTGGACGTGACGGCTGCCCAGAGAACTCTCGCACAGGCCCGTTCCACCGACATCCTGGCACGCACGCAGGTCCTCACGGCCTTCGCGGAGCTGGTATTTCGGACCGGCGATTCCATTCGCGCGGCCATCACACGTGAACCATGAAGCCTCATCGAGATCGGCGTGTTGGTGCGTTTGCATTCCCTCTGTTGTCATGCGTGCTGGCGAGCTGCACACGGGCTCCGTCGTTCGACATTCTGGGATCGTATTTTCCCGCCTGGCTTTTCTGCCTGACGCTCGGGATTGTACTCACCGTTGTTGTCCGGTGGCTCCTGCTGCAACGGCAGATTGCCCTTGCGGCGCCGATTGTGGCTTACCCCAGTCTGGCGGCGTCGTTCACGTTTGCCCTATGGCTCGCGTTCTTTCGTTAACTAACCGCCTTCACCCGCAGGAATCATGAACAGCGAATCGCGTACCGCGTCGGAGAATCGGCCCGGTCGGTGGTTGAGCGTCGGGATCGTGACCACCGGGGTCCTTCTCGGCTTCACAGTGCTCTATCACACCAGATACTACCCACGTACCGACGACGCGTTAATTGCGGCGAATTTCATCGGTATCGCGCCACAGGTGGACGGACCGATTGTGCGGCTCAATGTGCACGACAATCAGTTCGTCAGGCAAGGCGGGCTGTTGTTCGAGGTCGACCGTCGCCCCTATGAGTACGCCCTCGAGCAAGCGTTATCCGCCCAGGCCACGCTCGAAGGACAGATCGACGATGAACGCCGCAAGATTGCGGCGTTGGTCAGCGCGGTGTCCGTGTCTCGAGCCAACGTTCAAGGATCGACCGCTGACATAAGCCGATCGGAGGCCATCGCCGATCAGGCCCGCGCCGACGTGGCAAACGCCGAACAGGGCGTTCAACGGGCACAGGCGGAGTGGACCTACGCGCGGAACAACCTCCATCGGCTCGAACCGCTGCTCGTCAAACAGTTCGTCACCCTGGATCAAGTCGATCGGGCGCGGACCTCAGAGATTGCGCAGGCGGAAGCGCTCAAGCAGGCCCAGTCACAACTGCGGCTGGCGCAGGCCGCGTTGAAATCGGCGCTGGCGCAGTACGAGCACTCGCAGGCCGCCCTTCAACAGAGCAAGGCCTCGCACGAGCAATCGCAACATGCGGTCACTACACTCGAGCCGCTCGTCAACCAGCGCGGCGCAAAGGAGGCGGCCGTCAAGACGGCCCGGTACAACCTCGACAACTGCCGGGTACACGCGCCATTCGATGCACGCGTCACGAGCCTGACGATTTCGGAAGGCGCCTACGCTCATATCGGTCAACAGATGTTCACCTTGATCGACGGGCGCAACTGGTGGGCGATTGCAAACTTTCGCGAAGGCCAGCTCAAACACATCGCTCCTGGGATGCAGGCGGCCGTGTACGTCATGTCGAGACCGAACGTGCGCTTCTCGGGCGTCGTGGAGAGCATTGGATTCGGCGTCACTCCCGATCCAGACGTGACGGGGGCGTTGGGCTCCGCCCTTCCCAACGTGCAGCGCACGCTGAATTGGGTCCATTTGGCGTCGAGATACCCCGTTCGTGTCCGGGTGGACAATCCTTCACCGGAGCTCTTTCGGATCAGTGAGTACGCTGTCGTCAAGATTCTCGGGCAATGAGGTAGGGGGCGCGGATGCCGCAGCCTTGACCGTGGGCCTCGGCGGACGCTGAGCATGGTTGCTGGTGTTGCGCGCGTCGCGAATCAGATGCTGCAGGTTGCATGGTTCCGGGATTTCCTGAGAGACGAGCTCGCGCCGTACAGCGGCAGGGAAGCGTTGGTCGCGCGAATGGTGACGGTCTCGACCGTCGTCATGGTCATCACCATGACGTTTCGTCTTCCCTATGGCACCTTGAGCGCATTCTATGCATTGACCATCTCGCGCGCGAGTCTCCAGTCTACGAAGGACGCCACCACGACTCTCGCCGTGGTCATTGCCGTTGCCGCGACTTACATGACGATAGGAGGGCTGGCCTCTCAGGGCGATCCGATGCTGCGGTTGTTGTGGATCATCGGGACGTTCTTCGCGATGTTCTTTGCGATCAGCACGATCACCAATTATGCTGCTGCGACGGCCTTCGGTTTCCTCATTGCGTTCACGATTCCGTTATGGGATCTGCCGGTGCCGCCAGAACTGAAGGTCGAACACACGCTGTGGACGGCTGGGCAAATCATCATCGCGTGCGTAGTGACCGTGGCGATCGAGCTGGCCTTTGCGGCATGGACACGCCGCGATGATTTGGTCGAGGATTTGGCGAACTGCCTGGCCGCCGTCGAAGAAGTCCTGATGAATGTGGCCAGCGGACGCCCAATCGGCGTGGCGGAACAGAAGCTCACTCGCCTGCAGATGCTCGGCACATCGAGGTTGCGGCAGCTTCTTCAGCGTTCGGCGTTATCGCCGTCGTATATGGAGCAAATGGGCGCCGTCGTGGCGCTCGTGGGCAGGCTGATCGACATCGGGGTCGACATCGCCGAACTCGGCGTCGACGTTTCCCAATCCGATCGAGAACGGATGCGCCGTGTGGCCGAGGGCATTGCCAGCCTCCGCGCTGATCTCGTGCTCGGGCGGGTTCCGCGGCGAACCGAGGGTCCAGGCACCCGGGAGCCGTCGCATGTCCTTCCGCTGGTGCTCGAACTCGAGGGAACAGTTTCGCTGATTCCGCAGGCGTTCGTAGGTACGCAGTCGTCGGGCGCTCAGGCGCTCCGACAACCGACTGAGCGACCATCGGGATTCTTTCGTGCCGATGCGCTGACGAATTCCGAACACGTCCGGTTCGCGTTGAAAGGCTGCCTTGCGGCAAGCCTCTGCTATGTCATCTATAAGGCCGTCTTCTGGCCAGGGCTCAATGCGGCGATCTTCGCGTGCCTGTTGACCGCGCTGACGACGATTGGCGCATCACGGCACAAACAGATGCTCATGGTAGCAGGCACGATCGCCGGTGGAATCGTTGCGATCGGAGCACAGGTGTACATCCTGCCGCACGTCGATTCCATCGCCGGATTCACGCTCCTGTTCGTTATCGTCACCACCGCGTCAGCCTGGGTCGCAACCTCCGGTCCCCGTCTGTCGTTCGTCGGGACCCAGTGTGCGCTGGCGTTCTACATCGTGCATGTGCAGGAGTTCACGATGCAGACGTCGCTGGCGGTTGCGCGAGATCGCCTCGCCGGCATCCTGTTCGGTCTCTTCATGATGTGGATCGTATTCGATCAACTCTGGGGTGCTCCCGCTGCGGTGGCGATGAGGAGTCAGGCCATTTCCACCCTGCGACTTCTGGCTCAACTCGCACGAGAACCGTTGCCCAAAGACACGAGAATGGCGCTGGAACGCACCTACGAGCTGCGCGAGACGATCAACCAGCGGTTCGAAAGTGTCAGAGCCCTCGCCGATGGCGTGCTCTTCGAGTTCGGGCCTTCCCGACAGCACGACCTTGCGTTGCGCAGCCGGATCCGCGACTGGCAGGCGAAACTACGGATCGTGTTCCTGATACGAATTGCGCTGCTGAAATACCGTCTCAATCTCCGAGGGTTCGAACTACCGCAACCGATTCGTCAGGCGCAGGAAGTCTTCGATGACTCGTTGGCGAGGAGACTCGATGGCATAGCTGGACGCCTGGCGGGAATGGTATCTGAAGGCAGAGACGAGTTCGGTGATGCATTCACACGTTTGGAACAGGTGATGCGATCGTATCGTTGGCAGCAGCCGCACCAAGGTTTGCCGCTCGAGCTCGGATCATTTCTTAACCTGTCTCGACGAATCCACGCCTTGACGCTGGCGCTGGATCGTCAAGTCTGGCGTTAACGGTTGTCATGGGGAGTCTGACTCTATGAGCCCAACAGATGGGTATTGTTAGGCGACGACTTCTACTCGACCCCGTATCGCACACGGTGACATCGCGAGGTATTGAGGGTGACCTATCACATTCCTGTCACACGCGATCGTCTCGTTCGCCGTCGGCGCTCTGCTCCTAACCTATGGCTTCTCCTTTTGCGCACTCCGATGTGTGTTCCGACAGTCGAATTCCGAGGCTCGTGAGCTTTCTCGCTGCGTCGACCGTATATCGTCATTCCTTCTTCATCCTCAGGATCGCTTTCTGAGTTAGTAGAGTCCGCGCGAGCCGGACACTCCGCTCGTCCACCTGAGCGCGCGACAAGGTTGTATCTCACTCCATCGGCCGCCGCGAGCGCGCTGGGCGCGATGCGTATGCTGGGACAGGAGTGCGCGTCGATACGCACTTCGCTTCCATGAACGTCGATGTTGTTCGCGAATTGCACGGCGCAGGAGTGGGAGAATCCGCAAATGCGCTCGCCTCGTGAGCACTGGCGTGCTGATTGCTCCATCGACTTTCGGAGAGCAAATGCAAGAAACGCCTGCAGCGATCGCCCACCGACTCGCGGAAGAAGAGAACGAGACCATCGTTGAATTGTTTCGTCTTCGCGCGCAGCAGAAACTGCGGGCGCAGCACGCGTTAACATCCGAAGGGAGTGTCCATGAGCGCCCTAATTCACCCGAAGACAATCACGGTTGACGGACTGTCGGTCCGCTACGCGGAAGGCGGCCAAAACGGTCCCGACGCGATCCTGATGAGCCCGTGGCCTGAAAGCGTATACGCCTTCGAGCCGGCCTGGCCGCACCTCGCGACCGCGGCGCACCTCGTCGCGATCGATCCCCCCGGCTTCGGCGGATCGGATTACCGTCAAACGCTGATGAACCCGAAGGCCATGGGGCATTTCATCCTGAAGGTCGCCGACGCCCTCGGCCTGGATCACGCCCACATCGTCGGCCCCGACATCGGGACCTCCTCAGTGTTGTTTGCCGCCGCCGGCGACCCGGACAGATTCCGCAGCATCGTCATCGGCAGTGGCGGAGCCGCGGTACCGCTCGATGTCACCGGCGTTCTCAAGGACTGGGTCGAAGCATCCGACCTGACGCCCTACCGCCGGCTCGGCGGGCGCAAGATCGTCGAGATCGCCCTGAGCACCATCGCGGGTTACACCCCGTCAGACGAGATCCGCGAAGACTACATGTCTTGCTACGAAGGTGATCGCTTCGCCGACACCATCCCGTACGCTCAAAGCTACCGCGAATACCTTCCGAAGCTCGCCGAGCTGCTGCGAGGCATCCAAACACCGGTCCGGATCGTGGCCGGAGCCGGCGACCAAGTGGTACCGGCATCCAACGCCGAGTTCCTCCATCAACGACTACCCAACGCCCAGGTCGATCTCATTGCTGGCGCGGGCCATTTCTGCTGGGAAGAAAAGCCCGCTGAATATGCCGCTCTGGTCACCAGCTGGTGGGGCCGGGCCGACGCAGCGTCGAAGAAATCGACCAACGAAAGAAAGCGAGCATGAACATCGCGACCATCGACATCCTGACCGACAAGGTGCTGGTCGAATCCGAGAAGACCGCCACGATCCATGCCCCGATCGAGCGCGTCGACATCGCCGACTGGCTGCTGCACCTGCCCGACGCTGAGTACCAGCGTTGCGCATCACCGGATCACATCGCCGCCGGCACAACAACGACCGACGACGGCCGGCCGATGTCGATCAACGTGGAGGCGATCGGCGGCACCCTCATGGTGCAGCACTATGTGGCCGAGGTACATGAACCCCACCACTGCCGGATGTGTCGCTCAGCGACGTGCAGACGCCTTTCGGCTGGACCAAGATCCACGTCATCTGGGATCTCAGCGTCACGGCGCTGGACTCAGGCAGCTGCCGATACACCAACCAAGTGCTCAGCTACCCGACACCGGCATTCCTGCAGATGCTCGAGGCCGCCGGGATCTCGTTCGAAGACACAGTGACCGACCGCCAAGCCGCGACTGACGACCACAACCGCCGCGAGACAGCTCTCTACGCACAAAGTCTCGAACGGAAGGCGGTGGCCCGCAATTAGATTCCTGATCCGCACCGGTCGCAAAGTGACGGACGAGCAGATGCACAGATCAACGTGCAGCGCCAACGCTTCCAACGGGAATGGAATGACATCATCGCCGCACGTCGAGCCGGCTATAAGTCACGGCGGCAATTCGCACGCGATTGCACAAGGCGGTGATCGAGCGGAAGGCGCCCAGGCGACGGGTCCGTGGTTCGAGTGAATTGGCGTGCTCGACGCGATCTACCATCCCAGCGCGACGATCGCCACACGTGGCCTGGTGATTTCCGGCGCGACCGCGATCGTCAGCAACAACGTGACGGTGATGTTCGATCTCGGCTGCCTGTCCGAATTGCGCGCGTTGAGCGGCTCCGTTTCGCAACGCTCAGCGCGCTCTTGTCGAACCTCGCCAGGCCAAACCGCGCCGCCGTGTCCGAATTGCACCATCAGCGAAAATTGGTGTCCGTCCCCTGCTTCTGCTTGAAGATAACGCTATCGAGCTGCCGCTGAATCTGCGAGATGCGCTGAAAACGGGCACTCGAAGCTCCTTGAGCCCGGCTCCGGTTCCTCGAAAATCGCCGTAAGTGATCGAACGACATTCGGAGCTTTATCACAATTCGTGGTCAACGACCGGGATCGCGTCGCGGTAAGCGATTGGCACCACGCGAGATGTCAGATTGGATGTGCGTGAAGGGCGGTTTTGCGCTATTCTGATCGCGACCGCTCGCAACTCGTTGATTCTAAAGCGGAGAGATGTCCGAGTGGTTTAAGGAGCACGCTTGGAAATCGGATCTCTTCACGCGTGCTGACGCTCACCAAATCCCACCAACGCACTTCCGATCAACGAGTTCTCGCAACATCGATATAAGTCGACGTGTCCCCTTAAACGACGGTGTTTGCCCGGGGTTTCGGGGCGTATGTGACAGGACAGCGTCTTCCGCTACTCGGTGAAAGATCTAACGAGAACGTCAACCAGAGAGCGTGCGATCGTGCCGTCATAGTCCAGATCTGGGTTGAAGATGGTCACCTCAACACCC
>DATFWL010000431.1:0-35708 GCA_035259385.1 Vicinamibacterales bacterium | reverse complement strand
GGTCCGACGTTCCACGCGCTGCTGGCGCTCAACCCGCGCATGATGGCCGAGGCACGCGCGCTCGACGCCGAGCGCGCCGCCGGCCGCGTCCGCGGTCCATTTCACGGCATCCCGATCGCATTCAAAGACAACATCGACGTGCTCGGCATGCCGACGACCGGCGGATCGCTGGCGCTCGTCGAGCATCGCCCCCGGCTCGATTCACGGATGGCGGCCGGCATGCGCCGCGGCGGCGCGGTGATGCTCGGCAAGGCGAACCTGGACGAGTTTCCGTTTGGCGACTTCGGCATCAGCTCGGTTGCCGGAACAATCGGCAACGCATTCGATCCGACGCTCAGCACGTCCGGGTCGAGCGGCGGCAGCGCCGTCGCCACCTCGACGAGCCTCGTCACGCTCGCGTTCGGTACCGACACCTGCAACTCGCTGTCGAACCCGGCGGCATTCGCCGCGCTGGCGACGATCCGCACGACGCGCGGGCTGACGAGCCGCGCCGGGGTGATGCCGCTGAATCCGTACAACGACGCCGTCGGACCGCTCGCGAAGTCGGTGCGGGAGGTCGCGCTGGTGCTCGACCAGGTCGCCGGCCCCGACGACGAGGACGCGGCCACCGCGACCGCCGCGAGCCACATCGCCGGATCGTTTGCCGCGGCGCTCGACGCCGCCTCGCTGAAGGGCGCGCGCATCGGTCTGCTGCGGCAGCGCTTCATCGGCTTCACCGGCGAGCGCGAGATCGCGACGATGATGGACACCGTCGCCGCGGAACTGCGGGCGGGCGGCGCGACAGTCGTGGACGCGACCGCGCCGGACATCGACGCGCGCTACCGCGCGGCGCGGAATGCCGAGCCCGGCGCGCTGAAGGCCGCCTGGCAGGCCTACCTGGGGCGCGGCGCCCAAGCCGGCGAGAAGGTGATCACGATCGAGGAGCTGCTGTCCTCGGGCAAGCTCGCGCCCGACAGCGCGCGCCGCTTCGAGGTCGCCATCGCGCCGATTCCAGCCGGCGACGAGCTCCGCAAGGCGCGCGACGAGTTCGTCGCGAGCCGCGACGCGTTCCGCGAGTTCTTCGTCCGCCTGATGGACGATCAGCGGCTCGACGCGCTCCTCTATCCGGCGAACCTGGCGCGGCCGCACACGCACGAGGGCGGCCTCGAGCGCTTCGGCGGCGAGCCGAGCACCTGTCAGGAGAGCGCGCTCACCGGTCTGCCGCAGGTGACCGTCCCCGGCGGGTTCATCGGCAACGGTCGGTACCCGTTCGGCGTCTCGTTCCTCGGCCGCTCGTGGACCGATGCGCGCCTGCTCTCGCTCGCCTACGCCTATGAGCAGGCGACGCATCACCGGCGGCCGGGGAGGGCGACGTCCGTGCGGTAGAAAACCTTTGACTGCTCGGTTTTCCTGCCTTCCAACCTTGAATTCCCGCCTTTGTGCCCTCCGCCTTCCAGCCTTGCGAGCGACAGATCTGCAACTCGGATTGCAGTCGCGGTGGACAAGACGGTCGGCCGCCGACGCTTTTGTCCTGTCGCTGCACGATCCGGCGCTCGCTCGCAAGGGGCACCGTGATTGCGATTGAAGGCGATGCCCAACGGGAGGTGCCAATGTATTGGGTTTTTGTCGCCGCGTTCACCGGGATCGCTCTGGCGTGGGTGATGGTTCGTCGGCGTCGCAAGGCCGATCAGAAGACCGCGTAAGCGGACTTTCATCAACGCACCGATCGTCGCGGCCGGACGTATGTTCCGGCCGCGTCTCTCGAGACACTCGGGTCACGTGGATCGGACGCCGGGCAAGCGTGCACGACGGCCTTCGCTGACGCGCTTCACTGCTGCGCGGTGAGGCGCACCGTGCGCGCGTCGGATTCCGAGATGTCCACGCTCGTGGCGCGCGCAAGCAGCGTCTCGAGAAACGCCGGATCCTGCCAGTCGTCTCCGGTGACCGTCAGCCGCGCCAGCGCGACCGCGTAATAGCTGCCAAACGGAAGACCGCTCAGCGCGAACGCGCCGTCGGCGTCCGCGAGCGCCTTTCCCATGAAGCGCGACATCGGATACCAGCGGCTGCGATCGCTCGCGAACACGATCACCGTGGCGTTTGCGGCCGCGTGGCCGTCCGCGTCCACGATTGCACCCTTCAGCGCGCTGACGCGATCGGTCAGCCGCACCTCCACCCCAGTCAGCGACTGCTCGCGCCGTCCGAACGGAAGCGGCCGATCAGTGACGTCGATCCCGCGGACCGTGATCTCCTGAAGCGCCCATCCCGGTGGCACGCGCGTGACCTGCAGCCGTCGCGGCCCGTTCAGGCCGCTCATCTCGAACGTCCAGTCGTCGTGGATGTTCGCGGTCGCCACGCTCTGCGGCGCAACATCGAAGTCCACGGCGAGCGGCCTCAGCTCGAACGCACGCGGCGATGGCCGCTTCGATGAGTCGCGGGTGTTGAAGGTCATACGGCCGGAGATCGACGAGCCGGCGGAGGTCTGCACGACCAGGTCGGTCACATCGGTGCCGTCCACGACGACTGGCAGCGTGCCGAATTCGCCTTCGACCCACCACGGCGAGCGTCCGCGGTCGGCACGGATGATGTACTGTCCAGGCGGCACGTTCGGGAATTCGAACGTGCCATCGTCTCTCAGCCGCGCGCCAATCGAGATGTTGACCGGAGACGACGATCGCACGCTCGAGAGCAGCGTGAGGCTTCCCGGATTCGCCGGCTGGCCGCCCGCGCTCAGGACCTTGCCGGCGATGCGCGCCGTTCGCGCCTTCGCCATCGTGATGTCGACGCCAGCGAGGACCTGCGCCGCGCCGAGCGTGACGAACTGCGCGCCGGCAGGATTCGCCGTGCCCGGATAGTACGTCGGCGCGTAGCCGGCGACATCAGCGGCGCGCGCGCCCGATACCGTTGCAGACACGACGTACTGTCCGGGAACGAGGCCGAACAGGCGATAGCGGCCGAGATCGTTCGTCAACCGCGGCACGGCAAACGCCGGCGTCAGGCGGCGCCGGCCGCCCTCATATCGCAGTTGCAGCACCTGAACCGATGCGCCCGCGATCGGCTCGCCGGCTTCATCGACCACCTGCCCCGCGATCGCTCCCAATCGCGCGAGCTGGAGATCAACGTTGTCGCGTGCCTCGCCGGCCGCGATGTCGAGGTCCCTCGTCACCGCCGCCAGGATGCCCGGCTCGAACCCGGTGCGCGCGTAGTTTGCCTTCGACGCCGCGACGTGGAACGCGCCGGCGACGAGGTCGCGGAATTCGTAGCGGCCATCCGATCCGGACACTCCGGTGCGCGTCAGCAACGCGTCGGTGTCTGACGTCAGCAGCACGTTCGCG
This sequence comes from Vicinamibacterales bacterium, assembly GCA_035259385.1. Lineage (GTDB taxonomy): Bacteria > Acidobacteriota > Vicinamibacteria > Vicinamibacterales > CAVVIG01 > QHWK01. The sequence goes on along the minus strand of DATFWL010000431.1, from coordinate 32,397 downwards.
TGGGCGATCGGCAAGCCGTCCGGCGTCTGGACGTGGCCGCGCAGGATCGCTGATCCGCCAGCCGGCGGTTGCGCTCCGGCCGCGGCGAGTTGTTGCATGCGCGCCGCGATCACCGGAGCGAGCGGCGCCGGTACTGGCGGCACGACGAAGTCGATGTCGTCGCGCTCGTCTGCGGCGTCGATCCGGATCGCTTCGGCCTCGGCCGCGTTCGTCGTGGCGCCGGGAAAATACACCGGTTCGGGGGGCCGGCGCGGACCCGGCGTCATGACGAACGCCTGCAGTTGCAGCACCGACACGAGGTAGTTGCCAGGCGCGAGCCGTCCGATGCGATACTCGCCGAGATCGTCGGTCTCGACGCCGGCGATCCCGCGCGTCGCGTTGTCGGCCGTTCTGATCTGGACGTTCACCCGCACGTTGATTGCCGGATCACCGTACGCGTCCACCACGCGCCCGCTGATCGCGCCGCGCCCGGTCGGTGCGGCCGCCGGCTGCCTGGCCTCGGTCAGCGCAGCGGCAGCGAGAACGACGATCGCGGCCATGAGCCGCCTCATATGGTCGTTGAGACGGCCGATCGCGCGTTATGGCCGTCCGGCTGAGGTCGCCGGCGTCGATGCGCCCTGATACTGCACCTTGCCGCCGACGATCGTGTACAGGATCCTGGTCGACGGAATCCGGTCCTCGGGGACTGTCAGCAGATCGTTCGAGAACACCGTGATGTCGGCGAGCTTGCCGGCGCGGAGCGAGCCCTTGATGGTCTCCTCGAATCCGGCGAACGCGGCGTTGATGGTGTAGGAACGCAGCGCTTCCATCCGGCTCATGCGCTGGTCGCTGTAGAAGACCGACCCATCCTTCACCTTGCGCGACACGGATGCGTAGAAGCTCGGAATCGGATCGATGTCCTCGACCGGCGCGTCGGTGCCGTTGGCGATCGTCGCGCCGCTCTTCATCAGCTTCTGCCAGACGTAGGCTCCTTCTTCCGCGCGCGCCGGGCCGAGGCGTGCGAGCACGAATACGGCGTCTGAGGTTGCGTGAATCCCCTGCATCGACGCGATCACGCCGAGCCGGCCGAACCGCGGGATGTCGGCGGCGCTCACGTGCTGCGCGTGCTCGATCCGCCAGCGGAGCTCACGGCTGCTCTTCTCCGGATGCTTCCTGAACGTCTGCTCGTAGATGTCGAGCACTTCGCGATTGCCGCGATCGCCGATCGCGTGCACCGCCATCTGGTAGTCGTGCTCGATCGCCAGCTCGGCGATCATCCGCACGTCGTCGAGGTTGTCGGTGGTCATGCCGCTGGTCGTCGCCAGGTCGGCGTAGGGCGCGAGCATCCAGGCGCCGCGCGATCCGAGCGCGCCGTCGATCGCGCGCTTGGTCGCGCGCACCGTGAACCGCTTGTCGCCGTAGTTGACGACGCGGTACTTCGGCATGTCGGCGGCAAGGTTCCTGGCGTCCTCGCGCAGCATCATCCAGACGCGCAGCGGCAGCTTGCCCTCGTCGACGACCTTCTTCATCACGTCGATCGTCAGCGGCGGCGAGCCGGCGTCGTCCACCGTCGTCAGGCCCTTGGCGAGCGCCTCGCGGCCGGCGAGCTCGATCACCTCGCGCAGATCCGCTTCGACTTTTGCCGGCGTCCGCGTCGCCAGATCGCGCGCCAGCGCGCCGGCGACGATCGACTGCGCCCGCTCGTTGAACAGTCCCGTGGCGTTGCCGTCCCTGTCGCGGAGGATCTTCCCGCCCTCAGGATCGGCCGTCGTCTTCGTGACCTCCGCCATCTTCATGGCCAGCGCGTTCGCGAAGCCGGCGTGGCCGCTGGCATGCGTGAGCCAGACCGGGTTGTTCGGCGCCGCCTTGCTGAGGGCGTCGTGGAGCGGAAAGCCCTCGACGTTCGGCGACGGAGTCTCCGACCATTTCTCCTGGTGCCAGCCGCGCCCGAGGATCCATTCGCCAGGCTTCGCCTTCTGCGCCGCCTCGCCGACCATGCGGACGATCTCGTCCCAGTTCTTCGCCGTGGCGAGCTTCAGGTTCTTGGCAGCGTCACCGACGCCGGTGAAATGCACGTGCGCGTCGATGAATCCCGGCGTGGCGAGCGCGCCTTTCAGATCGATCACCTTCGTCGACGCGCCGATGTACGGCTGGATGTCCTGGTTCGAGCCGACGGCGACGATCGTGTCACCGCGGGCGGCGAGCGCCTGTGCCTCGGGCTTGCCCTCGTCAACGGTCACGATCGTGCCGTTGCGGAGCACGAGGTCGGCGGGCGCGACCGTTTGCTGTGCGGGTCGCGCGGCCTGGGCCGACTGAAGCAGCGCGGAGGCTCGAGCTGATCGATGTTGCGCGAAGGCTTTAGCCGAGCGATCGGCGCTGACGATGCCCACCGCCAGCGTGGCCAGCACAACCGAAATGATTCGAATCATCGAGGTAGTGTAGTCCCGACCGGTTCAGCGGAGGAACGCGATCCCGACGCGCAGCCGTCCGGTGATCGTGTCGTCGAGCGCCGTCAGCACGACGATCGTCAGGAGCGCGTGAGAGAGAGTGACGGGGACGAGGTTCGGGTAGCGGTCGTAGATGCGGCACCAGGCGAGCGCCGCGACGAAGGTGACGACGGTGAGAAACGGATTCGGCAGGTGCAGCGCGGCGAACAACAGGGCCGCCACGGGAACGCCTGCCGACCGCGACGTGGTTGCCTGCGCCTCGCGCAGCAGCGTGATTTGCAGCGCGAACTGCTGTCCAAGCGCCCAGAGCAGCAGGACTCCGATGTCGGCGGTTGTCAGCGATCTGGCGTGCCACGTGTGCCGCTGCCACCCGGCGATTGCGAGCGTGCCGGCCGCAGCAGCGGTGAAGGCGGCGTTCCACGACAGCGAGGGGAGAAAGGGCGGCCAGGCGAGGCCCCATTCGTGCGCTCGCCACGCCCGCGCCAGTCCAAGCGCGATCACGAGCGCGCCGGCCACAACCGCCATCCAGCGCGGCGTGACCGGCGCGAGCAGCCACGTGTACGTCAGAACCGTCGCGAGAATCGCGGCGCTGACGATCATTTCCTCAGGGGTCAGCGGCGCAGCGTCACCTTCTGCGCCCGCCAGTTCCACACTTCGCCGACCCAGAGATCGCTCTCGGTACGGCAGTCGAGCGAGTTCACCATGCCGAACTCTTTCGGCAGCTTGCCCGCGCGGCCGAACTTGCCGACGACTTCACCCGTCAGCCGGACCTTGTAAATCTCCCCGCGCTCCATGCTCTCGGGTTCGTTCGAGTTGGAGCTGAATAGATATTGCGTGGATCCGCCAGACAGGCAGAGCGCCTGCGGGGTGCCGACATTGGTGATCTGCGATTTGAACGTGCCCTCGCCGTCGAACACCTGAATCCGCTTGTTGCCGGCGTCGGCGACGTAGATGTTCCCGCTCGCATCGGCGGCAATCCCGCGGATCTGGTTGAACTGCCCTTGCGCCGATCCGGTCTGTCCCCACGTCTTCACGAAGTTGCCGTCCCGGGTGAACTTGGCGACGCGGTTGTTGGGGCCGAAGCCGTCCGCGACGTAGATGTTGCCACCGCGGTCCCACGTGACGTCCGACGGCCGATTGAAGCTGTCGCCGTTGATGCCGGCGCCGGGTGCGCCGCGGCCGCCGCCCCGACCGCCGCCGCCCTCGCCGCCGCGTCCGGCCGGCGCCGCCCCTTCAGCCGGCATGCCGCCGCTTGCCGGCACGCCCGGACCCGGACGGACGCCGATGTTCTCCGGCTTGCGTCCGAGCACGAGCTGGAAGCGGCCCTCGGCGTCGAACTTCACGATCTGGCTGGATCCCGCGTCGACCACCCAGACGTTGTCCTGTGGATCGACGCGTACCTGCTGCGCGAAGTTGAGCGCGTAGACACCCTGGCCGATCTCCTTGACGAACTTGCCGTTCTGATCGAACTGAAAGAGGCGCGCGCCGCCGTGATAGAACGTGCGCTCGTCGCCGAGCGTCGCCACCGCATGTCCGGTGCGCGCGTAGACGAACACGTGACCCTTGGAGTTGGTCGCGACGCCGGCCACCTCGCCGTACGACGGCAGGGAGAGAAGATCGGCATTCGCGTCGAAGTTGATCTCGGGAACCGACTGCGCGTCGAGCGACGCGCCGGCGACCAGTCCCGCCAGCAACAGGAAACGCAAAGGCCGCAAAGACCGCACAGAAAGCGTTGCTCTCATGATGGCCTCCTACTTTCCGCTGCTCGAAGTGGAGGTCGTCGGACGCAGCCGGATCTTCTGCACGCGCCACGCGGTGATCTCCGCGACGTAGAGCTCGTCGGGCGTCCGGCAGTCCATCTGATGGATGCTGCTGAATTCCTTGAACCCGTGTCCCGCCTTGCCGAACCGGCCGAGCACCGTCCCATCGAGCTCCATCTTGTAGACCTCGCCCGTCATCGGCGCCTGGTCGAAGTTGTTGCCGGTCGGGAACGAATTCGAGCTGAAGAGGTACTGATGCGGCGTGTTCGTGATGCACACCGCCCACGGCGCGCCCACCGTGTCGTAGACCGCCTTCTGGTTCAAATCGTTGTCGAGGACGACGATCCGGCTGTTGCCGCGATCGGCGACGTAGACGTTGCCCTTGGCGTCGACGGCCATCGCGTGCGGCGTGCTGAACTGCAGCGGTCCGTTGCCGCGGCTGCCGACCGACTTGATGAACCGGCCGCTCTGGTCGTACTTCACGACGCGCGAATCGCCGTAGCCGTCGGTGACGAAGATGTTGCCCTGCGGATCCCAGCCGATGTCGGTCTCGCGATGGAACGAGTACGGCTTGTTCGCGCCCGAATACTGCCCGCCGCCCGGCATCAGCGCCAGCTGCTCGAGCGGATCGGGCCGCTTGCCGAGAACCATCAGCAGCCGGCCGTCGGGGCTGAACTTCTGAATCACGTTCGTCCCCTCGTCCACCGCCCACACGTTGTCGTCCTTGTCCACGCGCACGGCGTGCGCGAACGAGAACCCGTAGCTGCCGACGCCGAACTCTTTCACGAACGCGCCGTTCTGATCGAACTCGAACAGCCGCGTCTCGCCGCTGCGCGTGTAGACGAAGACGTGGCCTTTCGAATTGGTGGCGACGCCGACGCCTTCTCCCATGTAAAGCCCCGGCGGCAACGTGAAGAAGTTGGCGACCGACTCGAACGGAATTTCCGGGGTCGTGGCCTTCGCCTTGGCCGGACCGGCGACCGGTTGTGGGGATGCGAGCGACGCGACGAGCAGGAACGCAGGAACGAGGCAGGCGGGAGCTCGAACCATGTAGTCCTCCCTTGAACACCGCGCAGCCTAGCACATCCGGGATACACCGCCCTCGATCCGTTCGACATCGGATCGCAGAACGTGCATCCCGACTTCATCGCCGGGCAGCGAAATACCTACACGCAGGATCTGATTCGCGACATCACGATCGACGACCCGATCACCCGCATCAAGTCCGGGTGGCACGGCGATCACACGTTCAAGGCGGGCGGCAGCGGCTTCGTCCAGGGCTCGGGTTGCGGGTGATCTTCTAGCCACGCTCGTCGCGCGGGGCACCGATGGGGCCGACAGTCGTGCGGCCCCATCGGCGCTCTCCGTCCCGCGCTGAGACCATCGATCGATCAACGTCTCCATCCGCCGGCGTGAACACACCAGCGCATCGCTCGAGCGCGTTGTGTCATCGCAAGTGTCGGTCGGCGCGAAATCATCCTGCCGGTTCGGAATCGATCGTCGACAGTCCGTCAGTACGTTCAGAACATCAGCAGGAGGGTGATTACGGATCTGCGCGCATTTCGTCTCGGCGCCGTCGCGCCGCCGCTCGCGGTCGCCGCCGTGTCCGCCGCGGTGCTGGTGTGGTTCGGCAAGGCCTGGATCCCGGCGCAGCAACGCTATTTCAACGAGCGGAATCTGCGGACGCTGCGGAGCATCTCGTCGCAGATCAAGGCGAACGTCGACGGCTTCGACCCCGCGCTCGATCACGCCATCGACTCTTCCAAGCGCGAGCACGGCGACAAGGGCGACGCCCTGCAGCAATTCGTCAAGCTGTTCTCGCAGGGCCAGCTGGAAATCGTCGCGGTCAATCCGGAGAAACCGGCGGTCAGGCCAGGCGATCCGCCGAATGTCCGCATTCAGCGGGTGGAGGGGAGGAACTACCTCTATCTCGGATACAACCACGAGGAACACCGAACAGGCGTTCCGGCGATCTCGGTGATCGCTCGCGCTGACCTCGACCTGCTTGTCGCGCCATACCTGGGGCGCACCGACTTCGATGCGATGCTGCTCCTCGACAGCGAGGGCGACGCCATCGCGCAGCAGTCGTCGTCGGGCCTGGAGTTGACCAGTCTCGACGCGCTCCTCCAGCGACAGCCGGGCGCGCCGCCGGAGAAGAACCGCGGCGACGCATTCGCGCGTCTGCGCGGGACGACCAACCTGACCCGCATCACCATCGGCGCTACCGAGTACATGCTCTACGCGCAGCCAGTGCAGTTGTCGATGCGGCCCGACAGCGCCGATGACGCGCGGCCGCCCGAGGAATGGACGGTCTGCGGGCTGGTCCGGCTGGATCGATTCCGCGCCGCGAGCGCGACGATCCCCACCACCTACTGGCTCTGGTGCGGCGCCGCGCTCGCCCTGGTGTGCTGTGCGATTCCGCTGCTCAAGCTGCGGGTCCTCAGCCCGCGCGAGCGGCTGCGCCGCATCGACAGCGTGTCGGTGGCCGTCGCGATGTTCGCGGTGATGGCGTTGGCGACGGTGACCGCGCTGGATCTGCACGTCTTCGGATCCGCGGTGCCGGCGGCGCTCGACGATCAGCTGCGCAGCGTCGCCGAGTCGATGGCGGCGCACCTGCGCCAGGAGATCCAAGCGATCGACGCCCAGATGACGGCGTTTCGCGGAGAGAGCGCGGAGGGACGAACGATCTGGCAGCAGCAGCTCGACTATGCGGGGGAGCAGTACCAGAGCCTCGACGCGATCCGGCGGCATCTGAAAGCACACGACAAGGCTCCGAACGTGACGCTCGATGCGAAGGCGCGTCACCAGTGGAAGTGCGACCCGCGCTGGGCCTGCCGCTCGGGCGTGCTCGCGCAGACCGAGCTGGGCGAGATTCCGTACCCATTCTTCAAGATCATGGGATGGAGCGACGATACCGGCTGGCAACGCATCAAGTGGTCCACATCGCAGGTCGTCACGCCATTCATCAACGTGAACGACACGAAGCTTCCCTTCGCCGAGCCGTTGAGGACGGCGCGGCGTCTCTATGGTGCGTCGGGCACGCAGTCCGGCGTGTCCGTGTTTCTGTCGCCCAACACCGGCGAAAAGGTGACGGTGTTCTGGAGAGCGTTGCCTCCGCTGGAGGAGGCGCCCCGCGACCCGGAACAGGCCGACCTGCTGGGCGAGACGCTGGCGACGACGCCGGTCTCGCTGACGAGCCCACTGCTGCCGAAAAACGTGCAGTTCGCGGTCGTCGATCCCGCGGGCCGCGTCCTGTTCCACAGCGATGTGGCGCGCAGCCTCTCCGAGAACTTCTTCCAGGAAGCGGAAGACAACCCGACGCTGAAGTCGCTCGTGGCGACGCGCGCCAGAGGCGCCGCGAGCGGTCACTACCTCGGGCGTGCGCACCGTTTTCAGGTTATTCCGCTCGACGTAAGCCCGTTCGGCGATCCGCGCTGGTCGCTCGTGACCTTCGAGGATGCGGCCGTCAGCCGGACCGCGAACCTCCAGACGCTCATCATGACCGCCTCGCTTTTCGGCGTCTATGCGCTCGGACTGGCTGCTCTGTGGGCCCTTCTCGGAGTCTTCCGGCCCCGCGCGATCGACCGGTGGTTCTGGCCGACACCCTGCAACGCTCATGCGTTCCGCCGCGCCGCCGTCCTCAACGTCGCGGCGGCGCTGATCTGCTGCATTGCCCTCATCGTGATGGCGCCGGTGGCGCTGGTTGCGGTCGCCGTCGTTCTCATCGCGGGCGCGTTTGCGGCGACGTTCGCACTCGTCAGGCGGAACGCTTCCCCGACCGGGCGGTCAGCGACGTGGATGACCGATTTCCTGTTGGCCCGAGCGTCGTTGCTGTTCCTCATCGCCGCGGTGCCGGCGATGGTGTGCTTTTGCGTTTCGCATGCGGTTCATTCGGAACTCGTTGAGAAGCGCGCGCGATCGCAGCTTGCGACCCAGCTCGACGTGCGCTCGCGACGAATCGCGGCGCAGACCAAGCGCATGGCGCTGTGCGACGGGTCCGATCGCGGTGTGCAGCCGTGTGATCGGGTCCACTCGATGGTGAATCGTCGTACGAACAACACGCTGTGGGACGTTGACGTTCCGCTGACGACCGCTGCGAATGCAGCGCCGGGCGATGCCGCGGTTGATTCCTTGCTGCTGCGGTCATTCCTCGAGGCGGTGTACCGGCCCTACAACGACCTCGCCGCGGATCTGCTGATGACGTCGTCGACCCAGGGACTCGACCGATGGCGCCTGGCGATTGACGATGAGCGGCCGTCGTTCAGCCCCAGGGAAGAAAAGTTCATCGAGGGTCCGAGCGAGTGGGCGTTCGTGCCGGCCATCACACCGGACTGGCCGGCGGAGCGCGCCCCGTTCCTGATCGCGCTGGCGTTGATCGGAGTCGCGTGGCTGTTGGTGCGGTACGTGCTGCCGCCGCTGTTCGCGCCCGAGCTGCGGGCGAGCCTGGCGCTCGCTCCTCCGGACGGCGCCGCTGACGACACCAGCCTGCTGGTGATCGGACCGCCGGGGTCGCCGAGAACGGCGCGGTTGTGTCGCCATCCGCGCGTCCGCGTCTTCGACGTCCGGAGCCTGTCGTTTCTCGATGAGCGGATCGACCCGCCGTCCGATGTCAGCATCGCCGCCGACCGCGGCAACGCGGCCGATGGTCTCGACGCGGACTGGACCGGCGCGATCCACGAGGCGGCCTTGAATCCGGACACCATCGTCGCCGTCGATCACCTCGAGCATCGCCTTGACGATCAGCCGTTCCGCGAGCGGATGCTGGCATGTCTCGAGTCCATCGTCTATGCGCGGGACACGGCTGTGTGGTGCAGCGCGCTGCGCGATCCGGTCGAGTCCCTGGACGAGTGCCACCCGTCGGCGCCCGATCGGCCGCGCTGGGCCCGCCTGTTCGAGCGCTTCCGGCGCGAGCATCTTGCGATCGCCGTCGATGAGCCGCGCGCCGCGCGCCTCGCGCAGTCGCTGGCGAAGAACACTGGCCACCTGCCGGCTGCGGTGCGCGACACGATCGTCGCGGAGTGCCGCGTGGCGCCCGAACTGCTCGAAATCGGCGAGACGCTGGCGGCGCGCCTGCCGCGCGCCGTTCCGGCAAGTCACGAGATTGCGCTGGATCGATCGGCGATCCTCGCCGAGATCGCCAACGCCGCCGAAGCGTTCTACGCCGCGCTGTGGAGCAGCTGTTCGGCCGACGAGAAGGTGGCGCTCCGCCAGATCGCCGAGGAAGGCGTCGTCAACCCGAACAATCAGGCGGCCGTGCTGCGGCTGCTGCGCGGCGGCCTCGTGCGACGCGATCGCGTGTTCGAGCTGATGAACGAAACGTTCCGCCGTTTCGTGATCGCCGTTGTACCGCACGAGGAGGTCCTGGCGTGGGAACACGAAGGCGTGCGCGTGCCCTGGGGAAGCATCGCGACGACGGGGCTGACCGTGGCGTTCGGGCTGGCCGGCCTGCTGCTGCTGACGCAGGAGCAACTCGTCGACGCGTGGATCAGCTACGTGCCGGCGCTCGCGCCGGCGTTGCCAACTGCCTGGAAGGTGCTGGCCGGCGTGCAGAAGGGCCGCATCGACGTGACTGCGTGAAAATGGAGAGAACCATGCCGAAGCGCATCGTGGTGTGTTCCGACGGAACCGGCAATACGGCGATCAAGGGGCGCGGGACGAACGTGTTCAAGCTGTTCGAGGCGGTCGATCTCGAATCGCACCGCTACGACTCGAACGCGACCCCGCAGATTGCGATCTACGACGACGGCGTCGGCACCGAAAGATTCAAGCCGTTGAAGATCCTCAGCGGCGCCACGGGCTGGGGCCTGAGCCGTAACGTCAAACATCTGTACAAGGAATTGGCGCGAGTCTACGACCCGGGCGACGACATCTACATGTTCGGGTTCAGCCGCGGCGCGTTCACGGTGCGGACGCTGGTCGGCTTCATCCAGGCGTGCGGCCTCGTCGATCCCGACCGCCTGCAACCGCAGACGTTTGCGAGCCTGCAGCGCGTCGTAAAAAAGGGCTACAAGGCGTACCGGCAATGCTACCGTCCCGCGCTGTGGCGGAGGTTCTTCAGGACGAAGGCGGATGCGGGCGAGCAGTTCAAGCGAGCGCATTCGAGGCCGGGCGCCATCCCGATCCGCTTCGTCGGCGTGTGGGACACGGTGGACGCCGTCGGCCTGCCGTTTCACCTGAGCGACGCGATCAACGCGACGCTCTACCAGTTCAAGTTTTCAGACCACACGCTCAGCCCGATGGTGCGGCGCGCCTGTCAGGCGCTGGCGATCGACGACCAGCGCGAATCGTTCGCGCCTCTCCTGTGGCACGAGCAGCCCGGCGACGCGTCGCGGATCACGCAGGTCTGGTTCGCCGGCGCCCACTCGAACGTGGGCGGCGGCTACCCGAAGCAGGGGATGTCGCTCGTCGCGCTCGACTGGCTGCTGAGCGAGGCGGAGCGGCGGCTCGAACCAGCGCCGGGCGAGGCCGCGGACGCACCGACGCTCAAGGGCCTGCGCATCTACGCGAGCGAGCGGCAGTCGTTCCGCGAGCACGCCAGCGTGGACGACAAACTCTACGATCCGCGCGCCGGCGCCGGCATGTTCTACCGATGGAAGGTGCGCGACATCGCGAAGCTGTGCGCCGAGAACAACGTCACGCCGAGGGTCCACGTCAGCGTGCTCGAGCGCATCGCCCACGGCACCGACGACTACTCGCCTGGCAACCTGCCGCCGAACGCCGAGGTCGTGTTCACACCGCCTCCCATCGGCGACTCGGTGCATGCGAGGCGCCGCGCGAAGGCGGCTGCGCGTGTGCTGGCGACGATCCCCCAGAGAACGCTGCTCGATCGGGTGCGCGGGCTGGTGCGGTTGGGAACCGCCTCCTACTATCTGTATCTCGCATCGTGTGGCGTGGGCGCCGTCGCGCTCGCCGGCGCGATGGCCGAGGCGATCCGGCTGCGGGTGAGCGACGAGGCCGACGGCGTCGCCGTCGCGGCTGCGCTGGGCTTCGCCGCGGCCTACCTGATCGCGCTGTTCGTCGATCGACGGATGGAAAGCGTGTTCTCCGGTTTCTGGTATCCGAAACAGCGTGAGCTGCGCGATGGATTCAAGCAGGCCCGCCGGGACTCGCGTGACGAGGTCGCGAAACCGGCGGCATGAGCGCTCTGCGATCGGAGCGCGAAGGTGTCCGCCCTCGCTGCAGCGTCGGCGGACAAGTCAGCCGGGCGACCGGCGACGACTCTTCCATTCATCAGCCGAGATCTCCCAGAGATCGACCGGCATGCGGCCGCCCACGTAGTCGCGCTCCCCGGTCGACACCAGGCGCATGCCCTGCTTCTCCGAGATGCGGCGCGACGGCGCGTTGACGCTCGCCTTCGGCACGCGAAGCACCGGCTGCGCGAGGACCTCGAACCAGTAGTCGGTCACCGCGTCCGCCGCCTCGGTCATCAGGCCGCGACCCTGCCATGGCGGTGCGATCCAGAAGCCGCGGTTTTCGTCGGCGGATAGTTTCAGATCGATGGCGCCGATGATGCGATCGGGATCGGACTTCAACCGCACGGTCCACATCCACAGCGTTCCAGCCGCGATCGCCGGCAGCGCGACGTCGCGGATGTAGGTGAGCGCGCCGTCAGGCGGATACGGCCAGGGGATTTCGTTCGACAACAGCCGCACGATTTCCCATTGAGGGAATGTCGCCTGCAGCTGTTCGACGTCCTCCAGGGCCACCGGACGCAGGATCAGGCGGGAGGTCTCGAGAGTCGGCGTCGCCACGGTCGTCTAGCGCAGTGTGCGCTCGATCGGGAAGCCCTGCCATGGCAGGACCAGAACCTTTCCGGGCGCACTGGATTCGAGCGCCCGATAGGCATCAGCGACATCGTCGAGCGGAAATCGTCCCGCGATGTCGGCCGTCACCGGGCGCGTCGTCGCCATCGCGAGGGCCTGTGAGATGAGTTCCGCGAGTTGAGCGGGCCCGACCAGCCCGGCCCGCGGGCCGTACTTCGTGACAAAGATCGATCCGGCTTCCATCACCCGCTCCAGATCAATGGCCGGAAGGGCGCCTGAAAGCTGCCCGTAGTTCACCAGGTAGCCGCGCGGTGCGAGCAGCCGCAGGTTGGTCTCGTACGTCGTCGCGCCCACGGGGTCGAACACCGCCGCCACACCACGGCCACGCGTCCACGCCTGCACCGCTTCGACGACGTTCTCCGACGAGCGATCGACGACGAGAGTGGCCCCGGCCTCGCGGGCCGCGCGCGTCCGTGCGCCGCTGGCGATGGCGATGACGGAAATACCGCGATCCGCGAGGAGCGCGACGAGCAGCCGTCCAACGGCGCCGGCGGCGCCCCAGACGACCGCGGTCGATCCTGCTGCAATCGGGCAATGACGGACGAGCCCAGCGGCCGTCATGCCCGCGTGCGCGAGACAGGCGCCGGCTTCAACGCTCAGCGCGTCCGGTAGAGCGGCGAGCATGTACGCCGCCGCGACGACATAGGTCGCGCACGATCCAGGCACCGCGGTCCAGCAGACGCGCGCCCCGGGTACGAGCGAAACCCCTGGACCGACGGCGACGACGGTGCCTGCACCTTCGACGCCGGCGCTGAACGGAAACGGGACGCGCAACGAGTAGCGGCCGGACCGAGCCAGCGTGTCGACATGGTTGAGGCCTGCGGCGTCGACGCGCACGAGCGCTTCGCCCGTCTTCAGCGGAGGAAGGTTCTCGGTTTCGACGACCAGAACCTCCGGGCCGCCCGCGCACAGGGCGCGAGCGACGGCGCGTTGGGTCGGAAAGCGTGCAGCCATGGACTCAATGTAAGCAATTGCTTATATTCTGTCAGCTTGCATTCCTGCCCGAGGACGATCGATGAGCAAAAGGAAGCTTTCTCCGAGAAAAGTGCCCCGCCAGGAGCGGTCGCGCGCGACCGTCGAAGCGCTGTTGGAAGCGACGGCTGACATTCTGGTTCGAGAGGGGTACGGGAAGCTCACCACCAATCGGATTGCCGACCGCGCGGGCGTCAACATCGCGTCGCTCTACCAATACTTCCCAGGGAAGGACGCCATCGTGGCCGAGCTGCGACGGCGGCACGGCGCCGAACAGCGCGCAGGACTGCGGCGGCTGCTGGCTGAACCTCACGACGGTGGCCTCGAGTCCACGATCCGATCGCTCGTCTCTCTTGGAGTCGCCGGACACGCGCAGGCGCCGAGGCTCCATCGCGTCTTTGCCGAGGAGATGCCGGCGCTGAGTTATCGGGATGTGGTGGAAATCGATGCACCGCTGTTCGAAGCGATGCAGCGATTCCTGCGGACCGCCAGCGTCGATGTCGGAGACCTGGATCTCGCGCTGTGGATGATCTCGACCGCTGCCGGCGCCGTCCTTCACCGCGCGGTCGTGGAACGCCCCGAGGACTTGTCGTCGGGCGCGATTACCGAAGAACTGGTCACGCTCCTGTGTCGTTATCTGCGTGGTCGCTCGACCCGGCGACGCTCATCGCCGGGGACGGCAAACGCTTGACACACTCGCCTCCGGCCTCGCGACGAGCATCGCGCGCCCGGGTCATGCCCGCAATTACGTCGGATGTAATGAGACCGTTGACCCGCCCGGCGTAGCATGGGCCATGGACACAACCACCGCGACCGATGATCGCCACCTTGGCAGCGCTGTGGGGCACCTGCTGCGCGGCTGGAGGTCCGCACGCGGGATGAGCCAGCTCGATCTGGCCATGCGGGCCGGCTTCTCGGCTCGCCATGTGAGCTTCATCGAAACAGGACGGACTCAGCCGAGCCGGCAGGCCCTGCTCGTCCTCGCCGAGACGTTGTGCGTTCCGTTGCGCGAGCGCAACCGTCTGCTCGAAGCGGGTGGCTTCGCGCACATGTACCGGCAGACTCCGCTCGCTGCCGACGAAATGGCTCATATCAGGGGGGTGCTCGAATTCATCCTCGAGCGACACAACCCCTACGCCGCGGTCGTGCTGGATCGCTATTCCAACTGTCTGATGGGGAATTGCGCGTCGGCCCGGCTGCTGGCGGCCGTCGTGGATCCATCTCTCATCACCGAACACGCCAACCATCTGCGGCTGGTCTTCCATCCGCTGGGGGCGCGGCGCTGCATCGTGAACTGGGACGAGGTCGCACGCGCTCTTCTGGGCAGGGCGGAGCGGGAGCTTGGCTTTGCAACCGACGATGAAACCGCCGTCGCGTTGCTGAACGAGCTTCGTGGTTATGCGGGCGACGCCGTCAGCCAGCGATCGTCAGCCGCGCTCAGCGCGGGCGACCTGCTCCTGCCCATTCACCTTCGGACGAACGATCTCGAGCTTCGCATCTTCAGCACCATCATGACGCTTGGCACCCCCAGGGACGTGACGCTCCAGGAATTGCGGATCGAGACGTTTTTTCCCGCCGATGACGCGTCGGAACACGCCTGGAGACAGATCGCCGTCGAGTGACGTCCGTCGCCGCACGAGAGCGCATGTCGGTGTGCATGCGGCGGGCTGGCCGCGCGCCGGGCAATCTGCGAGAATCGCCCGCATGAAGAGACATGCGCTCGTGTGGCTGCTCACCGCGCTGCCGGCGATCGCCTCCGCGCAGGATCGCCTCGCACCCGGCGCCCTGCCGCAGGCCGATCGCCCGTTCGGCACCCTGCGCGAGCAGGCGGCGATGCAGCAGCAGTGGCTGAAAAAACGCCTCGACACGTTTCTCCCTGCGTTGATGCGCACGCACGGGATCGACATGTGGGTGGTCCCGATGCGCGAGTACAACGAGGATCCGGTGTTCTCGTCGATCGTCGCGCCCGAGACGTTCGCCGCCCGCCGGCGCACGATTTACGTGTTCTTCGACACGTGCGCGGCGACGGGCGGCGCGCCCGCTTCGGGCTGCGTCGAGCGCATCGCGCTCGGCGGCACCTCGCAGGGCGGCCTCTTCGACGCGCGCACGTCGGCGAAAGCGGTCGCCAACCCGGTCAACGGACGGCAGGCGGAGCTGTGGGGCGACGAACAGTGGCTGCTGCTCAAGGAAGTCGTTCAGGAACGGAAGCCCACGGTGATCGGCATCGATCGATCGACGGTGTTCGCGTTCAGCGACGGGCTCTCGAGCGGCGAGCTGCAGGGGATGACCGAGGCGCTCGGGCCGGCATGGGTGTCGAAGTTCCGCGACGCGGAACGGCTGCCGCTCGAACTGATCGCGTCGCGGCTCCCGGAAGAAGAAGCGTTCTTCGAAAAAATGAGCGCGCTCGTGTGGCAGATGACGCAGGCGATGTTCTCGGAGAGGGTGATCGTGGCGGGGACCACCCGCGCGAGCGACCTCGTGTGGTGGTGGCGGCAGCGGACGAACGACCAGGGGCTCGGAACCTGGTTCCAGCCGAGCGTCAGCGTGCAGCGCAAGGGGACGACCGCCAAGGAACTCGGCGACGATCCGATCATCCAGCCGGGAGACGTGCTTCACTGCGACGTCGGCATCACCGTCGCGCGTCTCAACACCGACACGCAGCACCTCGCCTACGTGCTGCGTCCGGGTGAAAGCGATGCACCGGCGGGCCTCAAGCAGGCGCTCGCCAACGCGAACGCGATGCAGGACATCGCGATGGAGGAAACCCGTCCGGGGCGCACCGGCAACGAGATCCTGTCGTCGGTGATCGCGCGCATGAAGGCGAAAGGCATCGACGGCACGATGTATTCGCATCCGATCGGCCTGAACGGGCACGGCGCCGGCCCGCTGATCGGGCTCTGGGACTACCAGGACGGGGTCGTCGGCCGCGGCGAAGCCCGCACGATCCCGTCGATGTGGTTTTCGATCGAACTGCAGGCGACCACGCCGGTTGCCGAGTGGGGCGGCCAGCCGGTTCAGATGGCGCAGGAAGAGGACATGATCATCGGCGCCGACGGCAAGAACCGCTGGGCACGACAGCGGCAGGACAAGCTGTTTCTGGTCCGAGCCGCGCGGTGAGGCGGGGCACGCGGCGCATTGGGAGTGGACCGATGGGCCCATAGGGTTGCGCGGCGCTTCGCGCCTATCGGTCCATCCCAACCCAGCCCACTGGCCAATCGGTCCCACACTCCGGACCTATCGGGGATGAACTTTCAGAAATGGTATCCCGTCCTACAGACGGATGCGTCTGACTCATATCGTCCGCCGCCTGCTTCAACTGCCGGGATTCACGGCGATCGCGGTCCTGACGCTGGCGATCGGGATCGGCGCCAACGCCGCGATCTTCAGCGTCATTGAAGGGGTCATCCTCAAGCCGCTGCCGTTTCCACAACCCGATCAGCTCGTCGTCCTCGACCAGTCGGCGCCCGGCGTCGGGCTGCAGCACACCGGGGCGTCGCCGTTCCTCTACTTCACGTACCGCGAGGACGCGCGCAGCTTTCAGGACGTGGCGATGTGGCGGTCCGAGACTGACAGCATCACCGGCCTGGCGGAGCCCGAGGAGGTCCCCTCGCTGGTCGTCACCGACGGCCTGCTCGGGATCCTGGGCGTGACGCCGGCGCTCGGCCGCGCGTTCACGAAGGAAGAGGACTCGCCGAAAGGGCCCGAGACCGTCATGCTCACCGATGGCTACTGGCGGATGCGGTTCGGCAGCGAGCGCGGTGTAATCGGCCGGCGGCTGCTCGTCGACGGGCGGCCGCGCGACATCATCGGCGTGCTGCCGGCGTCGTTTCGCTTCGCCGATCGCCAGCCGTCGATCGTCCTGCCGCTCCGCCTCGACCGCGGCGACGTGCATCTCGGGAACTTCAGCTACACGGGGTTGGCGCGGCTGAAGCCGGGCGTGACGATCGAGCAGGCGAGCGCCGAAGCCGCGCGGCTGATTCAGGTCGGCATCGCGCGCTTCCCGCCGTTCCCCGGCTTCAGCACGAAGATGTTCGAAGAGGCGAAGATCGCGCCGAACTTCCGCCTCCTCAAGGACGATCTGATCGGCGACGTCGGCTCGGTGCTCTGGGTGCTGATGGGCACGATCGGCATGGTGCTGCTGATCGCGTGCGCGAACGTCGCCAACCTGCTGCTGGTGCGCGCCGAGGGACGTCAGCAGGAACTGGCGGTGCGGGCGGCGCTCGGCGCGTCGCGCGGCCGCATCGCCTACGAGTTGCTGGCCGAGAGCGTCGTCCTCGGCGTCGTGGGCGGAGTTGCCGGACTTGCGCTCGCCTACGGCGCAGTCCGCGTGCTGCTCGCGCTGTCACCCGGCAACCTGCCGCGCATCGAGAACATCGGCATCGACACGATGGTGCTGCTGTTCACGCTGGTCGTCTCGATCCTCGCCGGCCTGATGTTCGGCGCGATTCCGGTGGTGAAGTACGCCGGACCTCATGTCGCCGCCGGACTGCGCGGCGGCGGACGGACGTCGAGCGCGAGCCGCGAGCGCCACCGCGCGCGCAGCACGCTCGTCGTGGTCCAGGTCGCGCTGGCGCTCGTGCTTCTGATCAGCTCGGGCCTCATGATCCGCACGTTCCAGGCGCTGTCGCGCGTGCATCCCGGTTTTGCGCAGCCGGAGCAGCTGCTGACGTTCAGCCTGACCATCCCGACGGCGCAGGTGAAGGAGCCCGAGGCGGTCGTGCGCATGTATCAGGCGATCGCGGACCGGATTGCGGCGATCCCCGGCGTCACATCGGTGGGCCTGACCACCCTGATCCCGATGACCGATACCGGCTGGCACGATCCGGTGTTCGCGGCCGACAAGAGCTACGACCAGAAGCAGATTCCGCCGCTGCGCACCTTCAAGTTCATGTCGCCCGGACTCCTGAAGACGATGGGCACCGCGCTCGTGGCCGGCCGCGATTTCACCTGGTCTGACGCCTACGAGAGACATGCGGTCGCGCTCGTGAGCGACGGGCTGGCGCGCGAGATGTGGGGGCAGCCGTCCGCGGCGCTCGGCAAACGGATTCGCGACAACAACAACAGCGCCTGGCGCGAAGTGATCGGCGTCGTCGCCGACGTACGCGACGAAGGGCTCGACAAGAAGGCGCCGACCTCCGTCTACTGGCCGATGCTGATGTCGAACTTCGAGGACGGCGACGTGTCGGTGCGCCGGACGATGGCGTACATGGTTCGCAGCGGCCGCACGCGCTCGGCCGGCTTCGCCGACGAGGTCGGCCGGGCGGTGTGGTCGATCAACCCGAATCTGCCGCTCGCCAACACGCGTCCGCTGGACGCGATCGTCGCGAAGTCGATGGCGCGGACGTCGTTCACGCTGGTGATGCTCGCGATTGCCGGCGCGATGGCGCTGCTGCTCGGAGCGGCGGGCATTTACGGAGTGATCTCCTACTCCGTGTCGCAGCGGACGCGTGAGATCGGCATCCGCATGGCGCTCGGCGCGCAGCGCCCGGAGGTGACGCGGATGTTCGTCCGCCACGGCCTCGGCCTGACGGCGATCGGGATCGGGTTCGGCCTCGCCGCCGCGTTCGCGCTCGCGCGGGTGATGGGCTCGTTGCTGTTCGAGGTCAGTCCGGTCGATCCGATGACCTACGTCGCCGTGTGCGCCGGCCTCGCCGCCGCCGCGCTGCTGGCGAGCTACCTGCCGGCGCTCCGCGCCACGCTCGTGAATCCTGTCACTGCCTTACGCGCGGAGTAGGTCGGGCGGGCCAGGCGGGTCGGGTAGGCCAGGCGGGTCGGACGCGCGGGGCCAACCAGGCGCCTCAGATCACCGTGGATCCGACCTGCCCGACCCGCCTGACCTGCCCGACCCGCGCGGCCTCACGCGTACGCCGCGCCGACCATGATTTTCTTGATCCGGATGTACGGCGAGCCGTGCGAGATGCTATTGGTCTGCGTCGGCTGCCCCTTCGCGTCGCCGCCGGTCCCGAACATCTTCCACGTCTCCTGGCCGCCGAGCAGATCCAGGTTCGCCCAGAAGTCGGTGGTGATCGCGTTGTAGGTGACGTCGGTCACCATCCGCGTCACCTTGCCGTTCTTGATCTCCCAGAAGCAGTTGCCGCCGAACTGGCCGTTGTAGCGCTGCTGATCGATCGAGTAGCTGCCGCGGCCGTCGATCAGGACGCCGTCTTTGGTGTCCTTGATGATCTGATCGACGTTCGGCGATCCTGTCGGGCCCGCCTCGAGGCGGACGTTCGGCATCCGCAGGAAGGGATAGTCGCGCCACGACGAGGCGGAGGTACAGCCTTTGCTCGCCTTGTCGCCGACGATCGCGGCGGTCTCGCGATTGGTCTGCAGCCCGACGAGAATCCCGTCGCGCACGATTGGGAACTCGGTCGTTTTCACACCGTCGTCGTCGAAGCCGATGGTCGCCATGCCGCCGGCCATCGTCCGATCGCCGGTGATGTTCATCAGCTTCGATCCGTATTTCAGCGTGCCGACGTCTGACAGCTTCACGAACGACGTGCCCGCGTAGTTCGCTTCGTAGCCGAGGACGCGATCGAGCTCGGTCGCGTGCGCCACGATCTCGTGGATGGTGAGCATCGCGTGCGATGGCGTGAGCACCAGATCCTTCAGGCCCATGCCGAGCGGCCTGGCGGTGGTCATCTCGACGGCTTCCGAGGCGATGCGCTCGGCATTCTCGAGCATCCCGGCCTGTTCGGCGACTTCCCATCCGCCGGTCTTCGGCACGCCGACGAACGACCGCGTCTTGGTGACGTCGCCGACCTTGGCCGAGACGTTGAACTGCGGGGTGATCTCGAAGGTCTCCTGCTCGATGTAGGACCCTTCGCTCGACGCGAAGTACCGCCACTCGTTGGTGACGCCGACCGATGCGGTGACGCTCGACACGTCTGTGTTCTTGACGACGGCATCGACGACCTTCTGCACGAACGCCTGCTTGTCGTCCTGCGGGACAGCGGTCGGATCCTTCTGCATCGGCGACGACCAGTACTCGACGTAGGCTGGAACGGGCGACAGCTTCAGGTCGGCTTTCTTCGCAATCGCGCTCGCCCGTGCGATGTCGGCGGCGATGCGCGTGATGCGGCGAATCTCGTCCTCGGAGACGATCGGGCTGCTCGCGAACCCCCACACGCCGCTGTGGATCACGCGGACGCCGAACCCGGCGGCGCCCGGCCGTCCACCCGCGCGCGCGCCGCCGCCGCGTCCGGCGCCACCGCGTCCGCCACGGCCGCCGAACCCGCCGCCGTCGGCATTGCGATCGCTGCCGCCGCTGGCGTTCACGCCGCTGCTCACGCTGCGGGTGAAGCGGATGTCGGCGTAGCTGCAGCCGATCCGCTTCGCTTCGCCGAGCGCGACGTCCGAGAGCCCCTTGAACATCGACGTCTGCGGGTTGCCCCTCGGCGACTGCGCGATCAGCTCGGCGACGAGATCCGACGACGCGAGCGCGAGCCCGGCCGCGCCGGTGTATTTCAGGAAGTCTCGACGAGTGCGAGTCATGGCAACTCCTGGTCGGGTGGGTCGGGTAAGCCGGGTGGGCCTGGTCGGTCGGAGTACCCATGTGCCACGACGTGGAGGCTCCGACCCACCCGACCCACCTCTCCCACCCGACCCACCAGGCCTATATGGCGGGCGACACCGACGTCATGTAGAAATCTTCGACCCTGATCGGCGGCACGAGCGCCGTGCCCGGACCGTCGTAGGCTTCGCCGGTGTGAATCGGCACTGCCTTGCCGATGGCCGAGAGGTTCGCGAACGCGACCAGCGGCGACATGTTCCAGCGGAAGTTCTGCACCGGGCCGGCGATCTCGCCGTTCTCGATCAGAAAGAGGCCGTCACGCGTCATGCCGGTGTTGAGCAGCGTCAGCGTATCCACCGGACGCAGATACCAGAAGAACGTGACCAGCAGCCCGCGACGCGTCGTCTTGATGATGTCCTCGATCGACTGGCTCGTGCCGTCGACGACGAGGCTCATGTTCGGGTTGGCGGGTGACGGCGCGACCTTCTGACGCCGGGCGGCGGCCGCATCGTAGTAGAGATTCTTCAGCACGCCCTTCTCAATCCACGTGGTCGGTTTCGCCGCCGATCCGTCGGCCATGATCGGCGTCTGCCGCAGCACGGGATTGCCGATGTCGCTCTTCAGCGTGAAGCTGTCGCTGAACAGCTTCTGGCCGATCTTCGGCGTCCCGTCGGCGTTGATGAACGGGCGGCCGATGCCGCCGAAGTTGAACCCGCCGCCGCCACCGCCGAAACCGCCGCCGCCGCCGGCCGCGTTGAACGCGCTCATCATCGTCGACAACAGCCGTGCGAGCGGCCGCGGCTCGATGATGGTCGTATACCGACCCGGCTCGATCGCCCGCGGCTTCTGACTCTTGAGCGCCTTGTTCGACGCGACCTCGGTCAGCTCGGCGACGTCGATCTGCGACAGGTCTTTCGCGCCGGTGATCCCCGCCCATCCGGAGCCGGATCCGGTCGGCATGCGGCAGGTGAGCACGAAGCCCGCCTCGGCGTACTGGTAGTAGCCGAACAGCCCTTCCGAATTCGCGAGGCACGTCGTCTGGTACGCCTTGGGAATATAGCCGGCGCCGAGAACGCCCTTCTTCTCGCAGATGTCCACCGACTGCTTCACCCACGCGGCGCGCTCGCCAGGACCGAAGTCGGCGGTCTTCGGCTCGACCGCGTCCACTCTCACGTAGTCCTGCGCTCCCTTCACGAGCGGTGGCAGATTCGGATTGTCGCGGGCCTTCCCGGCAGCCTCCTGCGCTTCATCGACCATCGCCTTCAGCGATTCGTCGTCGAACTCGCGCGTCGATGCCGCGCCTTGCTTCTGCCCGTTGCGGACGGTGAGTGTCAGCTGCTGGTCGTACTGAACGAGGTTCACGGTGATCGAGGAATTCGCCCAACGCGTCGCCGAGCGCTCACCGCCGTCGAAGCTCACTTCGGCCGCCTCGGCTTTGGCCATGTTCAGGACCTTGTCGGTGAGCGCCTTTATTTCATCGCGGGAGTACATAATGATTCGGCCAGTCTACCAAAAGCAGGTGTCGATGAAATTTCTCGCCCGACTCGCGCCGTACCTGTTGAGCGTGCTGCGCATCGCCGCCGCATTCACCTTCATGGCGCACGGTACCCAGAAGCTGTTCGCGTTTCCCGGCGGCAGCCGCGCGGCGTTGATCTCGCTCGTCGGCCTGGCCGGTGTGCTCGAAACGTTCGGCGGCGCGCTGATGCTCGCTGGTCTCTTCACACGCCCGGTGGCATTCATCCTCTCCGGCGAAATGGCGTACGCCTACTTCACGCAGCACGCGCCGGAAGGATTCTGGCCGGTGCAGAACGACGGCGAACTGGCGGTGCTCTACTGCTTCCTGTGGCTGTACATCGTTGCGGCCGGTCCCGGTCCGATCAGCATCGACAGGCGGTAGGAGAACACTGTCAATGGCTGATGGCTATGGCTGATGGCTGGCTATGGGCTGATGGATATGGCTGATGGCATCGTTCATTGACCATTTCAGCCATTAGCCATCAGCCATTGACAGCATCTCTGAGCACCTGAGCCGGATCGATGCGCGACGCGCGGTGGGCGGGCAGCCATCCAGCCATCGCGCCGACGGCCGCCAGGGCGAGTGCGGATCCGATCAGCGTCGCCGGGTCGCGCGGCTCGAGGCGATAGAGCAGCGCCGCGACGAAGCGCGAGGCCCAGAGACTCAGCCCGGCCCCGGCCGCGATGCCGACGCCGACGAGCAGGGCCACGCGCCCGAGCACCAGCCGCACGACGCTCCGCGGCGCGGCGCCGAGCGCGATCCGGATCCCGATTTCGGCGCGGCGCCGCGTTACGGCGTATGCCGTCACGCCGTACAGTCCCAGCGCCGCCAGCAACAGTGCCAGCGCGCCGAAGAAGCCGGCCAGCATCGCGACCATCCGTTCCTGCATCAGCGATTGATCGACCTGCTGTGCGAGCGGCAGCACCGTGAGCGCGACGTGCGGGTAAACAGCAGCGATCGCCGAGCTGATCTCGCGCGCCAGTTGCCCGGGCCGCTGCTGACGTGCGCGGACGCTGAGCATGATGCTGGCCAGGCCGCCAGGCTGATTGGGGAATTGCGCAAGCGCGACATAAATCGTCGGACGGATGCCGTCCCGGACCGATCGATACGCCGCATCGCCGACGACCCCGACGATTTCGACGTCACCCGGCGACTGGCCGATGTCGATCCTGACCGTGTGGCCGAGCGGGCTTGCGCCGCCGAGAAACCGGCGCGCCAGCCGCTGGTTCACGATCGCCACGCGCGGCGCCGACGCCGTGTCGCGATCGGTGAAGTCGCGCCCGGCGATGAGCGCCGTGCCGAAGGTCTCGAAGAATCCCGTCGACACCACGTTCATCACCGCGTTGCCGCCGACGCCGCCGTCGGATTGCGGCAGCGCGCCGGACACCTCGATCCGCGGCATGATCCCGCTGCCGCTGACCGGCGTGATCAGCGAGAGCGTCGCATTTGCGACGCCTGGCAGCGCGCGCGCGGCGTCGCGGAGTCGTTCGTGGGCGGCCAGCCGCTGCGGCAATGGGATCGCCGCGCGCTGGACGTTCATGTTGACCAGCAGCACCGACTCGCGATCGAAGCCGAGGCGCTCGGTCACGAGCGACACGAACGTGTGGACGAACAACCCGGCGCCGACCACCAGCACGAACGAGAGCGCCACCTGCGCGACAACGAGCGCGCTCATCGGCCGCGACTCGGCGCGCGACGAGGCATGCCCGGTCACGGCATGCACCAACTCGTGCGCCTGCACGCCGGCCCTTCCTGATCCGGCGCGCAGCGCGAAGGCGGGCGCGACACCGAACAGCAGGGTGGTCGCGATCGTCACGGCGGCCGTGAACAGCAGGACGCGCCAGTCGGGCGAGAGATCGAGGACGACCTGCAGGTCTTGGTTCGACAAGCGGTGGACGAGCAGGCGGCTGCTCCACACCGCGACCGCGCCGCCGGCCGCAGCCCCGAGCGCCGACAGCAGGAAGCTCTCGGTCAGAAGTTGTCGCGCCAGCCGCGGTCGTGACGCGCCGAGCGCGATACGCATCGTGAGCTCGTGCCGGCGTGCTGCGGCTCGCGCCAGCAGGAGGTTCGTGATGTTCGCGCACGCGATGAGCAGCACCACAACGACCACCGCCATGACGATGACGAGCGGCCGCTGGTAGACGCGGCGCAGCAGCGACGTGCCGGTGGCCGCCGGCATCGCCACGAACGGCGCGGCGAGATATCCGTCGGTCGCCGCGCGCGTGGCGCCGACCGGCAGCGTCGCCAGCCGAATCTGCGGCTGCACGGCCCGGAGAGCGGCTGTTGCGGCGTCGCTCGACTGTCCCGGCTTCAATCGCGCCATGATCGTCAGGTAGTACGTGAACTGGCGATCGAGCATCGTCTCCTTGCCGCGGATCAGCGTGTCGTCGCCGAGCGGCACCGTGACGTCGAACGAGCGGCCGACATCCGGTCCGAGGAAGTCGGCCGGCGTCACGCCGACGATCGTGAACGGCACGCCGTCGAGCGTCACCGTGCGGCCGATGGCGCCGGGATCGCCACCGAAGCGCCGCTGCCAGAAGCCGTAGCTGATCACGGCGACGGCACCATCGGGTCCGCCGCCGCGCTGATCGTCGTCCGGCGTCAGCGTGCGGCCGAGAATCGCCGGCACGCCCAGCGCGCGGTGGTAGGAACCGCTCGCCCAGAGGCCGTCGACGTACTGCGTCTCGCCGCCCGACGACAGGTCGAACCGCGTGGCCGACCAGGCGAGGAGATCGTCGAACAGATCTGCGTGACGCTGAATCTCGTTCCACACCTTGAACGGGAATCCGCTCAAGGCCAACGGCGCGCCGGTGCTGGCGGACGAGACGACGACGAGGCGCCGCGGATCCTGCACCGGCAGCGAGCGCAGCACCAGGCTGTTCAGCAGCGAGAAGATCGCGGTGTTCGCCCCGATCGCCAGCGCAAGTGAGGTCACGGCCACCGTCGTCGTCACGCGGTCTTTCACGCAGAGCCGCCACGCGTAGCGAAGGTCGGACGCCAGATCGTCGAGCCACCGGACCCTGCGCGCGTCGCGGCACGCTTCCTTCTGCCGTTCGACGCCGTCCATGGCGAGGAGCGCCGCGCGCCGCGCCGCCTCGGGCGTCATCCCGCGCGCGACGTTCGCGGCGGTCAATTGCTCGACGTGAAACTGCAGTTCCTCGTCGAGGTCGCGGTCGGCCGCCGCGCCTCGGAGGATCGAGAGCAGGCGCAGCCGAGCGATTCGCAGCCAGCGGTCGATCGCCATCTCACGCTTCCTTCAGCTTGACGACCTGCGTGATGGCCCCGGCAATGCGATGCCAGTTCGCGGCCTCGCGCTCGAGGTGTTTCCGTCCGGCGCGGGTGAGCGAGTAGTACTTCGCGCGCCGGTTGTTCTCGGTGGGACCCCACTCGGCGGCGATCCATCCGTTCTGCTCGAGCTTGTGCAGAGCGGGATACAGCGAACCGTCACTCACCTGGAGCACGTCGCCGGACACCTGCTTCAGCCGGACGGCGATCGCCCAACCATGCAGCGGCTCGAGCGCGAGGATCTTCAGCAGCAGGAGGTCGAGCGTGCCCTGGACGAGATCGGCGGGTTTGCTCACCGGTCGCTCCTCTCGGTCACCGAGCCGAGAGCATACGCCCGTGCATCTCGGTAATCAAGGACAGCTCAAGAATTAGGAATTTGGAATGCGGAATTTGGAATGCCGTCACGCTGCGCATGAGAGTAGCGGCGAAAACGGATTCTGGCGCCAGTTTCCAGGCTCCCGGCTCGCAGCCAGGAACCAGGAACCAGGAACCAGGAACCGGGAACCGAGAACCGAGAACCAGGAACCGTGAACTTTAGAACTTTAGAACGTTAGAACCTTGGAAACCTTGGAAACCTGAGACTCTGGAACCTCGCTTGCCAGCGTAGTTATGATCTGCGGGTGTTCGTGGCGATCACGCGTGCGGTGAGCCCGGCGATTGCAGCGTGCGAGCTGACCCATCTGTCGCGCCTGCCGATCGACGTCGAGCGGGCGCGCGAGCAGCATCGCGCCTACGAGCGGGCGCTCATCGCCGCCGGCGGCGTCGTCGAACGTCTCGAGAGCGACGAGAGCATGCCCGATTCCGTGTTCGTCGAAGACGTCGCGATCGTGCTCGACGAGCTTGCCGTGATCACGAGGCCGGGCGCGGCCTCGCGGCGCCATGAAACCGCCGCGGTGGCGGACGCGCTCGCCGAGTACCGCTCGCTGGCAACGATCGAGGCGCCGGCGACCATCGATGGTGGCGACGTGCTCGTCGTCGGCCGCGACGTGTTCGTCGGTCTGTCGTCGCGAACCAACAACGCGGCCGTTCAGCAGATGCGCGCGATCCTCGGGCCGCGCGGCTACGCCGTCCATGCGGTCAAGGTGCGCGGCTGCCTGCACCTCAAGTCGGCGGTCACCGCGCTCGACGACGGCACGCTGCTCGTGAACCGCCAGTGGATCGACGGCAAGCCGTTCGATCGCTTCTCGCTGGTCGACGTCGATCCGGCGGAGCCGGCGGCCGCCAATGCGCTGCGACTCCCCGATCGCGTCGTCTTCCCCTCGGCGTTTCCGCGAACGGCCGAGCGGCTCGCCGCCCGCGGTTTCCGGCTCGAAGTCGTCGACGCCAGCGAGCTCGCGAAAGCCGAAGGCGCCGTGACCTGCTGCAGTCTCATCGTCATGCCCGCGGTGGTGGAAAATTGCCAACCGGGAGCGGTCGCGTGAACTGGCAGCCGCAACGTCGATCGTCGAGACTCATCAAAGGATCTGCGGCAATCGGGAGTATGACGAGATGGACAGCATACGGGCATTCCTGAGACACACGGTGGCGACGGTCGCGTATCGCGGCGGCAAGGCGGTGCGCGGAGCGCCGGCAAGCTTCGCGTCGTACAGCCCCGACGGATCGGATCGAACCCCTGCGAAAATCCTTGCGCATGTCGGCGATCTCTATGACTGGGCGCTGTCGCAGGCCAGGGGCGCCGAAGCGTGGAACGACTCGACGCCGCTCGAGTGGGACGCCGAGGTTGCGCGCTTTTTCGCCGCCTTACACCGCTTCGATGACTTTCTCGCGTCGGATGCGCCGCTCGCGGCCCCGCCGGAGAAAATTTTCCAGGGCGCGATCGCGGATTCGTTGACGCATGTCGGCCAGCTCGCGATGCTTCGCCGGTTGGCCGGCGCCCGGATGAAATCGGAGAACTACGCGCGCGCCGACATCGTGACCGGACGCGTAGGTCCCGAGCAGACGGCGCCTCGGCGCGAATTCTAGTTTCGTAATCGCGGTGTAGAAACGGAACGTTCGTTTCTCCATCGTCACGGGCATTTCGGCCGGTTACGGGCCACCCCGGCTGGTGAGCTTCTTGCCACCGGGGTTTGCGGCATGAGCCAACGGGAAGCCTTCGGACCCAATCTCCGTCGCATCCGTCTCCAGCGGGGGGTGTCGCTGCAGCAGCTGGCGGCGTCGACGAAAGTGAGCGAGACGTTGTGGGCGGGGCTGGAGCGCAACGACTTCTCGCGCTGGCCCAACGGCATCTTCGCGCGCGCCTACATCCGCGAATACGCCAAGGCGATCGGGATCGATCCCGAGGCCACCGTTGACGAGTTCTGCCGCTGGTTCCCCAACGGCGATCGCCGCGCGCTGCCGCAGTTCAGAGGGCAGGCGGAGATCGTCGGCCACGCCGAGCTTCAGTGGCAGGATCCCGTGCCAGCGGCTGCGGATGGCGATCGCCGCGCCACCGCGAAGACGTCTGCATCGGCCGCCAACAAGGGCGCCAAGAAAAGCAGCGGACCGCTGTCGACGTTCGTCCGCCGCGTGCTCTCCCGCGCATAACGATCTACGCTAGCTGCGTGCGCCTCACGGAGGTCGTCGCAGCATCTGGAGCCGTCGGCGCGACGGCGGCGCGGCTCGAAAAAATCGGCCACCTTTCGTCCCTCCTGCAGCGCGTGCCCGTCGACGAGATCGCGATCGTCATCGCGTTTCTGAGCGGGGAGACGCGTCAGGGGCGCATCGGTATCGGCTACGCGCTGCTGTCCACGCTGCGCGACGTGCCGCCGGCAGATGCGCCGTCGCTCGAGCTCGCCGACGTGGATGCGACATTCGATCGCATCGCCGCGATGGCCGGCGCCGGATCGTCGGCGTCGCGCGCGCAGCTGCTGCGTCAGCTGCTCGAACGCGCGACGGCCGCCGAGCAGGACTTCCTCATCCGCCTGCTCTTCGGCGAGTTGCGGCAGGGCGCGCTCGAGGGCGTGCTCACCGATGCCGTGGCACGCGCGGCCCGCATACCGCCCGCCGTGGTCCGGCGCGCGGCGATGCTGGCGGGCGATCTCGCGCCGGTTGCTCGCGCGGCGCTCGTCGACGGTGAGGCGGGGCTGGCGCACTTCATCCTGAGTCCATTTCAACCGGTGCTGCCGATGCTCGCCGACTCGGCGGCCGACGTCGGCGACGCACTCGGCACGCTCGGCGAGGCGTCGCTCGAATACAAGCTCGACGGCGCGCGGATTCAGGTCCACAAAGTAGACGATGAGGTGAAAGTCTATTCGCGCAACCTGCGGGACGTGACAATTGCGGTCCCCGAAGTCGTCAGCGTGGTGCGCGCGATGCCGGCGCGGACAATCGTTCTCGACGGCGAAGCGATCGCGCTGCGCAGCGACGGCACGCCGCATCCGTTCCAGACGACGATGAGGCGATTCGGGCGCAAGCTGGACGTCGAGGCGCTGCAAGCCGAACTGCCGATCACGCCGATGTTCTTCGACGCCTTGTATCTCGACGGCGCGCCGCTCGTCGACGAGCCGCTCGTCCGCCGCCTCGGCGTCGTCGACGAACATGCCGCTGCCGTGAACCGCGTCCCGCGGATCGTCACCGCGAACGCGGTGGAGGCGTCTGATTTCGCCGCGCGTGCGATTGCGACGGGGCACGAGGGCGTGATGGCCAAGGCCGTCGACGGCGTCTACGCCGCCGGGCGCCGCGGCCAGGCGTGGCTGAAGGTGAAGCAGGCGCGGACGCTCGACCTCGTGATCCTGGCGGTCGAGTGGGGCAGCGGCCGGCGCAAGGGTTGGTTGAGCAACCTGCACCTCGGCGCGCGCGACGCCGAGCGCGGCGGCTTCGTGATGCTCGGCAAGACGTTCAAGGGGCTGACCGACGAGATGCTGGCATGGCAGACGACACGCTTCCTGGAGATCGAGATCGGGCGGGACGCGCATACCGTCTATCTCAAGCCGGAAGTCGTCGCCGAGATCGCGTTCAACGAGATCCAGGCGAGCTCGCAGTATCCCGGCGGGCTCGCGCTGCGCTTCGCGCGGGTGAAGCGCTACCGCAGCGACAAGGCGGCGGCGGAGGCGGACACGTTCGCGACCATCCAGTCGATCTATCAGCAGACGACCGGTCTGCCGCCGCCAGTCCGATGATACGATTCGCGGGGGTCGGGAATCGCTTCTCGGAAAGCCCCCACCTGTGTGGGGGATCACCAACAGCTCCGCGCGACAGCGTGTATGGCCGAAACGATTCCCGACTCCGGTCGGGCGAACGGAAACGATTCCCGACCCCTCCTCGCGCGCACCATCGGGCTCACGCAGGCGACCGCGATGGTGGTCGGCACGATTGTCGGCTCCTCGATCTTCGTCCAGCCGTCCGAAGTGAGCCGCGCCGTGCCCTCGTTTGGCGGCATGCTCCTCGTCTGGATCGCGGCCGGCGCGCTGACCTGGTTCGGCGCCAGCATCTGTGCCGAGCTCTCGTCCGCGATGCCGCGCACGGGCGGCGTCTACGTCTTCCTCCGCGAGATGTTCTCGCCGGCCGCCGGCTTCCTCTGGGGCTGGGCGATGTTCTGGTCGATGCACTCGGGGATCATCGCGGCCATCGCGATGGTGTTCGGCCGCTACATGGCGACGGTCGTGCCGCTCGGCGACCTCGGCATCCGCCTCGCCGCCGTTGCCGGCATTCTCGTCCTGTCCGCGATCAATTACCTCGGCGTTCGCCCGGGCAGCTCCGTGCAGACCGCGCTCACCATTGCCAAGGTTGGCGCGATCGGCGCGCTCCTCGTGCTGTTGTTCGCGACCGGGACGCCGCGGATGCCCGCGCCGCTCGGCGGCGTCGCCCTGCGCGGCTTTCTGCAGGCGCTGGTCGCCGGGTTGTTCGCGTTCGGCGGCTGGCACATGGTGACCTACGCCGCCGGGGAGACGCGCGACGCCGAACGCACCATCCCGCGCGCGCTGATGCTCGGCACCGCCGTGGTCGTCGTCACCTACCTGGCGTTGAACAGCGCGTATCTGCTGGTGCTCCCGTTCGATCGTGTGCTGGCGTCCACGCACATCGCCTTCGACGCCACGGCGGCGACGGCCGGACCGGCGGCCGCGTCGGCGATCTCGGTCCTGGTGATCGTGTCGTCGTTCGGCGCGATGAGCGGGATCATCCTCGCCGGCCCGCGCGTCTATTACGCGATGGCGCAGGACCGCCTGGTGTTCGCGTGGATGGGCGCGATTCACCCGCGCCATCGCACGCCGTATCTCGCGATCGCGATGCAGGCGATCTGGGCGTCGGCGCTGGTGCTCACCGGCACCTACGGCGCGATTGTGTCGCGCGTGGTCTACACCGAATGGATTTTCTTCGGCGCGCTGGCGGTCGGGACGATCCGGCTGCGGCGCTCGCTCGACTACACGCCGGCATTCCAGGCCGGCGGATTTCCCGCCGCGCCGATCGCCTTTGCGCTGACGTGCCTGGCCATCGTCGCGAATCAGATCGCCATCGATCCGCGCGAAAGCCTTACCGGGCTCGCGCTCGTCGTCGCCGGACTTCCGGTCTACTACCTCTGGAGCCGTACGCATGCCCGTGATCGACTTTCACAACCACTACTACCCGCCAAAGTACATGCAGGCGCTGCAATCGGGCGAGAGCAGCGTCAAGGTGATCGTCGATAGCGACGGCAACCCGAACATCTACTATCCGGGCGACTACAACGTCGCGGTGCGCGGCCACCGCGATCTCGCGTACCGTGAGGAGGTCCTGGACGGCCACGGCGTCACGATGCAGGTGGTCACGCTCACCACGCCGGGCACCCACGTGGAACACCCGAAGACTGCGGCGCGACTGGCGTCGCTCGTCAACGACGAGTTCAAGGAGGCGATCGACAGCCGCGGCCGCCACTTCACGGCGCTCGCGACGCTGCCGCTCAACGATCCGCAGGCCTCGCTCAAGGAATTCCGGCGCGCGACCGGCGAGCTCGGCATGCGCGGCGCGATGCTGTTCAGCAACATCAACGGCGTGGCGCTGAGCGATCAGCGCTTCTGGCCGATCTACGAAGCGGCCGACGACGCCAGCGCCGTGCTCTACATCCACCCCGCGCATCCAGTGAATGTGGACATGATGCAGGAATACTGGCTGATGCCGCTGGTCGGCTTTCTCTTCGACACGACGCTCGCCGCAGCGTCGCTCGTCTTCGCCGGCGTCCCCGAGCGCTTCCCGAAGATCCGCTGGGCGCTCTGTCATCTCGGCGGAGCGATCCCGTACCTGGCGGAGCGGCTCGATCGCGGGTTTCACGCGTTCAAGGACTGCCGCGCGAACATCCAGCGGGAGCCGAGCACGTATCTGAGGGGCTTCTATTTCGACACGGTGAATTTCGATCAGGGCGCGCTGCGGCTCGCGATCGACTTCGCCGGCGCCGATCACGTGCTCGCCGGCAGCGACTATCCCCATCAGATCGGCAGCATCCCGTCGATGCTCGACGCGATCGCGGCGCTGCCGATCGCCGACGATCAGCGCGAGCAGATCCGATGGAAGAACGCCGCCCGCCTGCTGGCTCTGGAGGAAAAGGTGCGATGAAGACGCGGCTCGCGATTCCGGCGGCGCTGGTGTTGTGGATCCCGATCGTGTCGGGAGGCCGCGGGCCGAGAGGCCCGGCGGCGGTCTCGGACCGCGGGCAGACCGCCGCTCGACCGCAACCGGCGGAAATGACGCGGGTGCCGCAGTTCGAGAACGAGCGCGCGGTGTCGTGGAAGAGCGTCATCCCGCCGCACACCGAGTCGACCCTGCATCGCCACGATCGCTACCGCACGGTGATCGGCATCATCGGCGGCGACCTGACCACCGTGTCCGCCGACGGCCGCCGGACGGTCACGCGCTACGACACGGGCAAGGCGTACTGGCAGGCGCCGATGCCTCCCGGCGAGATGCACATGGACGTGAACGAGACCAACGCGACGCTCGAGTTGCTGGTCGTCGAGCTGAAGAATTAAGAATTGAGAAGTAAGAATTAAGAATTCGAACATCGCGAACGAGAGTACGAATTCTCAATTCTTAATTCTGAATTCTTGGAGCAGGTTGCAAAACTAGCTCGCTCGCGGGTGGCCGCGAACGGGTCCGCCCCGCCGGGCGCGGAGCCGTGGGCCGTGACCAGTGCTTTTCTGGCGAGCACCCGGTG
>DATFWL010000430.1:0-31847 GCA_035259385.1 Vicinamibacterales bacterium | reverse complement strand
TGCGGAAAGCGGACAGCGGATTGCGGAAAGCGGACAGCGGAGAGCGGAGAGCAGCTCATGCGTACCTCGCGCGCGCTTCTTCGAACTGGCCGGCGATCTCACGCGCCAGCGCTTCGGGCGCGCGGACCCGCGCGAACGGCCCGAAGCTGAGGATCCAGCTGCTGAGCGCGCGATCGCGCGTCACGTCGAGCCGCATGATCACGTCGCCGTCCGCCGTCGCCTCCAGCCGCTGCGACGGATGCCACTCGCGCGCGCGCACGTAGTCGGCGACCGCCGGTTCGAACTCGATCTCGACGCGCTCCGGCGGACCGGAGTGTACGCCGAGCGAATGTGGAAACGCCGTGTCGGGCAGCTCCTCGATCGGCGTGAAGCGCTCGTCGAGCAGGGCGATGTTCTGGACGCGCTCGACCGCGAAGGTCCGCACCTCACCGTATTCGGGCACGAAGGCGAGCAGGTAGAGACCGCCCTGCGCGTAGGCGAGCCGATACGGATGGATCCGGTAGCTCTTGGTGCGTTCGCTCGATTTCGAATGATAGGTCAGCGTCGCCTGCCGCTGCTCCATTGTCGCTTCGAGCGCGCGCGCGACGATCGGCTGCTGCCGCGGATTGCCGTGCCGGCGCATCGGGTCCGCCTTGGTGGCGATGACCCGGGGCAGCTGATCGAGGAACTGCCGCATGTGCGGCGTCAGCGCGGAGGAGAGCTTGTCGAACGCACGCTCCACGTCGTCGCGGAACGGCGTGCCGGACAGCGACTCGACGAGCGTGCGGCTGAAATACAGCGCGCACAGCTCGGAGACCGTCAGGCCGGCCGACAGGCCCTTGAAGGCCTGGCCGTTCACCCGCCAGCGCGTCTTGCCGTCGTCGGCCGATCGATCGTCGTAGAGAGGGAAGCCGGCGGCCTGCAGGGCCTCGAGATCACGCCGGATGGTTCGAGTCGTGACCTCGCCGAGGCCGGCGAGCTCGTCGATGGTGACGCCGCCGCGCGCATGCTCGATCTCGCGCAGGATCGTCCACTGACGGATGACCTCGGCGTTCCGCGGCACCTCGGAATCTTACCGCCACAGGGATCCGCCACGAAGACACGAAGCCACGAAGCCACCAAGAGATATTGATCTTCGTGACTTCGTGCCTTCGTGGCGGCCTGAACTGCCGCGAATCAGTCGAGCGAGATGCGGCGGAGCAGGTTGAAGTCCGACAGCATCTTGCCGGCGCCGAGGACGACCGACGACAGCGGATCCTCGGCGAGCTCCACCGGCAGACCGGTCTCCTCCCGCAGACGCCGGTCGAGATTCTTCAGCAGCGAGCCGCCGCCGGTGAGGATGATGCCGCGATCGAAGATGTCGGCCGACAGCTCCGGCGGGATGCGCTCGAGCGCGTCGTGCACCGCCTGAACGATGGCGCGCACCGGTTCCTGGAGCGCCTTGCGGATCTCCTCGTCGTCCATCGACACGGTCTTCGGACGTCCTTCGGTGATGTGACGGCCCTTCACTTCCATCGACATCTTGTGCTCGAGGGGATACGCCGACCCGATCTCGATCTTGATTTGCTCGGCGGTGCGTTCGCCGATCAGCAGGTTGTGCATCTTGCGCGCGTGCTGAATGATCGCATCGTCGAGCTCGTTGCCGGCGACGCGCACCGACTTGCCGTAGACGACGCCGGCGAGCGAGATCACCGCGATATCGGTGGTGCCGCCGCCGATGTCGACCACCATGTTGCCCGAGGCGTCGGTGATCGGCATGCCTGCGCCGATCGCCGCAGCCATCGCTTCCTCGATCAGATGCACTTCGCTCGCGCGCGCGCGCATCGCGCTGTCCTTGACGGCGCGCCGCTCGACCTGGGTGATTTCCGACGGCACCCCGATGACGACGCGCGGCCGCAGCCAGCCGCTGCGCCGGTGCGCCTTGCGGATGAAGTGCGTGAGCATCTTCTCCGCCGCCTCGAAGTCGGCGATCACGCCGTCCTTCATCGGCTTGATGGCGGTGATGTTGCCGGGCGTGCGCCCCAGCATCTCCTTCGCCTCCGCCCCCACCGCCTCGATGCGGCCGTTGACCTTGTTCAGGGCGACGATTGACGGCTCCGACACGACAATGCCCTTGCCGCGCGCGTAGACGCAGGTGTTCGCGGTGCCAAGGTCGATCGCCAGATCGTGCGAGAAGCGGGACAGGAAGGAAGACATAGCGGGTTCACATCTCCTTAAAGGCTGAGCGTGCTGAAACCGATCAGGCGAGCCGGCTCGGCTTCGACATGGGCAACAGTGATGCCGTTTCCGTGATCGCAGGTTCGGCAGATTTCCTGGGGAATTTCCAAGGCTGCCACGCCGCTGCGCACAAGTTCGCTGACAAGTCTGTCGGTGGATTACGGCTTTTGCTGTAGGGCCGTCGGGTGAGAGATCGCTAGGCGCGACGGCGACCGTGCGATCGTTGGCTGCGGCGTCCGCGGCCGGTCGTCCTGGCGGGGTGGCGGGTTACTCGGTTCGCAGCGCGACCACCGGATCGACGCGCGCGGCGCGCAGCGCCGGCGCCGTGGACGCCAGCGCGGCGACGAGAAGCAGGACCAGCGGCACGGCGCCGAAGATCAATGGATCGTGCTGGCTGGTTGCAAACAGCATCGACGCCACCAGTTGCGCCATGCCCAGGGATGCCAGCCAGCCGATCGCGACGCCGACGAGCGTGAGGCGGAGGCCGCCCGCCAGCGTGAGCGCGATGATCTCGCTTCGCTGTGCGCCGAGCGCGATCCGCAGGCCGAGCTCGCTGGTGCGCTGCGACACGCTGAACGACACAATCCCGTAGACGCCGGCCATCGCCAGGATCAGCGCGACGCTCGCGAACAGACCGAGCAGCAGCGTCTGAAACCGCGACGTCGACATCGCCCGTTCGACCGTCGCGTCCATCGTCGAGATCCGGACCGGGACGTCGACGTTGAGGGCGCGGACCTTCTGCGACACCGTCTGCGCGAGCGCCAGCGGATCCGACGCCGCCGTCCGCACGACCAGGTTGAGCGAGGTCGAACCGAGCGGATGCTGCTGGAACGGCATGAAGATCTGCGGCGTCGGCGGCTCCGACGGCGACTGCGAGCGCATGTTCGCGACGATGCCGACAATCGTCATGAAGTCGGTGCCGTCGTATCCCGACCTGATACGGTGACCGATCGCGTCGCCCTTCGGGAACGACTGGCGCGCGAGCGCCTCGTTGATCACCGTCACGAGCGGCGCGCTGTCGCTGTCGGCGTCGGTGAAGTCACGGCCGTCGCGGACCGGTACGCCGATAGTCGAGAAATAGCCGGGGGTGGCGACGGTGAAGATCGCCTGGGGCGATCGGACCCCCATCTCCTCGAACGTCGGGCCGCCTTCGATCGCGTAGCCGCCGTTCGACCGCGTGCGCGTCGGGAGGCCCATCACGGCGGACACGGCTTCCACGCCAGGGACCGCGGCGAGTTGCGGCAGGAGGGCGTGATAGAAGCGCACCGCCTGGGGCGCCGCTGCCGTCGTCGCGATCGGCACTGCGGTGTCGGCGACGAGCAGGCGATCGGTCCGGAAGCCGAGGTCGACGCCGCTCAGCGCGGCGAAGCTGCGGATCAGCAGCCCGGCGCCGATCGCCAGGACGACCGCCGCCGCGGTCTCGAAGACGATCAAGGACGCGCGCAGCCGGCCGCTCGCGCCGCCGGTCATCGTGCGGGCGCCTTGTTTGATCACTTCGTTGAGGTCGCTGCGGGACGCGTGCACGGCGGGCGCCAGACCGAAGACGAGGCTCGCCACGAGCGAGACCGCCGACGCGAACAGCAGAACCCGCAGATCGACGTGCACGCCGGCGATGCGCGGCAGCCCGGCCGGTGCGACGGCGATCAACCCGCGAATGCCCCACGCCGCGATCAGGACGCTGGCAACGCCGGCGAGCAGCGCGAGCAGCACGCTCTCGGTGACGAGCTGTCGCACGACGCGGGATCGCGACGCGCCGAGCGCCGCGCGGATGCCGAGCTCGCGGGCCCGCGACGTCGCGCGCGCGAGGAGCAGGTTGCTGACGTTCGCGCACGCGATCAGCAGCACGACGATCACGACGCCGACGATCAGGGTCAGCGTGCTGCGGACGTCACGAACCGTCCGATCGAGCAGCCGCGTGACGATCACGCCCTTGTTCTCGTTCGACTGCGGGTAGGCACGCTCCAGCCGCGCCGCAACCGTCTCCATCTCGCGCTGTGCCTGTTCGAGGGTCACGCCGGGCCTGAGGTGCGCGACCACTTCGTAGTTGTGCCCCGAGCGTGAATTGGTCTCTGGAAATACCCACCATGCCGTCCACACGTCGCTGTTGTTCGGGAACCGGAATTCGGGCGGCAGCACGCCGACGATCGTGTAGATGCGCTGCGCGAACTTCAGCGTGCGTCCGATCGCCGCGCGCTCGGCGCCCAGCCTGGTCACCCAGAACACATGGCTCACGACGGCGGTGAGCGGTCCGCCGTCGCGCTGCTCGTCAGCGGACGGCAGGCGTCCGAGCTCGGCCCGCACGCCGAACAGCTGGAAGAACTCGGACGTCGCCCGCGACACCACCGCATAGTCGGCGACGCCGCCGACGTTGACCGACGACTGCCCTCCGACATACGCGGCCATCGCGTCGAACGATCGCGCCTGATCGTGCCAGTCGTGATAATCGGGCGCCGACGCCTGTCCGCGGACGCCCGAATTGCGCCACAGGTTCTGGATCGACACGATCCGGCCCTGATCGGCGTACGGCAGCGGACGCAGCAGCACCGCGTCGACCACGCTGAAGATCGCCGTGTTGGCGCCGATGCCGAGCGCGAGGACGAGCGTCGCGATCAGCGTGAACCCCGGATGCTTGAGCAGCAGTCGCGCGGCAAACTTCAGATCCGACAGCATGGGCTACTCCGATCTCAAGGCGACCGTGGGATCGACGCGCATCACGCGCCATGCGGGCACGAACGACGCGAGACCGGTCAGCGCGAGCACCGCGGCCGCCGTCGTCGCGAGCACGACGGGATCGACCGGACTGACGTCGAAGAGCATCGACCGCAGCGTGCCCGCGAGCCACCACGTGCCGGCGATGCCGAGCGCGAGGCCGATGCCGCCAAGCGCCAGGCCCTCGGCGAGCACGAGGCGCAGCACCGACGAGGGATGCGCGCCGAGCGCGACGCGGATGCCGATCTCCCGCGTGCGGCTCGCCACCGAGTAGGACACGAGACTGTAGATGCCGACCGCCGCGAGCAGGGCCGCCAGGATCGCGAACACCGACGTCAGCGTCGACGAGAGCCGCATCGGGCCGGTCGAGGCGTCCACGACGTTCGTCATCGTCTGCGTTCTGATGATCGCCAGCGACGGATCGATCGCCGCGATCCGCTGACGGACGACGGGAAGGAGCGATGCCGGATCGCCCGCGCGAACCGCGAACGAGATCGACGCGGCCGGCAGTTGCGCGTACGGGATGAACGACTCCGGCACCGGCGGCTGGCTCAGCGCCTGCGATCGGACATCGCCAACGACGCCGACCACCTCGCGCGCGATCGAGGTTGGCTCGCCGCCGAGATGGATACGCGCGCCGATCGGATTGTCGTTCGGCCAGTACTGCCGCGCCATCGTCTCGTTGACGATCACAACCGGACGATCGCGCTCGCTCTCGCGTTCGCTGAACGCGACGCCCCGGCGCACCGGAATCTGCATCGCCTCGAAGTAGCCGGGCGTCACCATGCGGAACTCCACCACCGGCGGGCGGTCCGGCGTGCCGAGCGGAGGCCGTCCCTCGATCGAGAACGGGCCGTTGAACCCGAACGCCTGGAGCGGCAGGACGTTGATTGCGCCGGCACCGCTCACGCCGGGGATCGCGCGCATCTCGCCGACGATCCGCGCCACTGTTTGTCTCGACGCGTCGTCGTCGTACCGTGCGGGCGGCAGGTTGATCTGGAACGTGATCAGCCCGTCCGCGTGAAAGCCGGCATCCTGTGCCTGCAGGCGCAGCAGGCTCTTCACGAGCAGCCCCGCGCCGACCACCAGTACCATGGCCAGGCCGATCTCAGCGACGACGAGCAGGCGGCTGGCGCCGCGCGCCCCGGCCGACGCAGTACCTCGGCCGGCAGCGTCGCGCAGGCCGTCGCTGGCATCGACACGGAAACCCCGCCGCGCGGGCGCGACGCCGAACACCACGCCGGTCAGCATCGCGCAGAGCGCCGTGAAGCCGAGCACGTGGCGATCGATCGCGATCGACTGCACGCCGGCAAATCCGGCGGGCGCGAGCGCCACGAACAGGCGGAGCAGCCAGCTGCCGAGCAGTACGCCCAGGATGCCGCCGGCCGCGGCCAGCATCAGGCTTTCGGTCAGCAACTGGCGCAGCAGCCGCCGCGGCGAGGCGCCGATCGCGAGCCGGATTGCGAGCTCGCGCTGGCGCGGCACACTCCGCGCGAGCAGCATGTTCGCGACGTTGGCGCAGGCGACGAGCAGGACCAGCAGGACGGCGCCCTGCAGGACGAGCACCATCTGTCGCGTGGTCTGTGACAGATAGTCGTGCAGCCGCCAGACGCGGATGCCACGGCGAAGTCCGTTCCGTGCGTTGTACGCCCCGGTCACGGCCTGCAGATCGGCGGCCGCCTGTTCGATCGTGACGTCAGGCTCCAGCCGCCCGACGAGTCGGAGGAAATTGCCCTGCGACGGTTCCGGTACCATCGCCAGCGGGATCCATGCTTCGTACCCGGCCGGGTAGACCACGTCCGGCGGCATCACCCCGATGATCGTCCGCGGCCGCCCGTCGGCGATCAGGGTTTGGCCCACCACATCGCGCGCCCCGCCGAAGAGCCGCTGCCATGCGCCGTAGGTCAGCACGATCACCGCCGCGCCGTTCGGCACGTCGTCCGATCGAGCGATCGCGCGACCGGCCAGCGGCGCGACGCCCAGCACGTCGAAGAAATCGCCGGTGACACGCGCGACGCCGAGCTGCTGCGGATCGCCGATACCGGTGATCGTCAGCGAGCCGGGCGCCGTCGCCGCACACGACGACAACGTGCGATTGCCGTCGCGCAGCGCGAGGAATTTCGCCAGTGAGACCGAGGCGTTGGCGACCGCCGGAAACGTGTCGTGCACGTAGACGAGGCGATCGGCGTCGCGGAACGGCAGCGGCTTCAACAGCAGCGCGTAGACCACGGTGAAGATGGCGGTATTTGCGCCGATGCCGATCGCCAGCGTCAGCGCCGCGGTCGCCGCGAACGCCGGCGCCCTCATCATCGTGCGCAGCGCGTAGCGGATGTCAGTGAACACGGTGGTGACCCCTATCGGATTTCGATCGCCAGCAGCGTCGCATCGTCGTCGAAGGTCCCGCCGGTGAAGGCGTCGATGGTCTCGAGGAGATGCCGTTTCAGCGCCTCGGCGGCGCAGGTGCGGGCCGCGCGTGCGGCGTCGGCGAGCCGCTCTTCACCGAATTCGCCGCCGCCAGCGTCGTGCGCCTCGGTGATGCCGTCGGTGAAGAAGAGGAGGCGATCGCCTGGCGTCAACGGACGCGCCGCCGTCGAGTAGGACGCGTCGGGAAAGATCCCCATCACGACTCCGGCCTCGGCGAGGCGCTCCACGCGTCCGTCGCCGTGAACGAGCAGCGGCGGGTTGTGTCCCGCGTTGGCATAGGTGAGCGCCTGCCGCGCCGGATCCAGCCAGGCGAAACAGAAGGTGACGAACCGGCCGCTCAGCATGTGCCGGCACAGGAGGCGGTTGACGCTCGAGCAGATCGCCGCCGGATCGGCCGCGTCGCTGGCGAACGCGCGCACAGCCGCCTGCAGGTTCGACATCAGCAGCGCGGCCGGCATGCCCTTGCCGGCGACGTCGGCGATGACGATCCCGATGCGATCGCCCGAGGCGATCACGTCGAAACAGTCGCCGCCGACCCCGTCTGCAGGACGCCACGACGCCGCGATCCGAAGCCGATCGAGCTCCGGCAGCGATGCCGGCAGCAGCGCCCGCTGAATGAGGCGCGCCTCGTCCTGTTCGCGCTGCTGTTTGCGATCCTGCCGACGCGCGGCGAGGCCATCTG
This sequence comes from Vicinamibacterales bacterium, assembly GCA_035259385.1. Lineage (GTDB taxonomy): Bacteria > Acidobacteriota > Vicinamibacteria > Vicinamibacterales > CAVVIG01 > QHWK01. Next base: position 23,836 of record DATFWL010000430.1, on the reverse strand, counting down.
CGATTTCGCGCTCGACGATCTCGCGCAGCGCCGCATCGTCCCACGGCTTCTGCACGAAGCTCTTCGCGCCGAGCCGCATCGCCTCCACGGCGGTGTCGACGCTGCCCCACCCGGTCATCACGACGATCGGGAGGTGCGGGTCGCGCTCGCGAACGCGCGGGATCAACGCGAGGCCTTCGCGTCCCGAGGTGGTGTCGCGCGAGTAGTTGAGATCCATCAGGAGCAGGTCGAAGGCCCCCGGTTCGAGGGTCTCCATCACCCCCTCGGCGGAGGTGACGAACTGCGCGTCGTAGCCTTCGCCGGCCAGCACCCATCGCAGCGCTTCGAGGACGTCCGCCTGATCGTCGGCAACGAGGATGCGTGACGCGGCTCCCATCGGTACGCCCCTTGATACCAAGCGATGTGCCAGCTGTCGAGCGCCGGGATCAGGCCGATGTCGAGGCAAACGGCCGCGAACCGGTCGCGCGCCTGGGACTGGCAGTCGCGCCGGCGCGATCGGCCGCCGGCAATCAACTTGGACGGTGGAACACTCGTCTAACTCGCACGATGCCTCACGCGCCGCGCATCCTGATCGCCGACGACCTGCCCGACGTGGTCACTGCGTTGACGCTGCTGCTCAGCGACGACGGCTACGATGTGACGGCCGCGCCGTCGCCGGCGGCCGTGCTGGCTGCGGTCGAGCAGTCGGACTTCGACGCCGCGCTCATCGATCTGAACTACACCCGTGACACGACGTCGGGCCAGGAGGGGCTGGATCTCATCGATCGCGTCCGCGCCATCGATCCGACGCTGCCGATTCTGGTGATGACCGCGTGGAGCAGCGTCGCCGGCGCTGTCGAGGCGATGCGGCGCGGCGCGCGCGACTACATCGAGAAGCCATGGGCCGACGAGCGCCTGCTGGCAACCGTGCGCACGCAGATCGACCTGCGGCGGGCGCTCTCGCGCACGCAGCGATTCGAAGAAGCCTCGGCGCGCCAGCAGCGCGCCGAGGTGCCGGTCTTCCTCGGGTCGTCGCCGGCGCTGCAGCGGATCCGCCAGACGATCGAGCGCGTGGCGCCGTCCGACGCGTCGGTGCTGATCACCGGCGAGCACGGCACCGGCAAGGAGGTCGTCGCGTCCTGGCTGCACCGGCGGTCGGCCCGCGCGACGCGGCCGCTGATCACGATGAACGCCGGCGGCCTGGCCGAAGGCGTGGCCGAGAGCGAGCTCTTCGGCCACGTCAAGGGCGCCTTCACCGATGCGCGCGCCGATCGCGTCGGCTGCTTCGAGCTCGCCGACGAAGGGACGCTGTTCCTCGACGAGATCGCCAACATGCCGATGCGGCTGCAGGCCAAGCTGCTCCGCGTGCTGCAGACCGGCGAGCTGCAGCGCGTCGGCTCTTCGCGGGTGCGGTTCGTCAACGTCCGCCTGCTGTCGGCGACCAACGCCGATCTCGGCGCCGAGGTGCGGGAAGGGCGCTTCCGCGAGGACGTCCTCTACCGCCTCAACACGGTCGTGATCGAGCTGCCGCCGCTGCGGGAGCGGATCGACGATCTCGCCGAGCTGGCGCGGCACTTCCTGGCGCACTTCGCGCAGCGCTACGCGAAACCGCTCGCCAGCTTCGAAGCCGCAGCCTGGAGCGCGATGCGCGCGCACGCGTGGCCGGGCAACGTGCGCGAGCTGGGACATGCGATCGAGCGCGCGGTGCTCTTTGCCGATCCCGGCGCGACCGCCGTGCGGGCGCGCGACCTCGCGCTCGGTGCGGCGGCAAAGGGACCGGCCGAGCAGTCGCTGGAAGACGCGGAGCGCGTCGTGATCGAGAAGGCCCTGGCGCGGCACTCCGGCGACGTGCGCGCCGCCGCCGCGCAGCTCGGTCTCAGCCGCAGCGCGCTCTATCGACGCCTGCAGGCGTATGGCATCCGCAGTCAGCACTAAGGGCGCGCAGCGCAACGTCGAGGCCGCGGTACTGGTCCTCGCCGTCGCCGCCGGCCTGCCGTCGACCATCGCACTCTTCTATCTGCTGGCGACACAGCCGTTCACGTTCGAAGTGCGCTGGACCTTGGTCGCCGTGGTGCTGGTGACGTGGATCGCGTCGGCCGCTGCGGCGCGGCAGATGGTCTCGCGAACCTTGCTGCTGGCGGCCAGCCTGCTCGGCGCGCTGCGCGAGGGGGACTACTCGATTCGCGGCGCGCCCGGCCGTCCGAAGAGCGCCGTCGATCTCGTCATGGCGGAGATCAACGCGCTCGGCGACACGCTGCAGCGGCAGCGCGGCGAGGCGGTGGAATCGACGGCGCTCCTGAACGGCGTGATGGCGGCCATCGACGTCGCGGTCTTCGCGTTCGACATGGACGAACGGCTGGTGCTGGTCAACGCGGCAGGCGAGCGCCTGGTTGGCGCGTCCGCCACCAGGCTCATCGGTTGCAGCGCGTCCGAACTCCGGCTCTCTTCGTATCTCACCGGAGACCCACGCCAGCTGATCGATCGACCCTTCGGACCGGAGAGCGGTCGCGTCGAGCTGCGGCGCTCGACGTTCCGGCGCGACGGCCGGCCGCACCAGCTGCTGGTGTTCGCCGATTTGAGCCGCGCGCTGCGCGAAGAGGAGCAGCAGGCGTGGCAGCGCATCGTCCGTGTGCTCTCGCATGAGATCAACAATTCGCTGACGCCGATCAAGTCGATCGCGCACAGCATCCGGCGGATGATCGCGCGCGCCGGCGACGTGCCGCGCAGCGCCGAGATTCAGGACGCGCTGGCGCTCATCGAAACGCGCTCGGGCGCGCTCGGGCGCTTTCTCCGCGCCTACGCGCAGCTGGCGCGGCTGCCCAAGCCGCAGCTGCGGCAGGTGGAGCTGCGGCCGCTCGTCCGCCGCGTCGTCGAGCTCGAGGATCGCCTGCCGGTGGCGGTCAGCGAATCGGACGATCTCTGGATTGCAGCGGATCCTGATCAGATCGAGCAACTGTTGATCAACGTCATTCGCAACGGCGTCGACGCCACGCTGCCGGGCGGCGGTGCGGTCAGCGTGGCCTGGACGCGAGGCGACGGCACGGTGGAGCTGCGGATCGAGGACGAAGGACCCGGCCTGCCGGACACGACGAACCTCTTCGTCCCGTTCTTCACGACGAAGCCCGCAGGCTCGGGAATCGGCCTCGCGTTGAGCCGCCAGATCGCCGAAGCCCACGGCGGCACGCTCACGCTCACAAACCGCGCGGCTCACCGGGGCTGCGTCGCAACTCTCCGTCTTCCCGCGTAGCGGAAGACAGAGGTTCTAGAGTTCTAGAACTTTAGAACCTCGTTTTTCGCGGTAGACTGCCCGCGTGAGGCAGGTGCGATGAAGCTCCCAACAGCGCTGACGATTGCCGGCGCGCTGGCGTGTCAGTGGCTTGCTGCAACGGTCCTGCGCGCGCAGCCGCCTGCGGGCGGCCGCGTCGACGCTGGCGTCGAGCGGCTCCGCGCGTTCGATCCGGCCGCGGTCGAGCGCGGGCGGACTGTGTTCGCGGACAAATGCAGCTCGTGCCATCGGCCGAACGCCCGGGGCGGACAGGGCTTCTCCGGTCCCGACCTGACCCGTTCGGTGATCGTGCTGCAGGATGTCAACGGACGGCAGATCGCCGCGCACCTGCAAAGCGATCACACGCCGAAGATCGCGCTGGCGTCCGCGGAAGCCGCCGACATCGGCACGTTTCTTCACCGTGAAATCACCTACGCGGCCGAGCGGACGAACTACCAGCTGCAGTACGTCATGGTCGGAGACGCGAAGGCCGGCGAGCGCTACTTCAACGGCGCCGGCGGCTGCCACAAGTGCCACTCGCCAACCGGAGACCTGAAGGGAATCGGGTCGCGTCACGAAGGCCCGGCGCTGCAATCACTGATTGCCTTCGGCTCGATTGGCGGCGGCCGCGGGCGTGGTGAACCGCCCGTCCCGCCCCGATCGGCGCGACGAGCCGCTGTCACGCTGGCCTCCGGCGAAACGTTCGCGGGCGTCCTCCTGCGGCTGACGGACTTCGACGTGACGATCCGCGACGATGAAGGCACGCAGCGTTCGTGGCTGCGCAGCGGCAACGTGCCGGCGGTGAAGGTGACCGATCCCTTGCAGGGCCATGTCGACCTGCTGCCGAAATACACCGACGCCGACGTCCACGATCTTGCCGCATACCTCGCGACGTTGAAGTGAGACGAGGATCCTCATGAAGACGATGGCAGTGCTCGCCGCGATGTGCTCGGTCGTTGTGCCGATCGCGCTGATCGCGCAGGGGCCGGATGCGGCGCATCCCGGCGCGTCCCCCGAGGCCTGGCCGACCCACTATGGCGACTACTCCGGGCGCCGCTACAGTCCGCTCGCGCAAATCAACGCGGCCAACGTGAAGACGCTGTCGCTCGCCTGGACGCATCGCGCCACCGCGCAGGAGGGCGACAACATCGGCGGCGAGCATCGCGCGGGCGATCCGTACTACTGGGGCGGCCCGCAGCCGAACGTGACGATCAAGGCGACGCCGCTCGTGGCGAACGGCGTTTTGTACGTCGCCGCTCCCGATCACGTCTACGCGATCGATGCGCGGACGGGCCGGGCGATCTGGCATTACTTCTGGCGCACGCGCGGCGGCATCCACATCGGGAACCGAGGCGTCGGCCTGTACGGGAACTACCTCTTCGTCGAAACGCCGGACTGCTACCTGGTCTCGCTCGATGCGAAGACCGGCAAGGAGCGATGGCACAAGGAAATCGCCGACGTGCGGCAGCAGTACTTCTGCACGCCCGCGCCAATCGTCATCGGACGCCATGTCATTGTCGGCATCGGCGGCGACTCGCTCGACGTGCAGGGATACCTGGAGTCGTACGAGCCGGAGACCGGCGAGCGCCAGTGGCGCTGGCATACGACGCCGCAGAAGATGGGCGAACCCGGATCGGAGACATGGCCCGACGAATACTCGATGACGCACGGCGGCGGCATGACCTGGCTGCCTCCGACCTACGATCCCGATCTGAACCTGCTGTACGTGCCGACCGGGAATCCAAACCCGGTGTTCGCTCCGCGCAGCCGGAAAGGCGACAACCTCTACACGTGCTCGCTCGTCGCATTGAACCCGGATACCGGCAAGATGGCGTGGTATTTCCAGACGTCGCCTCACGACACGCACGACTGGGATAGCGCGCAGGTGCCGGTGCTCATCGACGGACAAATCGATGGGCGGCCCCGAAAGCTCGTCGCCCAGGCCGCGCGCAACGGCTATTACTTCCTGATCGATCGCACCAGTGGCAAGAGTATCCAGACGCTTCCCTACGTGGATTTCATGAACTGGTCGCTCGGCGTGAACGACAAGGGACAGCCGATCAACAACCCGGCGAAGGACGCCACCGTCGCGGGCACGCTGGTGTCGCCAGGCTCGGCGACGAACTGGCCGCCTCCGAGCTTCAGTCCGAAGACGGGCCTGCTGTACGTCGGGACGTCGCAATCGTATGGCTTGCAGTACCTCACCGACACCGACGAGCGGCCGGAAGGGTACGGCGGCGGCGCCGTCGCCGGAGCCGGAAGTGGAGGCCGCGAAGCCTACATCAAGGCGATCGACTATCGAACGGGCAAGGTCCGCTGGCGGCATGCGCTCACCGAAGGCGGCGCGATGGGCCTGCTGACGACGGCGGGCGATCTCCTGTTCGGCGGCGACGGCTCGGGAAACTTCGTCGCCTACGATCCATCGACGGGCGATCCGCTCTGGCACGCCGGCCTTCACGCGACGCCATCGAACGCGCCGATCACGTTCATGCTCGACGGGCGGCAGCTCGTGGTGATTGGCGCCGGCGATTCGTTGTACGCATTCACGCTCGCACGATAGCGATAACGGTCCGAGGAGAAGAGCAGACGATGGCTGCACTGTCCAGACGCGATTTCCTCAGGCATGCCGCCGCTGACGCGGCGGCCGCCGGGTTTCTCGCCGCCGGCGCCGCTGGTCTTCGCGCCAACCCGCTGGGACTTCCCATCGGAAGCCAGACCTGGCCGCACCGGCAGATGATCAAGGACGGCAACTTCGCCGGCCTCGCCAAGACGCTCGCCGAGATCGGCGTGCAGACGGTCGAGATGTGCTCGCCGTTCGGCTACAACGACTTCGCGACGGTGTCGGACGGCACGCAGGTCAGGCGAGTCCTCGCCGATCACGGTCTGACGTGCGTCAGCAGCCACTTCAGCATGAGGGAACTGAGGGAGCAGCAGGCGACGAGCATCGCGTGGGCCAAGGAGGTCGGCATCACTCAGATGATCGTCGCCAGTCTCGGCGCAGGTACCAGTCCGACCATGGACGATGTGAAACGCGCCGCGGACGAGTACAACAGCATTGCCGCCGCGGCCGCGAAGGCCGGCATGCAGCAAGGGCTGCACAACGAGGGCTTCGAGGTGTCGATGGTCGACGGCCAGCGGACCTACGACGTCCTGATCGGCCTGCTCGACCCGGCGCTGGTCAAGTTCCAGTTCCAGATGTCCACGATCAGCCAGGGCTTCGTCGCCCATGAGTACTTCACCAAGTACCCGGGACGCTTCTACTCGATGCACATCCAGGACATCGACCTGAAGGCGCCGCCACCTGCCGGCAGAGGAACAGCCGGCGTGCAGGTGCCGGTGGGAAAAGGCAGCATCGACTGGGTGAAGACGTTCAGTGCCGCGAAGGTCGGCGGCGTCAGGAACTACTTCGTCGAGCAGACGATGGAACTGACCAAGGAAAGCGTCGCGTTTCTCCGCACGATGAAGACCTGAAAAGCGAGGTTCTTCAGGTTCTAATGTTCTAGAGTGCGCTGCAAAATTAGCTCACGGCGGGTCCTGTCCGCGAACAGCCCCACCGGGTGCTCGCCAGAAAAGCACTGGTCACGGCCCTCGGCTCCGCGCCCGGCGGGGCGTCCCCGTTCGCGGCCACCCGCGAGCGAGCTGATTTTGCAACCTGCTCTTAGAACCTGAAGAACCTCGCTATTCGGTTCTGAGCGCGACGAGCGGATCGACTCGGGTCGCGCGCCAGGCGGGGACGAGGCTGGCGGCGACGGCCAGCGCGGCGAGCAAGACGGCGGCGCTGACGAACGTCGCGGCGTCGGTCGGCCGAACCTGATAGAGCAGACCGGCCATCACGCGCGCCAGGGCGAGCGCGCCGGCCGTGCCGATCGCGACGCCGATGGCCATCAACGCGAGGGCACGGCGCAGCACCGACCACATCACGTCGCCGGCCCGCGCCCCGAGCGCCATGCGGACGCCGATCTCGTGTGTCTGCTGCGTGACGGCGTTCGCGAGCACGCCGTAGATGCCGATCGCCGCGAGGCCCAGCGCGACCAGTGCAAAGAGGCCGACCACCGACATGCTGAAGCGCTGCGGCTTCACCGATTCGCCGAGGACGTCGGCCGCAGACATCGCGTCCGAAAGCGGCAGCTCCGGATCGAGCCGCTGCAGGGCGCCGCGGATCGCCGACAGGATTGGTGCCGGATCGCCGGTCGCGCGCACCACGAGGTTGACGCGGCGATAGAAGTTCGCCGGGCCGTTCGGCTCCTGTTCGATGGGCTCGTAGGTTTGCGGAATCACCTCGGTCCCGAGCGCGCTCTGGTTGACGTCGCCGACGACGCCGACGATCGTCATCCACGGCCCGGTGTTCTGCGGCACGTCGATGCCCCATTTGATCTGATGGCCGATCGGATCCTGGTTCGGCCAGAGACGCCCCGCCAGCATCTCGCTGATGATGATGACGCGCGCGTCGCTGCGGCCATCGGCGTCGGTGAAGAAGCGTCCCCGCTTCAGCGGCACGCCGAGCGCTTCGAAATAGCTGCCCGCGACCCACGAGGCGGCGATGACCCGATTCACCGTCGGCATCTGCACGGCGGTCGGGTCGGCGCTGAAGGCGCGGCGTTCCTGGATGTGCAGCGGGCGATCGGTGGCGCTGCCTGCCGCCGTCACGCCGGGAATGGCACGCAGCGCCTCGACCGCCTGCCTGTAGAACGGCTTCACCGCGCGGGCGTCCGGGTAACGGCCTGCCGGCAGCTGCACCGCTGCCGTCGCCACCTGCTGCGGCCGGAAGCCGGGACTCGCGGACAGCAGCCGGACGAAGCTGCGCGCGAGCAGCCCCGCGCCAACCGACAGCATCAGGGCGAGCGCGAACTGCGCGACGACGAGTCCGCCGAGCAGCCGCTGACGGCCGTAGCCGGCCGTCGCGCTCTGGCCGCCTTCCTTGAGCGCGTCGAAGGTCGAGCGCAGCGCGACCCGCAACGCCGGGATCACGCCGAAGAGCAGCGGCGTCACGAACGAGAGGACGACCGTGAACATCACCACACGGCGATCGAAGGCGACCGACTCGGCTCGCGGCAGCGCGTCGCCCGCGAGCGACAGCATCGCTCCCATCGTCCACCACGCGAGCAGCAGACCGGCGGCGCCGCCGATCACCGCGAGGACGACGCCCTCGGTGAGCAGCTGCCGCACGACGCGGGCGGGACTCGCGCCGAGCGCCGATCGGACGGCGAGCTCGCGCTGCCGCGATCCGGCGCGCGTCAGCATCAGGTTGGCGACGTCGGCGCAGCCGATCAGCAGCACAATCGCGACCGCGCCCATCAGCACGAGGATCATGCGCCTCGTGTCGCCGACGATGTCGTCGGCCAGTGACGACATCGGCAGCGAGAGCCCGTTGAGGAAGCCGGTGCCCTGGAGAACGGGCGGGTACTGGTGGATGAGCGCGGGGGTGAGGGACGTCACCTCGGCGCGCGCGTGAGCGAAGGTCACGCCAGGTTTCAGGCGCGCGACCAGCGTGTTGTTGTACATCATCCCCCACGACTGGCGTTCGATCGGCGAGAACGCGATCGGTAGAAACACGGACGCCGGCTGGAAATTGCGGCTGCCCCCGCGCGGCGGGAACTGGAATCGATCGCCCATCACGCCGACGACGGTGTACGGCTGGCGATCGAGCGAGATCGTCCGGCCGATCACCTGCGGGTCGCGGCCGAACGCGCGCGTCCAGAGGCCGTAGTCGAGCACGGCGACTTTCGCGTTCTGACGGTCGTCGTCGTCGGTGAGCGCGCGGCCGAGAACCGGCGTGACACCGAGGACGCCGAACAGGTCGGGCGCGATCCGCGCGCCGACCACACGCTGCGATTCGCCGATGCCCGACAGCTCGAGCGACTGGTTGCGGAAGGTGAACATGCCGGCGAACGAGCCGGCGGTGTCGCGGATGAACCCGTAGTCGGGCGCGGAGAATTCGAATCTCGCCACCGGCGCCCCCTGCATCTTCTCGTAGATGGCGACGAGCTCACCCGGGTTCCGGTACGGCAGCGCGCGCAGGAGCACGCCGTCGACGATCGTGAACACGGCGGTGTTCGCGCCGATGCCGACGGCGAGCGCGAGTACGGCGACGAGCGTGAACGCCGGGTTGCGCCGCAGTCCACGCAGCGCATAGCGCACGTCGCCGCGGAGCAGATCGAAGTGCTCGCGCGGCGCGGTGGTGAGGACGCCGCGGACGGTGTCCCACCAGAGCCGCGCCGCGCCGGCCGCGCCGGCGCGCCCCAGCACGTCGTGGCGCTGATCGCGGAAGGTCGCGGCCATGTCCTCGCCGTAGTCTCCGCGGAAATCGGCGGGGAAAAGACGGAGCAGGCGGCGGAAGATACGCTCGGCGCCGGAAGGACGGGGCTGATGGCTCATGACTGAATGTCAGCTGTGTCTGAACAACGCTTTCTTGCGCGCGAGTGCGAGCGTGTGCTCGAGGCGCGCCGCCTCGGCGCGGGCGACGTCGCGGCCGAACGCGGTGAGCGCGTACGATCGCCGCCGCTCATCGTCTTTCGAGGTGACCGGAGACTCGCGGATCAAGCCGTCGTCGAGGAGGCGCTTGATGATGCCGTAGAGCGTGCCGGTGCTCAGGCGGACGGCGCCGCCGGTGAGTTGCTCGACGTCCTTCATGATCGCGTAGCCGTGAATCTCGCCGTCGGCGAGAGCGACCAGGACGTGGAACATCGCCGGCGTGAGCGGCAGCAGCGCTTCAGGGTCGCGTTTCGTCATATGCCGTCAAACGATATGGCGTTAGACGACATAGATCAAGAAAAGGTTGCGCGGCCGTTGATGAGGTGCTCGGCAGCTCCTCGCGACACTCTATACTTTGGCCGTGAGTGACGACCTCGAGTCTGGCGTCGCGAACCGGCTGGCGGAGCTCGGGATCGGCTTCGAGCGCTACGAGCATCCGCCGGTCGCGACCGTTGACGAGGCGGAGCAGCACTGGACAGGGATCGACGCGACGCATTGCAAGAATCTCTTTCTGCGCAATCAGAAAGGCAATCGACACTACCTGGTCGTGCTCCTGCACTCGAAGCGCGCCGATTTGCGTGCAGTTGCGGATCAGATCGGCGACGGCAAACTCAGCTTCGGATCCCCCGAGCGGCTGATGACCCACCTCGGCCTGACACCGGGGTCGGTGTCGCCGTTCGGATTGATCAACGACGCCGGTCACTCCGTCTACGTCGTTCTCGATCGCGACCTCGAGTCGAGCGCGCGCGTGTCGTTTCATCCCAACATCAACACCCGCACGTATGTAATCTCCACGGCCGATTTCCTCCGGTTCCTCGACGCCATGGGCAACGTCGTGCGCTACGTCACGGTTTAGAAGCCGTGACCTACCCTGTCACGCCTCGCCGGTAGACTCGCGTCATCAGGAGGCGAGATGTCGCGCGGCACCCAACAGCCAGACCCGCAACTTGTGACAGATGATTGGGTTAGTTTCCCGGGAGGCGAGCTGGAAGGCAAACGCCCCAAGGCGTTGTGTCCGGCGTGTCGCGAGGCGATGGACCGCGGAATCGCGCCGTCGTCGCGGACCCTGTGTTTCCAGTGCTATCGCCTCGAGCTCGATCGCGAGAGGGCTCTCCGCGCCGCCGCCACGCTCGACACTGGTTCGGAGGAGCGGTTTCAGTCGCAGCTGCCGTTCGAGCAGGTGAACCGTGCGCGCCTTGCGGAGCTGAAGGCTGCGCGCGCGGAAGCACGTGCAGCGGCCGGGCAGGGGATCGGCGCCTACGTCGACAAGCGGCGCCGGGCGCAGATCGCGGCGCGTCGCGCGCTGCAACAGATCGCCGCCGGTCTCGAGGCCCACCGCGCCGCGCCGGATGTTGCCGCGAAGAGCATGGATGGCGCGGTGCACGCGGCAGAGTTGCAGCTTCCTGACGCGTGGCTGCCGTTCGTGTTGTCGCGATGAGCGTCGACTTTAGGGCTTGTACGACGTGGCAACCAATGCGATACTCATGGCCATCGATATCGTTCCCATCGGCGTCACGCTGATTCTCGGCCTCGCCGTCGGCGCCGTGGTTGGCTGGCTCGCGTCCCGTCCGGGCTACGCGCGCCTGCAGGGCGCGGTCGACCGGGATCGCGCCGTCCACGCCGAACGCCTGAAAGCCTATGGCGAAGCCGAGGCCAAGCTGCGTGACGCCTTTCACGCGATGAGCGCCGAGGCGCTCAAGAGCAACAACCAGCAGTTTCTCGATCTTGCGGAATCACGGCTGCGCGAAGCGCGCACCGAGGCCACCGCTGACGTCGAGGCGCGCAAGAAGGCGATCGAAAATCTGCTCGCGCCGATGGCGCGGACGCTGGAGCAGGTGGACCGCGAGATCAAGGACGCGGAGCGGCGGCGCCTGCAGACCGGAACCGAGCTGATGGAGCGAATCGCGGCCCTCGACACCGCCGGCCAGACGCTTCGCGAGGAAACGCGCCGCCTCACCGACGCGCTCAAGCGGCCCGGCGTCCGTGGCCGCTGGGGCGAACTGCAGCTCAAGCGCGCCGTCGAGCTCGCCGGCATGGTGGAGCACTGCCACTTCACGGAGCAGGAGACGATCAGCAGCGAGAACGGCCGCATCCGCCCCGACGTCGTCGTCCATCTGCCGGGCGGCAAGCACGTGGTCGTCGACGCGAAGGTGCCGCTCGACGCCTACCTGCGCGCGCTCGAAGCCGGCGACGACGAGACTCGTCAGAAGCTGCTCGCCGATCACGCGCGGCAGGTGCGGACGCACGTCGGTCAGCTCTCGGCGAAGGGCTACTTCGACAAGGTCCCTGCCACGCCCGAGTTCGTCGTCATGTTCCTGCCGGGCGAGATGTTCTTCAGCGCCGCGCTCGAGCAGGATCCGACGCTCATCGAGTACGGCGTCGATCGCAAGGTGATTCCGGCGTCGCCGACGACGCTGATCGCGCTGCTTCGGGCGGTCGCTTATGGGTGGCAGCAGGAAGCGATGGAGGAGAACGCGCGGAAGATCAGCGAGAACGGCAAGCTGCTCTACGAAGCCGTCCGGACGCTGGGCGCCCGGTTCGACACGCTGGGTGCGCGGCTCAAGTCCAGCCTCGAGGCCTACAACGAGGCAGTCGGCTCCCTCGAGGGCAACGTGCTGGTCAAGGCGCGCAAGTTCAAGGAACTTCACGCGGCGAACGGCGGCGAGGAGATCAAACCGCTCGAACCGATCGACCGGGTGCCGCGGATGCTCCAGGCGCCGGAGCTGACCGGCGGCCTGCCGTTTCACGCCGAAGAGGAGGAACTCGCCAGAAACTGATCGCGATGGTTCCGAACGAAGCTGTGCGCGACGACCCAACGTCGCACCGTGAACAGAGGTCTTGCCTCGCACGCGAAAACGCGCTGATCATCACAATGTCTACGTCGTCTACCTGCGCAACCCGAAGGGCGACGGCAAGGCAGGCTATTACGTCGGCATGACAGGCCTCACACCCGAACAGCGGTTCGACAACCACAAGCGAGGATACAAGGCGGCGGGCATCGTGAAGCGCTGCGGCGAGCGCCTGGTCCCGCGGCTCTACGCCCACCTCAACCCGATGCCCTATGCGCGTGCGAAGGACATGGAAGTGATGCTCGCCGACAGCCTCCGCAAACGCGGCTTCGTCGTCTACGGCGGCCACTGATGCAGCTCTCGCTACTATTCGAAGGCCCGCTCCAGCCCGAGTCGCACACCGCTCAACGCATTCCGGAGGTCGAACCTCAGAACCAGAAGAACCAGAACCACCAGAACCAGAACCAGAACCAGAACCTCGAACCCCGAACCCCGAACCCCGAACCCCTGGTGTTCGTCCGCCACCCCAGCGCGAAGCGCTACGTCCTTCGTGTCGGCGACGACGGCGGCGTCCGCGTCACCATTCCCCGCTGGGGCTCACGGCGCGAGGCGCAGGAGTTCGCACGAACGCAGCAAGGCTGGATCGACCGGCAGCGGCGCAAGATTGCCGCCGAGCGCGCGCGCCAGGATGTGCCGTCGCCGTCGCGCGGCGAGCTGCACGCGCTGATCGTCCGTGCGAGGATGGAACTGCCGCCGCGCCTGCGCCAGCTGGCCGCGGCGCACGGTTTGACCGTCAGCCGCATCAGCATTCGCAATCAACGCTGGCGGTGGGGTTCGTGCAACCGCAACGGCCACATCTGCCTGAACTGGCGGCTGGTGACAATGCCGGAGTGGGTGAGGGATTACGTCCTGATCCACGAGCTGATGCACCTGAAGCGCATGGATCACTCGCCGAAGTTCTGGAAGCTGGTTGCCGCGGCGTGCCCACGATATCAGGACGCGCGGCGCTGGCTTCGCCGGCTTCGCTGAGGGGTCGGGCGGCTTCGCTAGAGGGGTTTCATAAGAACGTAGCGCACAGGCTTCAGCCGAGCGTTGAACGCCGCCACCCACACCGTCGCTCGGCTAAAGCCTTCGCGCTACGTCCTTGAGGAGAACCTGGAACCCTGAACCTGGAACCGAGAGCCTGGAACCGAGAACCTGGAACCCAGAACCGAGAACCGAGAACCGAGAACCGAGAACTTTAGAACTCTAGAACCTCGTAATTCAGAATCCGATGACGACGCCGACGCGGAAAATGCGCGGGCTCAGGTTCTGTTGAATCGTGTTGAAGACGTTCGGCGCCGCGAGCACGTTGTTGTTGCGGATCAGGACCGTGTTCGCGTTGAGGAGGTTGAACACGTCGCCGATCACGCGGAGGTTCACCGCCCGCATCTTCAACTGGCGCGCGACGCGCATGTCGGTGGTCCAGACATCGTCGTAGCGGAACGTGTCGATCTGCGGCGTGACCAGGACCGACAGGTTGGCGTCCGCGCCGAGCGTCTGCGCGCGGAAGAGCGGGAACGGATAGCCCTGGCGGCCGAACACGTTGCCCGCGACCTCGATGCCGTACGGCGCCTGATACATGCCGTTGGCGTTGAACTGCCAGCGCGCGTTGACATAGACGTTGCCGACGCCGTTGCCCGTGCTCTGCGGCGCGAACTGACCGCCGTCCACCAGTGGCTCCGTGATCGTCCGCGTCGGGTTGCCGTTGGTGTCGTACATCGCCTGCGGCTCGTAGTGTTCGCGCGCGTTGTTGAACGCGACGTTCACGCGCGCCATCCAGCGGTTTGCGAGCCGCTTCACCGCGCCGAACTCGACGCCGTGATAGTCCGTCGAGTAGCCGTTCCAGTTCGTCAGGAGGAAGCCGCCGCCGCCCGCAGCGACCTTCGCCTGGTTCGGGATGTAGGTCGGCACGCTGTAGGTGCTGCCGTCGGGCAGCGTGCCGGTGAGCGTCGGCCCCGGCGTGTAGTCGGCGATCGTCATGTCAACGCGCGGCGTCACCGACCAGGACGCGTTGCCCAGCAGGTTCGTCGTGCGCGTGTAGGTGTAGTTCGCTTCGAGCGCGAAGTTCGGCATCAGCTCGCGTTCGACGCCGGCCACGACGGTCTGCGTGACCGGCGCTTTCAGATTTGGATCGATCCGGTTCGACGAAGTGACCGCCGTCGGATTCGCCGGGTTGAAGCCGTTGGCCGCCGCGACGAACTGATCGGTGAGCACCTCGCCGGCGGACGCGAGGTGGTCGCCGTCCAGGTCGTTCCAGCGATAGACCGCGACGCCGGCGGACGAAGTCGGATTCATGTACCCGACGCTGCCGGAATCGAGCTGGCCGGCGAACCGCGCGTAGCTGGCGCGCGCGACCGTCCGGCGCGCCTCGTCGAGCGCGTAGGTGACGCCGACGCGGGGCGACAGGTTGTTCCAGGTGAACGGCGCATCGTAGCCGGCGAACACGATGCCGGGGACGAGCGTCGGGAACGCCGGGTTGGCGGCCGTGTTGCTGGCCAGGGCGCGGCCGCCCTGGCGGTCGAAGCGCAGGCCGACGTCGAGCGTCGCGCGGCCTCTCGAGATCGTGTCGCCGGCGTAGACATCGAAGTAGTGCGTCTCGTTCGTGCCGCTGCCTTCGCGGAATAGCTGCGCGAAGCTGGCCGTTGCCGTCTGCCGCAGCGCGAGGATGCCGTTGCCGGGCCACAGCGTGCCGGTCGTCGCGTTCACCCGGCGCAAGCCGAAGCCGTACTTCACGTCGTGCGCGGCGCCGAACGCGGTCAGGAACGAGTTCACGTCGGCGTTCACGGTCATCTGCGGGCGGACGTTGCGGCTCTGCACCGTCGACCCGTACGACGTCGCCAGCGGCAGGTCGCGGCCCGACGAGAGGTTCATGCCGCCCATCGGCGTCAGCAGGAAGCCGGTGTTGTAGTAGGCGTACTTCGCCGACACGAACATGTTCGAGTTGACGACGCGGTCGTCGCCAAACTTGAAGAGACCGTGCAGCGGGAAATCTGAATAGGCGTTGTCCTGATGGAACGTCGCCGTCGGCGCATCGAACGTGATGCCGGCCGTTCCTGGGCTCCGGTTGTCCTTGATCTTGAACCCGTTGAAATACAGGAAGTTCACCAGGTCCTTCGGCGTTGCCTGCCAGTTGACCTTCACGTTCGGGTTCTTCAACTCCGTCTTGTCGACCAGGCCGCCCGAGCGGCGAACCAGCTGCACGTCCTGCACGGAATACGACCCGTAGAACCAGGCTCTATCGCGCACGATCGGGCCGCCGAGGTCGAAGCCGTAGTCGGAAATCTGCTTGTTGTGGTCCGCCGTCTCGGGCGTCACGCCGGCGGCAAGCAGTTCGTCGGGCACGTTCGACGCTTCCATCGCTTCGCCGTCGTAGTAGCCGCGCGCGCTGCCGTGAAAGAGGTTGGTCCCGCGCTTGACGACGAAGTTCAGGCCGGCGCCGCCGGTCGGCTGCGTGATCGGCTGGCCCGCCGTCGTCACGTGAATCGCGTCGAAGTTGTCGTAGTTGAAATACGTCGGCGACGAGCCGGTGAGCGTCATGTCGGTGATCGCGACGCCGTCCATCGTCCACACCGCGTCCTGCGGGCGCGTGCCTTTCGACGTGAAGTTCGACTGCTGGCCGGTCTCGTTGCCGCCGACGTTCACGCGATCGACGAGCACGCCGGACACTGAGCGAAGCAGCGAGAACGGATCGCGCGAGGTCGGGATGTTGGACAGTTCGTCTGAGCTGACGTCGGTCACGGTGCCGGTCTGATGCGCATCGACGATCGGCGAAGGCGCCGTGACCGTGACGCGTTCGCGGACTGCGCTGATCTGCAGCGTGATGCGCAGATCGACCGTTTGACCCGGGTTGACGACGATGCGATCGTGAATCGCCGTCGAGAAACCCTCGAGCCCTGCCGTCAGCGTGTACGCTCCCGGCGCAAGATCGAGAAACCGGTAGAGGCCTTCTTCGGTCGTGACGAAGGTCTGCGTGAAATCGACACCCTGGACGCTCACAGTGGTCCCGGGGATGGGAAGCCCCTGCGCGTCGAGGACCTTGCCAGCGATCGTGCCACTGGCCGTCTGCGCGGAGCCGCTGACAACGGCGAAAAGCGTCAGCGCGAGAGCAAGCACGGCGTTCCTGAACGACATCAACGAATCCTTTATGACAGTAGCGACACTCTGGTCTATGAGAGTATCGGCAGACTCTAAGGAATTCGATAGAGGGTCGCTGAACGCCTGAAGCCACCCGATGGGGTGGCCGTGGCCGCAGACGCCACGAGATGTGGGGACCTGGTGATTTACTCGCGACGCTTGAAGACTGCTCGGATATCGAGCCCGAACTTCGGGTTGCTGCGGGTGCCGCTCACCCTGATCGGGATGATGCTGCCTTTGCCCTCTTTCTTCGGCTTCCGGAAGATGGCATCGGCCGGCTTCATCAGCCATTTCCGCCACCCGGTCACCATCTCGGAGACCATCGCGTCTGTGACGACCTGACCCTTGAAGTCGAGCGTCTCAGGCCTCAATGAGTATCCGCCCGCGAGCTCGACTTTGGCTCCCGGGACAGCGAACGACAGGTCGGGCAGCGCCAGGCGGCCGTCGCCAAGACGAAAACGCCCCTGGAAGTCGGAGACGACGGTCTCGGTCTTCGGACTGTCGGTTTCGCCGCGGCCCCGTTTGCTGAGCTCGTTGATCTTGCCCTGCACGTCGTAGCTCGTGAACTTCGCCTTGGCAATGGCGAAGCGGCCGTCGAGCCGCAGCCGCTCCGAGACATCGGTTTCGCCAGGCGGCAGCACGAACCGTGTCGTCAGCCCGAGCGCGCCGGTCATCGGCGGCCTTGCTGCCTTCACAGCCATCGCCATGACGTCTTCGAGGCGCGCGCGATCCATGTTCACGCCGAGGGTCACCGTGCGTCCGTGCTCGTTCTTCTTCGCGTGCAGGACGGCGCCCTTCGCGAGCAGGTGCGAGTTGAGAAAGTTCGCGTCGATCTCCTCGAGCCTGGTGTCGCCGTTGGTGCCGTCGATGAACGCGCGGTACTTCGTGTGCAGCGCGAACCTGTGGCCGCCGATCGCGACCATGAAGTCCGGCGTCTCCGTTTCCCCGCGCGCCGCGATTCGCTCGAGCGTGCCGTCGAAGCTGCCGCGCGACGAGAGCGTGCCGGCGATTCCCCTGAACACGCTGAGGTCCGCCTTGGCGAACACAAATCGACCGGTCAGCGGCGTGTCGCCGGGTTCGTCACGGCTCCACGGACCAAAGCCGCCCTGGACCTCGATCTCGCCGGGCGGGATCGCGTTGGTCAACGTCGCCTCGAACGGCCACGATCTCGGCGCGCCGAGGCGGTGCATCGTCAAGTGATGAATTGCCCACACCTTCGGGTTCGCGTCCTTCTCGTCCGGAATGATCACCAACCGTGCGTTGTCGGTATCGAGCCGGTCGATCACGACGCCGTAGTCCCCGAACGGGCCGTCACGCCGCTCTTCCGCGCTCTCGGGCCGGTCTGTCGCGCCTGCCTCGGGCGAGCGGTCACCGTTGGTCGCGGTCGGCTGCGGTGTGTCGCCGCGCATCTCGTCGTGCCCGACGCGCTCGGACCTTGGCGCGATGTTGATGTCGAGGCCGGTCAGCTGGACATGATCGGCATGCTTGCGCCAGATGCCGAAGAGACTGCCGTCGACGTGAAAGGTCTTGACGACGATCAGCGGAGGCAGTTCGGACCTCGCACCGCGGCGCCGAATGCTCAGGTCCGATCCTTCCGCGCGCAGCATGGGGTAGACGCGCAGCTGAAGGTCACCGATCTCCACGTCGCTGTCGAGCTGTTGCGAGAGTGACGCGACGATGCGGTCGCGCAGGATATCCGACGACATCGGCACGTTGGCGATGAGGATGACAATCGCGATCACGACGGCCGCAAGCAGCCCGAGCGAAAACCACAGGAAACGTCTGGTTCGGCTGCGGAGGCGTTTCGTCTCCGTCGAGGTCACATCGTGGTGGGTATCCAGCTCCACTCCTTCAAAGCTGAGCACGACGCGTGCCAGCGGTCGCACGGTGATATGCGACGGTCGCGGTCACGCGAGCGCTCCCGATTCGATCGGTTGATTCGTCGCGGACACTGGGGGAGTGGCGCCATCGCACGAGCTGCCGATCGGCGGTCGTCTCGCCGGTGAACCCGATCAGCCAGAATCCCGCGGCTGTGAGACTCGACCGGCGCGAGGGCTCTGCCTGAAGCGCACGCGATCGGTTGAACGCTTTTCCGTGACGCGGCGAGAAGGCTTCAGAAGTCGAGCGTCAGTGCGTCAAGCCGTACATCAGGTAGTTGACGCCTAGTTTGTACGCCTCGTTCGTGTCGTCGACGGGACGCAATCCGCGTCCGGACCATTCCCAGAACTGCGAGACGTCGGTGTTGTAGTTGATGATCATCACCAGTCGCTTGCCGGGATCGTTGTCTTCGTACACGCCGCGAAAGATCGGCCGCCCGGCGTTGTACGCCTGCGGCACGTCGTCCAGCTTCCGTTCGTTCAGCTCGAAGAACGAGTGAAAGATCGGATGCGACGCGTCCATGTCGAAGAACTGGACGCCCGGCAGCACGCGATTCATGTTCTGCGCGAACGGCTCCCATCCGCCGGTGTCGATGCCGCGCCAGCCGAGCATCTTGAAGTCGTCGACGATGACGAACCCGCCCTTTTGAATGTACTCGCGCAGCGCTGCGGCCTCGCGATCCGTCAGCGTCCACCATCCCACCTCGATGATGTAGGCGACGGGATACTTGAACAGATCCGGATCGTCGAGCGTCACGACGTTGATGTCCTCGACGTGGGGGTTCAGGTAGCTCATGTCGGTCATGATCCGCATGAGATTCTGCTCGGCGATCGGAAACCCATGCACCCAGGCCGGGCGTCCGCCCGCCCAGTAGCCTCCCGGCGCGGTCTCGTACTTGACGCGCACGAACGTGAAGCGGCCGTCGTAGGGAACGTTGTGGATCTCCGGCACCCGGCCGCGATACCCGCCGAAGCCGAAGTCATCGAACCGCCGCTGCGCGTAGGCCGCGCCAGCGACGGCAATCGCGAGAGCGACCGCAGAAAGCGATCGTCGGCGAGTGGGACTCACGCGTCGATCCTACATCTTCCCGTTCGTCACCCACGTCGTTCCGCCGACCGTCACCGTGAGATCCGTAAAGAAGTTCCATCGGACGTAGCCGCCCGTGACGTTCCCGCCGAGTTCCGTGTTGTCGCCGAGCGACAAGCGGACGACGCCGGCGCCGTATCCATAGTACGGAATCCATGGCTCCCGGTCGGGAACGCCGAGCAGCGGGTTGAACCCGACGCCGATCTCGCGGAACATCCGCCCCGCGTCGCCGGCGCGCCGCATTTCCGCGTCGACGACGTCGCGGCCGCTCGCGGCCGTAATCTCGGCGACGCGCCCTTTGGCGAACCGCAGCTTCAGGCCGTCCACCGGACGTCCGTCCCACTGCGATGGCGGAAAAGCCAGTACGCCGTCCACCGTCTCCTCGAGCGGCGCGACACGGACCACGCCGGCGGGCAATTCGATCTCGTGATCGACGAGCACCTTGCCCTGCGCCGCGCGCGCGGCGGACGCATCGCCGTCCTGCAGGTTCGCCGGGCGGTCGCCGGCGCGGAAGCGCAGGTCGGTACCGATCGGCGACGTGATGTGAACCTCTCCGGTGCGCAGGGCATCGGCGAACCGGCGTTCGACGTCCGCGAGCGCCTTGTAGTCGGTCTGCAGCAGCGCGCGCTGATACCAGGCGTCCATCTGCGTGCGGGCCGGCAGCGGCTGTCCGGCGATTGGATAGGCGCTGCCCGCTTCGAGCCAGTGAAAGTGGATCGTGCGGCGACCGCGATGCTCGGTGAGGTCGTCCTTGAGCCAGTCCTGCATCGCGAGATACGCCGGATGCGAGGTGTTGGCGCCCGGCATCATGATCGCGGCATCCACGTCGCGGAACATCGCCTTGTAGTGCGCGCGCGCGTCCCGTGCGCCCTTGGCCAGGACAGCGGAGTCGAACGCGTCCGGCGCCGGCTCGCGCAGCACCTCGACGACGCCGAGATCGATGCCGCCGGCACGCATCACCTCGTAGCGCACCCACGGCTGCAGGTCCTCGAACGTGCCCGGATGGGCGATCGACAGCACGCGCTCTCCCGGCTTCAGCGCCAGCTGCTGGACGAGACGGCGTGCCATGGCCTGGTAGTCGAAGGTGAGGCGAGGTTGCGCGGACAGCGTCGCCGCGCAGAGTGCCGACAGCAGGAGCGAGAAGGATCGCGTGCGCATGACGCACGCGATCCTAGCCGAATAGCGGTCAGTCGTTACTGAAGGTGACGCTGGTCGCGACAACAGCGTGTTCGCCGGTCACCGTACCCTTCACCCGGAGCCTGCTCCCGACCGCGATGTTGCTGCACGCGCCGCCGGCGAACACCGTCGACGAGTTCACCGACACCGTCCACTCGTCGATGGTGAACGTCAACGCCGGGCACGCCGTGCCAGCCATCAGGCTGGTGACGCGGTCTTCGCCTTCCACTTCGCCGTTGCCCGGACCCCGTGTGTCGGTCTGCACCGAGATTCGAGTGGCGAGGACACTGCTCGTCGTCCTGTTCATGCCGCCCTTGACGTGAACCTTCGTGCCAGCCTGGATGTCGGCGCAGGAGCCCTTGTCGAACACGGTATTCGCGTCCAGCCTGACCAGGAACGTGCCGACCATGAACTGCAGTGTCGGACAGGAGGTGCCTCCGACCAGAGAGGTCACGATGCCGTCGCCTTCGGCCGGTTCGTTCTCGTCTTCGTTCACGTTCCCGAACTCGACTTTCGTCGCCGTGACGGTGTGGGTGGTCGCGTCCATGGTCCCCGTCACTTCGAGCGTCACGCCGACCTTCACGTCGGCGCAGGTGCCACGCTCGAAGATCGTGGTTGCCGCGAGCTTGACGGTGAAGGTGCCGACCGTGAATTGCAGCGCCGGGCACGCGGTACCGGCGGTGAGGCCCGTCACGATGCCTTCGCCTTCAATCTGCTGCGTGCCGGGCGTGGGCGCTCCAGGCGGCGTCGTCGGCGGCGCCGGCGCACCTCCTTCAAACTCGATCTTCGTGGCAGTGATGGCGGTACCGACTTTGGTACCCTTGACCTCGAGCATCACGCCCGGCTGGATGCTGGCGCAGGTGCCGCGCTCGAACTGGGTTGCGGCTGTCACCGAGATCTTGAGGCTGCCGATCATGAAGCTCAGGGTTGGGCAGGACGTGCCGGCGACGAGGGAGGTGACCGGGGCTTCGCCCTCGACTTCGTCGCCGTCGTTGCCGTGATCGAAAGCGACGATGAGGTTGGAAGTGGCCGCCGAAACGGTGCGAGCATCGACAGTGGAGGGCGACGTGATGCCGCCCACGCGATCGGATCCGCATCCGACGAGGACGAGCGAGGCCGACGCGAGAAGTCCCGTAACCGTTGTTCGCCAGGTATTCACTTCCATGCACCTCCTTGTGCGCAGCGATCCGCTCTCACAGACCGTGCCAGAGCCCAGCAGTATCGGCCATTCGGGGTAAGGCCCGAATTCACAAGCAGATGACAGAGAAGGCTCGAGAAGGGGTCGCGCCGTTTCATTCACGCAACGATGTAGCTTTCGCATTTCGTCGTGGTGCCATCGGTCTTCGACGACGGCTCGCAGTTGTTTCGTCGGCGAACGATCTATTCCTTCTGATGTAGGTGTGACGCGTGCCGCTCGTATCGCTCGAAGGCATCTCCCTCGCGTACGGTCATCTGCCGCTGCTCGATCGCGCGTCGCTGCTCATCGATGCGCGCGAGCGCCTCGCCGTCCTGGGCCGCAACGGTGCGGGGAAATCGACGCTGTTGAAACTCATCAGCGGTGAGCTCGCACCCGACGCGGGCACTGTGTGGCGGCAACCGGCGCTGCGGGTCGCGCGACTCGAACAGGACGTTCCGCTCTCCGCCGATCGCAGCGTCTTCGACGTGGTCGCCGAAGGACACACACACCACCTCGCAGAGGACGATCTCTGGCTGCGCGAGCACCATGTCGATTTGATCCTCTCGCGTCTCGGCCTGCCGTCCGACGTGATCGTCGATACGCTGTCAGGCGGGTGGCGGCGCCGCGTGCTGCTTGCGCGGGCGCTCGTCGGCCAGCCGGATCTGCTGCTGCTCGACGAACCGACCAATCACCTCGACATCGATGCGATTGCGTGGCTCGAGGAATTTCTCGCCAGCTATGCCGGCGGGGTCATGTTCGTGACGCACGACCGCGCCTTCCTCCAGCGGCTGGCCACGCGGATCGTCGAGCTCGATCGCGGCCAGCTGACGTCCTGGCCGGGCGACTACGCCACCTACGTGCGGCGGAAAGAAGACGCGCTGGCGGACGAGGCGCTGGGACAGGCGAAGTTCGACCGGAAGCTGGCTGAAGAGGAGGCGTGGCTGCGGCAGGGCATCAAGGCGAGGCGCACGCGGAACGAAGGGCGGGTGCGCACGCTCCTCGCGATGCGCAGCGAGCGCGCAGCGCGCCGCGAGCAGATGGGAAACGTGCGGCTGCAGGTGGAGCGGGCCGAGCAGTCCGGCAGGCTGGTGTTCGAAGCGCTTGGACTTGCCAAGGCGTACGAGGGGCGGCCGGTCATCAGCGACTTCTCGACACGGATCATGCGCGGCGATCGTGTGGGCCTCATCGGCGCGAACGGCACGGGGAAGACGACGCTGCTGCGCCTGCTGCTCGGCGACCTGGCACCCGACGCCGGCGAGGTGCGCCGCGGCACGAACGTCCACGTGGCGTACTACGATCAACAGCGTGAGCAGCTCGATCCCGAGCGGACGGTCTTCGACACGATCGGCGACGGCAACGACACGGTGACCGCGAACGGCCGCTCGCGCCACGTCCACGCTTACCTGAGGGATTTCCTCTTCACCAACGAGCGGGCGCGCTCGCCGGTCAAGGCACTGTCGGGCGGCGAGCGGAATCGGTTGCTGCTGGCGCGCCTCTTCACCCGGCCGGCGAACGTGCTCGTGCTCGACGAGCCGACCAACGACCTCGATCTCGAGACCCTGGAACTGCTCGAGGAGCAGCTGGTGGAGTGGCCGGGCACGCTGCTCCTCGTCAGCCACGACCGGGTCTTCCTGGACAACGTGATCACGAGCACGTTGTCGTTCGAAGGCGACGGACGCGTGCGCGATTACGTGGGCGGTTACGCGGACTATCTGCGGCAGGCGCGCCCGGAGACAATGTCACAGCGGTCAACAAAGGCCGCAAAGGAAGAGGCGTCCGCAAAGGAGGAGGCTTCCTTGTCAGAGCCGCCGCGAAAGCGGCTCGGTTACAAGGAGCAGC
>DATFWL010000429.1:0-6254 GCA_035259385.1 Vicinamibacterales bacterium | reverse complement strand
AGATGTGGCGACATTACCGGAACTGCTGAAAACGATGGTCGACCTGCAAGGGTCCGACCTGCACATTGCGACGCAGACGCCGCCGCAGGTGCGCGTCCACGGCCATTTGCAGCGGCTGCCGCTCCCCGAGCTCACGCCGGCCGAAACCAAGAGCCTCGTCTACAGCGTGCTCACCGACTCGCAGAAGAAGCGCTTCGAGGAGTCGCAGGAGCTCGATTTTTCATTCGGGATCAAGGCGATCGGCGCGCGCTTCCGCTGCAATGTGTTCAACCAGCGCGGGGCCGTGGGCGCGGTCTACCGGTTGATTCCCGAGAAGATCCGCACCTTCCAGGAGCTCGGGCTGCCGCCGGTGCTGGCGACGCTCGCCGAGCGTCCGCGCGGTCTGGTGCTCATCACCGGTCCCACCGGCAGCGGCAAGTCGACGACGCTCGCGGCGATGCTCAACAAGATCAACGAAGAGCGGCACGATCACATCCTCACCATCGAGGATCCGATCGAGTACATCCACCCGCACAAGAACTGCCTGGTGAACCAGCGGGAGGTGCACAGCGACACCGCCAGCTTCGCCGACGCGCTGCGCGCCGCGCTCCGCGAAGATCCGGACATCGTCCTCATCGGCGAGATGCGCGATCTGGAAACCGTCGAAGCGGCGCTGAAGATCGCCGAGACCGGGCATCTCACCTTCGCGACGCTGCACACGAACTCGGCGGCGCAGACGATCAACCGCATCATCGACATCTTCCCGGCCAACCAGCAGGCGCAGATCCGCACGCAGCTGTCGCTGGTGCTCGAAGGCATCGTCTGCCAGGCGCTGCTGCCGCGAGCCGACGGCAAGGGCCGCGTGTGCTCGCTCGAGATCATGGTGCCGACGCCGGCGATCCGGAACCTGATCCGCGACGACAAGATTCACCAGATCTACGGCGCGATGCAGGCGGGCCAGGAGAAGCTCGGGATGCAGACCGCGAACCAGTCGCTCGCCAGCCTCTACATGCAGCGGAAGATCTCGCAGGAGGTCGCGCTCGGCGCCTCCTCGAACCGCGACGAACTGCTGGACATGATCAACCGCGGCGTCGGCGTCGTCGCCGGCGCGGGGCTGAACCGTCCGGGCGCGCTGCCGCGCCCGGCTCCAGCGCGCGGGTGAGGAATTAGGAACTTGGAATTTGGAATTTGGAATGCGTGAACCAGGAACCAAGAACCCGGAACCCGGAACCAGGACCAGGAACCAAGAACCAGGAACCAGGAACCGAGCACTCTAGAACTTTAGAACTCTAGAACCTCGGGGATGTAGCTATGCCCACTTTTGCGTATTCGGGACGGACGCGCGCGGGACAGACGGTGACCGGCGAGCGGATTGCGGACACGATGGACGCGGCCGTGTCGGCGCTGCGCCGCGAGCAGATCAACGTCACGCGGATCACGCCGGCGGCGGCGAAAGCCGACGCCAAGGCCGACGCAAAGGGCAAGAAGGGCACGATCGGCAAGAAGGTCGCGGCAAAGAACCTGGCCGTCTTCACGCGGCAGTTCTCGGTGATGATCGACGCCGGGCTGCCGCTGGTCCAGTGCCTCGACATTCTCGGCAACCAGGAAGAGGACAAGAACTTCGCCGCGGTCATCCTGCAGACGCGCAGCGACGTCGAGTCGGGCGCGTCGCTCGCCGACGCGATGCGCAAGCATCCGAAGACGTTCGATCCGCTGTTCACCAACATGATCGCCGCCGGCGAGGCAGGCGGCATTCTCGACACCATTCTGAAGCGGCTCGCCACCTACATCGAGAAGGCGGTCAAGCTGGCCGGACAGGTCAAGTCGGCGATGATCTATCCGATCGCCGTGATCGTCATCGCCGGCGGCGTTGTCGGCGTGATCCTCTGGAAGGTGATCCCGACGTTCGCGTCGCTGTTCTCGGGCCTCGGCGCCGACCTGCCGCTGCCGACCCGGATCGTGATCGCCCTCAGCGACAATCTCGTCCGCTATTTCCCGTTCATCTTCATCGCCGGCGGTCTCGGCGCCTACATGTTCAAACGCTACTACGCGACCGAGAACGGCCGGCGCGTCGTGGACGCGACCTCGCTGAAGGCGCCCGTCCTCGGCAACATCCTCCGCAAGATCGCCGTGGCGCGGTTCTGCCGCACGCTGTCGACGCTGATCAGCTCCGGCGTGCCGATTCTCGACGGCCTGGACATCACGGCCCGGACGTCGGGGAACGCCATCGTCGAAGACGCGATCCTGGCGACCCGGAAGAGCATCGAGCGCGGCGAGACGATCTCGGTGCCGCTGAAGGAGACCAACGTGTTCCCGGCGATGGTGACCCAGATGATCGGCGTCGGCGAGGCGACCGGCGCCCTCGACACCATGCTCGGCAAGATCGCGGACTTCTACGAAGAAGAGGTCGACACCGCGGTCGCCGGGCTGCTGACGCTGCTCGAGCCAATCATGATCGCGATCCTCGGCGTCGTCGTCGGCGGCATCGTCATCGCCATGTACCTGCCGATCTTCGATCTGATCGCCAAGCTGACCTAGAGACCGCGATGCGACAAGGGCACAGCACGCTTGCGTCCTTGACGGGCCCGCAGCCAGGCGACACGCCGACGATCGAGCCGAGCCTGCGGCAGCAGGTGTCGCGCGTGATGATCGTGCGCTTCATCATCAGCACGCTGCTGCTCGGGTCGGCGATTTTCATGCAGATCACGGCGCCCGGCTCGTTCGCCGTGAACCCGTACTTCTCGCTGATCGGCCTGACCTATGCGCTGACGATCGCCTACGCGCTGACCCTGCGCTACGTCGATCGCTACCGGTGGCTGGTCGACCTCCAGTTCGGCACCGACGCGCTGATCGTGTCGGCGTTCATCTACTTCACCGGCGGCATCACCAGCTACTTCACGTCGCTGTACGTGCTGCCGGTGATCGCCGCAAGCACGATCCAGCTGCGCCGCGGCGGCCTGATGGTCGCCACGTTGAGCTCGGTGCTGTACGGCGGGCTCGTGCTCGCGCAGTACCTCGCCGCGTCCGGCCTGCGGACCGATCCCTGGCTCATCTCCGCGTCGGTCGTGCTGCCGCCGGCATCGGTGGCGCGCTATACCACGGCGCTGAACATCTTCGGCTTCTTTGCGGTGGCGCTCTTGAGCGGATCGCTGGCCAACAGCCTGCGCTCGGCGGGCGTCAAGCTCGAACAGGCCTCCAGCGAGATCGCCGACCTGCAGGCGCTCAACCAGCACGTGATCGACAGCCTGTCCAGCGGCCTCGCCACGACCGATCCGGCGCATCACGTCGTGACCTTCAACCGCGGCGCCGAGGCGATCACCGGCATTCCGTTCCGCGACGCGGCCGGACGTCTCATCGCCGAGGTGCTGCAGCTGCCGGCCGACGTGATGCAGTCGATTCAGAACGAGGCGCCCGCAACGGGCGCGCGCCGGTACGAGTTCCGCTACCGGCCGCTGGACGGCTGCAGCGCGCGCGAGATCGGGCTGACGGTCACCGCTCTCGAGACGCCGCGCGGCTGCGCCGGACAGATCTTCACCTTCCAGGACGTCACCGCGATCAAGCAGCGTGAGCGCGACGCCGCGATTCAGCAGCGGCTCGCCGCGGTGGGCGAGATGGCCGCCGGCATCGCGCACGAGATCCGCAATCCGCTCGCCTCGATGTCCGGGTCGATTCAAATCCTGCGGCAGGAACTGGCGCTCAGCAGCGAGCAGGAACAGCTGATGGACATCGTGCTCCGCGAGTCGGAGCGGCTCAACACGACGATTCGCTCGTTTCTGGCCTACGCGCGGCCGCAGCGTTTCCAGATCGAGCGCTTCGACGTGCGGCGGCCGCTGAAGGACGCGGCGCTGCTGCTGCGCAACAGCAACGAGGTGCGCGAGGGGCACGAAATCCAGGTCGACGTGCCGTCGAGCGAGCTCTGGTACGACGCCGACGAGGGGCAGATCAAGCAGATTGTCTGGAACCTCGCCACCAACGGCCTGCGCGCGATGCCCAGGGGCGGGCGGCTGCAGCTGAGCGCCTCCCTCGAATCATCGGGCAGCATCGTGCTGACGGTGCGCGATCAGGGGATCGGGATTCCGCCGGAGCAGCTGGACAACCTCTTCCAGCCGTTTCACGGCAGCTTCGCCAAGGGCAGCGGGCTCGGCCTCGCCATCGTCCATCGCATCGTCGCCGACTACAACGGCGAGATTCGCGTGAGCTCGCAGCAGGGAGCCGGGACCACCGTCTCGGTACACCTGCCCGCGCGCGCGCCGGCGGTGGTGGCATGAGCACTGCGGCGCAGCCGGTCGCGCCGGCGGCGGAACGCCGTCCGCCGCGCATCCTCGTCGTCGACGACGAGCGGTCGATGCGCGAGCTGCTGGCGATCGTCCTGAGGCGCGAAGGCTACGAGGTGCTGCTCGCCGACGACGGCCGGACTGCGATCGAGCTGCTCGGGCGCGAGCCGGTCGACCTGCTGATCTCGGACATCAAGATGCCCGATCTGAGCGGCGTGGACGTGCTGCGCGCGGCGAAGAAGATCGATCAGGACATCCTCGGGATCATGATCACCGCCTTTGCGTCCACCGAGACCGCCGTGGAAGCGATGCGGCTCGGAGCGTGCGACTACCTGAGCAAGCCGTTCGACATCGATCTCCTCAAGATGAAAGTGCGCGAGAAGATCGAGAACCGGCAGCTCCGGCAGGAGAACCTCCTGCTGAAGCGGACGCTCGGCCTGTCGCATCAGTTCGCGAACATCATCGGGCGCAGCCCGGCCATGCTCGACGTCTTCAAGATGATCGAGACCGTCGCGCGCACCAACAGCACGATTCTGCTCACCGGCGAGTCGGGCACGGGAAAAGGCCTCGTCGCGCAGGCCATTCATTTCCACTCGCTGCGCCGCGACAAGCCGATGGTGTCGCTCAACTGCGGCGCGCTGCCCGAGACCCTGCTCGAATCGGAGCTGTTCGGCCACATGCGCGGCGCCTTTACCGGCGCCGACATGAACAAGAAAGGGCTGCTCGAGGTCGCCGAGCGCGGCACCGTATTCCTCGACGAGATCGGCGAGATGAGCGCGGTGATGCAGGTGAAGCTGCTGCGCGTGCTCCAGGAGCGCCGCTTCCGCCGCGTCGGCGGCCTCGAGGAACTGCAGGCCGACATCCGCGTGATTGCGGCGACGAACCAGGATCTGGCGAAAGCCATCGCCGACGGTCGTTTCCGCGAGGATCTCTACTACCGCATCAACGTGATCCCGATCTCGCTGCCGCCGCTGCGCGAGCGGCGGGAAGACATCCAGCTGCTGGCCGAGCATTTCGTCGCGAAGTACACCGATCAGATGGAGAAGGCGATCACCGGCATCTCGCGCGAGGCGCTCGACCTGTTGATGCGCTACGACTGGCCCGGCAATATCCGCGAGCTGGAGAACGTGGTCGAGCGCGCGGTCGCGCTCGAGCCGACCCCGGCGATTCTGCCGGACAGCCTGCCTCCAGCCATCCGGGGCGAGATGCCACTGCGTGCATCGGCGGGAATGCCCGAAGCCCTTCCCGAGTCGGGCTTCGACCTCGAAGCTCACGTCAAGCAGATCGAGAGCCGGTACATCGCGGAGGCACTGAAGCGCGCCGGCGGCGTGCAGGTGAAGGCGGCGGAGCTGCTCGGCATGAGCTTCCGGTCGTTCCGCTACTACGTCAAGAAATACAACCTCCGCTGAGCCGACCAGGTCGTGATCATGCGGACTCGACCGAGCGACACACCTGTAATCGCGGTTGGCTACCACGAATCAATCGATAGCCGTCATGCGTTCGGTGGGACTGACACTCGTTGTCAGGCGCCGGCTGACAAATTTTGTCCGGTGACGATCTCCGGCAGGGCGGTCCAGGCCGCTATCGAGCGACAAGTCGTTTGTCGATAGTCAGTTAGTCAGTCCGTGCCGATCAAGATGAGCTTGGCACTTCGGTTGCTCACAGGGAGGTGTCCCGGCGACGACATCATCCGATGCGGGACACATTCTGGAGGCGAGTCACATGAAACTTCGTAAGGAACAGGGCTTCACGCTGATCGAGCTGCTTATCGTGGTTGCCATCATCGGCATCATCGCGGCCATCGCGGTTCCGGGTCTGCTGCGTGCCCGTATGTCGGGCAACGAGGCGTCGGCCATCGGGTCGCTGCGCGCCATCAACTCGGCCGAGTCGACATTCTCGTCCAGCTGCGCGCAGGGCGCATATGCACCGTCGCTCGTGGCGCTCGGCACGCCACCGGCCGGCGGCGGCCAGGCGTTCGTCAGCCCTGACATCGCGACGACG
>DATFWL010000428.1:0-7586 GCA_035259385.1 Vicinamibacterales bacterium | reverse complement strand
GGCGCGCGCGAGGCCGGTGAGGAGCACGCCCTGCACGATCAGCAGGCCGAGCCTGCCCTTGGTGCGCGCCTCGACGATCCACCCCGTGTCGCCAAGCGAGCCGTCCGGTCCGGGATCGAACACGTACAGCGCGCTCACCTTGCCCGATTCGACCGCCTGCCGGAGCGCGCCGATGCTGGCTTCGCCCGCAGCCTCGCCCGGCGCGCCGGGAACGAGTCCGAAAATGCGCGCGCCGTTCACGTTCGGCGCGTCCACGGCGGGAACCCTGAACGTCGTGTTCGACGGCTGCGGCTTCTCGGTATGCCGCCAGGTGACGCTGATCGTGGCCGGGCCCGCGTCGCCGATCAGTTCCTCGGTGAGCCGCCGGAAGACGAAGAACTCCTCGTGCGACGCGTGCGCGGACAGCAGGAAGCGCACGCCGTCGGGATTCGCGGTGCCGGCGGCGGCAAGCCGCTCGGCCAGCTTCGTCGTCGCGTCGCGCCACGGGACCGGCTGCTGCAGGCCGTTGGCATCCTTCACGAGCGGCGCGCGCAGGCGATCGTCGCCTTCAATCCAGTGGTACTCGAAGCGGCCGATGTCGCACATCCAATAGTCGTTGACGTCCGGGTTGAAGCGCGGTGTGAAGCGGATCAGGCGCGAGCCTTTCGCCCATTCCGGCTTCGCCTTGATCCACGCCGTGACGTTGCATCCCCTCGAGCACTGCGTGCAGATGGTGTCGGCCGCGAACGGGTTGTCCCACGGCCGCGACTTGAAGCGGTAGTCGCGTGTGGTGATCGCGCCGACGGGGCAGACGTCCATCAGGTTGCCGGAGAGCAGCGAGTGGACGCCTTCTTCCTGGAACGTCGCGATCTCGCTGCCGTAGCCGCGGTCGATGATGTTGATCTGCGCGTCGCCGTCGACCTCCCGCATGAAGCGGACGCACCGCGTGCAGAGGATGCAGCGGTTGCGATTGAGCATCAGCGTCGGGCCGAAGTCGACATCGGCCTTCACGCCCTCGCCGTCGAAGACGCGGCGCGGGAATTCCATGCGGCTCTGCTCGGGTCCGAAGGTGTACGCGAAGTCCTGCAGCGGGCATTCGCCGCCCTTGTCGCAGACCGGACAGTCGAGCGGGTGGTTGACGAGCAGGAACTCGAACACTCCAGCGCGTGCCACTTCCACCTCGGGTGTGCGGGTCGAGACGATCATGCCGTCGGTGCAGACGGTTGAGCAGGAGGTCTGCAGTTTCGGCATCTTTTCGATCTTCACGATGCAGACGCGGCACGAGCCGTCGATGCCGATGCCGGGGTGGTAGCAGTAGTAGGGAACCTGGATGCCGCTCTCGATCGCGGCTTGCAGGACCGTCTTGCCCTTCTGGACGGTCACCGGCTTGCCGTCAATCGTCAGCGTCACAGTGTCCATAAGAGTTCGATCATACCAAGAGCGGATGGCCAGACCTTTACGGGGGCTGCGACTCGGGGCTGGGGGCTAGGGCTAGGGGCTAAGGGCTAGCTGTTACCCCCGCCTCTGGCGGCTTCAGACGAGCGTAGTCAACTCGTACAGTGCGTCGCTTCGAGTACTTCCTTGGCTTGACAACGCACTCGGTCGTGCCTAGATTTTTCGACCTCTCCTCATGGACGCGACCCGCACTCGCCTCAGCTTCGACGACGATCACCTGGCTGAACGCGTGCACATCGTGGTGGTCGGCGCCGCCATGATGCTGGCGCTCGTCGTTGCGCTGCTGCTGATTCGCGAGATCCGGATTGCGCCGCAGGCCTTCGCGAAATCCGCGGCCGTGGCCACCGGCGTGCCCGCTGAGGTCGTCTCGGTCGCGACGCTGGTTCTCGCGCCCGACCGGCAGATTCATGTCGGCGACCGGAAACCCGACACCGTCGCACGCCTCGTCTCGCAGACGCTCGTCAAGCAGACGGAGGAGCGCGGACCGTTCGGTTTGCGCGAAGTCCGCTCCTACACGGGGTTTACGCTCGTCTTCGAGCCGCTGGCGCGGGCCGGCGAGCAACGCGTCGCCGCGATCTACGTCGAATAGGGGGAGCTTCGCGTAAGCTCTCAGTTCCTGACAACCTCGGCGAGCAGGCCGTCGTCTTTGTTGACGTCGATGCCGCGGAGTACGCCAGCGAGCGGCGCGCGTTGCTCGACCACCTGGTCGTGGACGCGCACGAGGACGTCGACGGCCTTGCGATCGGCGTACTGCAGCACGATCGTCACCGGCACGTCGAAGACCTCGCCGACCTGCTCGACGCGCAGCACGACCTCGCCGCCGTCGACGCGGTAACCGACCTTCAGGTGCGGCAGCGTCGCGTTGTAGATCCACCGCTCGAAGAACCGGTCCAGCGACTGGCCGCTTTCTTGTTCCATCGCCTCGCGGAAATCCTCGGTGCCGGCCTTGTGGAAGCGCTCCGTCCAGTAGAAGCGCCGCAGTCCGCGGAAGAACGCCTCGTCGCCGACGAGGCGCCGCAGCATGTGAAGCACCGTGGCGCCCTTGTTGTACACGAGCGCGCGGAACACGCGGCTCTCGCCGCGGATGTGGCCGAGACGGTAGCCGAGATACACCGGTCCCTGGTCGCTCTGATCGATCGCCCACTTCCGCATCTGTCGCATCACCGCGGCGAAGACGTCGTCTCCGCGCTGACGCTGCGCGTACAACGCGGCGAAGTACTGTGCGAACCCTTCACTGATCCACTGCTCGTGGTAGTTGCGCCACCCGACTGCCTGGCCCCACCACTGATGCGCGAGCTCGTGCGCGATGAAGAAGTCGGGGAAGCCGCTGAACGCCGCCGGATCGTTCCGCCACTGCAGTTGTGACGTCGGCAGCGGTTGATTGAGCGCGGCGAAGTATCCGGGGCTGTGGCCGCCTGGCAGATCGCTCTCGATCAGTGCGACGGTGAAGCTCGAATACGGCGCGTCGCCGATCAGCGACTCGTAGAACAGCGCGATGGCTGCGGCGCGATCGGCAAGATCGCGTCCGCGCTGCAGCTGCCGCGGGTTCGCCTCGATCGACAGGTTGATGCTGCGATAGGTCGATCCCAGCACGCGGATGTCTTCGGCGTCCGGTCCGGGCGGACGGCCGTTGCCCGCGGTCGGAAACGCAACCGTCGCGGTTTCCGCTCGCGCGAAGCGGCTCATCACGAACGCGAGATAGCGCAGCGGCTGCGTCGCGCTGAACACGTACAGCTTGCGCTGCTGCGCCGATCCCTGCGGGATGACCAGCGTCGGGAAGCCCGGCTCGAGCTCGCCGCTCGCGACGCAGTCGATCGTCGGCGGCACCGACAGCCGGATTCGCGCCGTCGCGTAGTCGCTCACCGGCGCCTGCGGATACCAGTAGCTGCGGCTGCTGTAGAGATAACTCGCCTCCGGCGCGAGCAGCGGGATGTCGTCGGCGAGCGGTCGATTCTGATCGAGCGCGAGCGCTTCGCGATCCGGCGTCTGCGGCTCGAGGCGGCCGGCGTACGCGATCGTCACCGTCAGCTCGGCGTCGCGGGTCAGCGCCGTCGGCAGGTTGACGACGATGGTGTTCTGGTTCTTGACCCGGATCCCGAACAGCCGGCCGTACTCGTAGCTGACGATCGACTGGACGACCAGCGGATCGGCGAGCCGCAGCGACAGCGTGCCGAGCACGTACGACCGCACCTTGATCCGCAGCGTGGCCTTGCCGTCGATCCACAAACGATCGGGCGACGCCGCCACGTCGATGTCGTAGTGCAGCACGTCGTAGTCGACGAGGTCGTCTTCGTTGTAGAAGCGGCCGCGGGTGGCGAGCTTCTGCTTCGACGCATAGAGCGCGATGTTGTGGTGGCGCTTGCGATCGAACAGCGTGATGTCTTCGGCTTCGGCGCTCGAGTGCGCGTAGGTGAGCGTGTCGTACTTCCGCGTGCGCACCTCGGCGACGAAGTCGCCGCCGCCGGGCAGCAGCGACCACGCGTCGCGGCTCAGGTCGCCGAGATCGATCACGAACGATTTCTGCGACTCCTCGCGGAAGACGTCCTGCGCCCGCCGCAGCTCCCTGGCGTCGACCGTCTTCGGCTGCAGCGCCGCGGCGTCGATCACGCTGTCGTAGTCGTAGGGGTTCAGACGGATGAACGCCGCGTCGAACGTCGTGTCGAGCGCCTCGGCGCCGCAGAAAATCTTCAGCTGGCCCTTTTCGGTCATCGACGGCGGATGGAAATCGAGCGTGCCGCGTCCGAGCAGCACCAGCCCGGTGACCCCGGGCTCGATGTCGCTGATGTACACCGACCCCTGTGGCAGCGTCAGGTCGAGATCCTCGGCGGCGATCTTCAGGTTATGGGCTGCGAATGCCTTCGACGTGTTCAGGCTGACGCGGTACAGGTTGTCGACGGTGGAGAGGCGCTCCTCGTCGGCGATCGTCCACTCGCGATCGGAGCCCGCCTCGCCGGTGCGCTTCACGTCGAGCCGCCACGTCGCCGCACGCGCGCGCGAGCCGTACTCGGCGAAGGTATCGACGATCAGGCGGAAACCGTTGCCGGGAAGCGTCCCGGCGAGCGGCTGGCGATCGCGTTCCTGAATGACGGCGCGCGTGGAGCCAGGAATCAGCTCGGATCCGATGAACCAGAGAGCACGGTCGCGATCCGCTGAATCGGCGAGCGCCGCCAGGAAAGCCGGCCCATCGCCTGTCTGCAGCGCGCGCTCCAGGCGTGCCAGGAGCAGACGGACGCCATCCGTTTCCTGCGCATGCGGGTAGGCGCCGCTGCCGAGCGTAAGCGCCAGGAGCGCAATCGCGGCGCGTATCCTCATGACCGGTATGACTATTTTAGATCCTCGTTCAGATCCCGACGGAGAGTTATTCAGAACGCCGAGTTAAGCATTTGCCGTCCTGCGCAACAACAGAATGGTGAGGTCGTCCGCGAATCGCTTCTCATCGGTATGGCGTTCGACGGCGCGAACGACCCCGGCACCGATTGCGGACAGACTGTCGCGCGCGTGGGCGCGGAGTGCGGTTTCCAGCCCGATTTCATCGAACGGACGTCCCTGCGGGTTTTCGGCCTCGGTGATGCCGTCGCTGTAGACGGCGACGAGGTCGTCGGGCCCCAGCAGCACACGTCCCGTCGTGTAGGTCGACCGTTCGAACATGCCGAGCGCAATCCCACCGTCGGACAGTCGCTCGCAGGAGCCGTCGTGCCTGAGCACGAGCGGCGGCATGTGCCCGGCGCTGACGTAGGTGAGAAGACCGGTCGCCGGTTCGTAGACCGCATAGAACAACGTGATGAACCGCGATCCGGGCGCATGCCGGCACACCTGCACGTTCAGCCGCGTCGTCAAGTCGGCCGGCTCCAGCTTTTCCTCGACGAGCGTCCGCAGGATGGCGAGGAGCAGCGCCATGAGCAGCGCAGCGGGACTGCCCTTGCCGGCGACGTCGCCGACCGCGACGACGAGGCGGCCGTCAGCGAGCGGCAGGATGTCGTAGAAGTCGCCGCCGACAGTGTTCGCCGGCCGGCTCATCCCGACCGTTTCGACGCCCGGACCCGCGTACAGCCCGCTCGGCAGCATCGCCTGCTGGATGTCGCGTGCGATCTCGAGGTCGTTCTTCAGCGACAACCGATCGGCGACTTCGAGCAGCACGAGCAGATTCATCAGCCCGAAGGCGATGAGCAGCGACCACGTGCCGCCGGCGAACAGCGGGCCGGGCACGCCGATCGACATGAACGGCAGTCGCCCGATCTCGACGATCCCGATGCCGCGAAACAGGTTGACGAGGCCGACCGCTGCAAGCAACAGCGCGCCGCCGAAGACGACGCGCCGCGCCGGCGACAGCTTCATCGAGAACGCGATGAACAGCAGCCGCACCTCGGCGGCAAACCGGCGGTGCCACGGCATCCGCGCGAGCGCCTCGGCATCGACGCCGCGAGTGAAGAAGCGGTAGGCGTCGCGCGTGTCGCGCGTGAACAGGCGCTGCAGATCGTCGGCGGTGAGATCCTTCGTGTAGCTGTCGAAGAAATCACTGAGGCGGGAAGTGCGCGATGTGTTCAAAGCAGCTAGCCCCTAGCCCCTAGCCCCGAGTCCTTAGCCCCGAGCCCCGAGCCCCGATTCCGTCAGAATCCCCAGCTCGCGCCCCACCTTCTCGAACACGTCGACCGCAAACTGGAGCTCGTCGCGCGTGTGCGTGGCGGTGACGATGGTGCGGACGCGCGCCTTGTCGCGCGCGACGGTTGGAAACGCGATGCCCTGCGCGAAGACGCCCTCCTCGAACAGCCGGTCGGACAGCCTCATCGCCAGCGCACCCTCGCCGACGATGACCGGCGTGATCGGGCTTTCGCTCATGCCGGTGTTGAAACCGAGCGCCTGGAGTCCGCTCTTGAAGAAGCGCGTGTTCTCCCACAGCCGGTCGATGATCTGCGGCTCCTGCTCGAGGACGTCGATCGCCGCGATGCACGCGGCGGCGACAGCCGGAGGGTGCGAGGTGGAGAAGAGGAACGGCCTGGCGCGATGGTAGAGGAACTCGATCAGCGACTTGCTGCCGGCGACGTAGCCGCCGAGCGCGCCGATCGCCTTCGACAGCGTGCCGACCTGGATGTCGACGCGGCCGTGGACGCCGAAGTGATCGATGGTGCCGCGGCCGTTCCTGCCGAACACGCCGCTGGCATGCGCATCGTCGACCATCATGATGCAGCCGAATTCCTCCGCCACCGCGCACAGCTGGGGCAGCGCGCCGAGGTCGCCGTCCATGCTGAAGACCCCGTCCGTAATCACCAGCTTCCGCTGCGACGCCGGCAGGTCCCTCAGGACTTTGCGCGCGCCGTCGACGTCCTTGTGCGGAAACACCTTGATCGTCGCGCGGCTCAGGCGCGAGCCGTCGATGATGCTGGCGTGGTTCAGCTCGTCGGACACCACGACGTCGTCCTTGGTTAATACGGCGGCGACGGCCCCGGCGTTCGCGGCGAAGCCGCTCTGGAAAACCACGACCGCTTCGGTCTGCTTGAACGCGGCGAGCCGGCGCTCGAGCTCCATGTGGATGTCCATGGTGCCGGCGATCGTCCGGACCGATCCGGAGCCGACCCCGAGCGTGCGCGTCGCGGAGAGCGCGGCCTCACGCAGCCTCGGGTGCGTCGTCAGGCCGAGATAGTTGTTCGAGGAGAGATTGACGACCTGCCGGTGGTCGAACGTGCTCTTGTGGCCTTGCTCGCCTTCGAGGATGCGGAGATGCCGATACAGGCCCTGCTGCGCGAGCGCATCGAGCTCACGCGCGAGATAATCGAGCGGGTCGCGGCGCATCCCGCCAGTGTAGCGCAGCCTCCCCGTCTTTCGCGGCAGCTGTCACGCTGCATTCCTGTCCGTCAACGCAGAGACCGCAGAGCGCGCAAAGAAAACGCAGAGACTGACAGTCAACCCTCGGTCTCCCCCCAATCTTCGCCAGTGGAGGCTCGCGCTCGGGCTTCGGCTCTGCGGTTCTCAGCGGTCTTTGCGGCCGTTGCGTTCCCTGACACGAATGCAGCGTGCAGCTTGCGCGGAGCTGGCGAGGCGGTCAGGTCAGTTGGCGAGAAACAGCGCCGTCCACGGCAGGATCGCCGCCGTGAAGTAGATCGCGGTCAGGGCCGCGACCAGGTTGTGGACGCGCCGCAGGTGCAGCACGATGCCGA
>DATFWL010000427.1:0-2339 GCA_035259385.1 Vicinamibacterales bacterium | reverse complement strand
GGATGGCACGCGACTCGAGCAGATCTTCTTCGCAGGTTGAAACGAACCTCCGAGGCAGTGGCAAGTTACCGCCGCGCGCGGGCGTTAACGAACAACGAGGTTGAACAGCGGTTCTTTGATCGACGGATCACAGAGCTAATCGCCTCGACTGCCGTTCATTGAGTCGTCCGGCTCGCACCTATGCGGAGGCGACGCCCACCACCATCCGTGGATGCCTGTGGCTCTCCACTTCATCCAGAAGAAAGTAGCGAGGTCGCAGCGTTGCATCGACCAAGCGCCTGCGGGCGCGACACCCACCTCG
Organism: Vicinamibacterales bacterium; assembly: GCA_035259385.1. Taxonomy (GTDB): domain Bacteria; phylum Acidobacteriota; class Vicinamibacteria; order Vicinamibacterales; family CAVVIG01; genus QHWK01. The sequence goes on along the minus strand of DATFWL010000427.1, from coordinate 2,038 downwards.
GCGCGATAGCCCCGTTTGGTTCCACCGTCCTTCAAATACGGCGGACGAACGATCGTCCAGTCGATGCTACTCTCTTGAAGCACACGTTCCATCGCGGTCGAATCAGCGACGTGCCTCGCGAGCATCATCCGGAACAGGCCGATCATCGGGTTGCGACTGGGAAACAGAAGGCCCTGCGACAAGACCACACAACGGCGCATCGCCGTTCGGCCCATGGCTCTTACGAGCGCTTTTGCAGCGTCCTGAAGAAGAGTTGCATCTGTTGACGATCGCTGACCGAGACATGAGATGACCGCGTGGTGTCCCGGTAAAGTCTTTGCCAGGTCATCAGCATTCAACGGATCGCCAATGACGATGTTCAGTCGTGCGTGTGGGTTCAGCGACTGAGGTCGACGCACCATGGCCGTCACTCGATGCCCGCGGGCGATCGCCTGATCCGTAACATGACGTCCCGTGCGCCCCGTAGCTCCGAGAGCAAACAGATTCTGGCGTGCTCCCGTGCCGCCGCTTTTGTCCGGCAGGAAGGGTCTCTGGTCAATCGGCATCCTGACCTCCGGGACTCAAGGAGGCTCGAGTCATCCTCGAGCCAATCGTCCTTGTGTCACACCCGTAGGCTTTCGCGGGTCGTTGCCATGACACGGCGCGACGGCGGAATGTGACCGACCCGCGAGCCGGACGATCTGTGCGCGATCGCCCAAGCACGAAGCGATGTCCAGCCACAGTGATGCGGACTCGAAGCCTCAGAGTCGCGGTCACACTTCGGACGTTCCGTGGGTCATATACAACGGGCAGTACGTCGATGGCGACGTCCAGCTGAGGAGGAGGCGATGCAGTTCGTCCTGTTGATCTACCAGGGAACAACCCCGACACCCACATCGGAAGCATGGAAAACGTTTTCCGAAGACGAAAGGAAGCAGATCTACGCCGACTACAACGAGATCAATCACTCGCCCGCGATCACACCGGGCGCCCCGCTCGGGCTTCCGAAAGACGCCACGACAGTGCGAGTGCAGGATGGGAAGACGCTCGTAACGAGCGGTCCCTTCGTGGACGTGCGAGGGTGCGTCGGCGGGTACTACGCGCTTGAAGCGGAAAACCTCGACGCCGCCGTAAAGCTCGCTTCGCGAATTCCGGCGGCTCGTCTGGGTGGTGCGATTGAGGTTCGGCCCGTCGGGAAGTACTGGTAGTTCGAAGCGCTTTGCCGAGGCGAGCCTTGGGGCCCCAATATGGCGGAGATAGCCCAGAAGCCGAACCTCGCACTCGCTGCGGGACCGAGGGCCGCGGCGCCGAACCTCAACGACGATTTGGCCGCACTGCGCATTGAGCGCAAGCCGCAAGCGCGCACGAGCCGATGGCTTGGTTGGCTGCTGGTTACCACATTGGCTACGGTGACCGGTTTCGTGGCGTGGCGATGGGTGTCACGCGAGCGCCTGATCGAAGTGGAAGCCGCCACCGTCTCAGAGCGGCCGGCTGGCACTCAGGCCGCGATCCTGAACGCCACGGGCTATGTGACGGCGCGCCGCCGCGCCACGGTCTCCTCAAAGATTACCGGGAAGCTGGTCGCGGTAAACGTCGAGGAGGGGAAGGCGGTGCGAGAGGGCCAGATTCTTGCGCGACTCGACGATGCGACGCTTCGTGCGACGCTGGCACTGGCAGAGGCCCAGGTCGCGGCAGCCCGCCGCGCTGTTCGAGAGAACGAGGTCCGTCTTCACGAGGCACAGTTGACACTGTCGCGCCTTGTGCGGCTGACGGCCGACCGCATTACGGCACCAGCGGAGCTGGAAGCCGCCCAATCGCAAGCCGACGCTTTCGATGCACGGGTGCTATCCGCGCGCGAGCAGGTTGCCGTCGCCGAACAACAGGCGGCGCTTGCCAAGACGAATCTCGATGACGTCGCTATTCGCGCGCCGTTCAGTGGTGTCGCGATCTCAAAGGACGCGCAGCCGGGTGAGACAGTGTCACCGATGTCGGCTGGTGGTGGCTTCACGCGCACCGGAATCTGCACGATCGTCGACATGAACTCGCTCGAGATCGAAGT
>DATFWL010000426.1:0-4005 GCA_035259385.1 Vicinamibacterales bacterium | reverse complement strand
TGGCTGGACCTTACTCCTCGGCGGCTGGCTGCTAATGAAAATGCCACCACAGGGGGATGCGTCGCTGCCAATCTCGCGATGGCGGCAGGTCGCAGCGTACGACAGCACTGTGGCCTGCGAGAAGGCCCGAATTGAGATGATGGACACAAGGAGCCCGGAGGACGCCGATTCCACCTTGTTCCACACCCGCTGCGTGCCTGCTGAGCATCTCTATCCGCCCGCCATCCCGAGCGCGCATCGCTCAAAGTAGGACAGGCGCGCCAACGCCCGGACCACCGCCGACCGCCCGCAGCGAAAGTCCACTCGACCTTCTACCGCTGGTGACCGCGTCGGGCTGCCAGCGATCGTCCGCATATCCGTCTCATCAGCGGACCCCGAAAATCCCTGCCAGCCGCAGCACACCCGCGCGATCGACGAGGCCGCGCGGATCAGCGTCCGAGCACGGCGAAGTTGAAGCAGCTGCCGAAGGCGATCAGCTGACCACTGGCGTCGAAGGTCGGGAGCGCGCACACGACATCTCCCGAGCCGTTGGTCACGACGACGCCCGCGCTCACCGGCGTGGCGGCCGGCGTCGGATGATCCCGGACCGTCGTCGTGACCGTCGGTGGTCGGGTCCTGTGACGGTCGGTCCGGACCGCGAGGCGGCGCCCCGCCGTTTTTCGCTAGCGCCTGGCCGTGCCGAGGGTTGTCACCCTGGTTGTCACGCGGGGCCGCCGCTCCGCTACCCGGAGGCTCGGGGTGACGCTCGCCTCGCAGCAGTACGCCACGCGCCGCGGCATCTCGCAGGTCGCGGTCCGCTGCACCGCTGCAGCACTTGATGAGCCGGCACCGTACCGATCTACGGTCGGTCCGGGGAGCGATGGTGCGTCACCGTCCGAAGATTTTTCTGAAACTGTATTGACGATCGATGAATCATGTTGAACGCAAGTCGATCTCAACCTGCCAGGAGAGCATATTATGGGTGCGACGCGAGCCGCCGTTCTCGTCGGGCTACTCTTTTCAGGTCAGGCGTTCGGTTACGACACGATCAGCGCCGGGCAGACGCTGAACGGGAGCACGGCCGGACAGCCCGCGCAGCTGACCGCTTGCTGCGACACGCCGGCGTACAAACCATCCGGAGAAGATCTACGAGTTCACGACGCCCGTCGTGTCGGGCTACAAGGGCGGCGTCGCGACGATCCGCGTCACCGGCTTGGAGACGACCAACACGTCGCCCGCGATGACCTACTACCCGTCCGTGTACATCGCCACGTCGCCCACCGGCGGCACCTTCGGATGCGAGACCACGACGACCGCTAGCTCGTCGGTCGAGCTGCGAGCGCAGCTCGTGGAGAACACGACGTACTACATCGTCGTCGACGGCAGCGCCGCGATGGATTCGTACGGCCAGGCCGTCGAGGGCAACTTCACGATCCAGCTGCTGTACGGGGAGACCTACGGATCGGCCCGCGTCTCGCCGTATCAGACGTCGATCGCGAACGTCGTGAAGCTCCGCTACCACTTCGCGATCGCGAACAACGATACGCTCGCGAATGACTGCCAGGGGCAGACGTGGAAGATCGCCTTCGGCCCGCAACGCTTCATGGGCTCGGGCGGCTACCTGACCGAGTTCCAGGGCGGCGCGCCGCAGGCGAACATCTACAACACGCGGTGGATCTACCAGGACGGCACGAACACCAACGTCTGCTATCCCCCGAACACCCCGAACTGGACGCAGAACGACGCGGAGGCGAGCCTCCGGTTCTCGGCCGAGGACTTCAATTCCTCCGGTCGCATCGGCACGCGATCGAGCTCTCCAACGACGCCACGCAGACCTACGTGCACCTGAACGACACGATCTCGATACCCGACACCGGGTCTTGCAGCACGTCCATCTGCGCATCAACGGGCCCGTCGTCCTGCACGATCTCGACGTCGACGATCCTCACCACCGGCTGCACGCTCGACTTGAGCAGCCAGGACGTCACGGTCGCGAGCGGCGTGCAGCTCTCGTCGCTCGGCTCGATCACGCTGAAGACCCATTCGCTCACCATGAACGGGACGATCAGCTCGATCGGCGGGCCCGACAGCACGATCGATCTCGTCACGACGAGCGGACTTTTGTCGACCGCCGCGGGCAGCACGATCACGAACTACTCGGGCCAGGCGATCGTCGACTCCGCCGGCGCCGTGTCGCTGAGCGGCCCGATCAATGTTGGAACCGGCGGGCTGACCGTGCTCCCGGGAGCCGGAACGAACGCGAGCGTCGGCTCGGTCTCGGCCGCGGGGGAACGCTCACGATCGGCTCGACGCAGCGGCCGGCGTGCACCGTCTATCACCCGAACCCGATCACGACCGGTTCGGTGTCGGTGACGTTCGAGAACGCCATCGGGTCGAGCTCCAATCCCTTCACGACGACGACGGCGTCCGTCACCTGCAGCTGCGCCCATCCGCACCAGTGTGCTACGCCGCCGCCGGCCGGGACGTTCTCGGTGACGCCGACGTACACCTGTATGGCGCTGCCGACCTGCAGCGGCTGAGCCGGGTGTCCCGGTACGTCCTCGGCATCCCACGCGCATCCGGTCGTGAACGCGCTCGCCCTCGTGTTGGGCGTGCTCACGGCCATCGCGTTCGCGCGCGCCGACGGGTGGCGGTTCCGGACGGTCGTCTTGTTACGGAGCAGAAACTCTGCGAGTGTCCGAGATCGGCGCGTTCTGTCAGCCGTCGCGAAAAAGGCCCTTCATCGCGCCTATCGGCGCCGACCCGTCGGGTGGCTCATCGGCCTCGGCAGCGACCCCGCTGGGACGGGACGGGCGGCGGTCGTTCTCGAGCATAGACGGCATGGGGCATCGCGTCCGCGGTCGCCGCCGGGCGCGCCGCCGCCGTGCGGGCGCGCACCGCGCCGTGATGGTTGCACACTGGTGCCATCGTTGATGCGTAGTTGTACGTATCGTGAGTAAAGCGGCGTCTGTGGTAGTTCGAGGGCGCGGGGGCGCTCGCGCGCCAGTGCCATGACTGCAACGACTGGCTTAACCACGCGGGATGGATCGTCACCGCCGATTATCCGGCGACCGGCACAGCGGTCGGCATGGTCGGCAAAGTTCTGATCTGTGATCGATGTTTGGTCGCGCGGTCCCGGCGCGGCCGCGAAAGTTCCCGCGTCCAGCGACACATCGGTCGTATTCGCCGTTCGCGTCCGTGATATTCCACGATCGTGAGGGACCTGGCACCTGCCGGCGTCGACGACGACACCGTGAGGCGGGTCCTTCCCGACGGCCTGCCGCCCGCGAGGCGGCGCCCTGCGATTTTCGGCTAGCGTCTGGGCCGCGCGAGGGTTGACAGGTTGACACCGAGGACCGCTAGGCTCGTCGGATGACGCGGCTTCTTCTACTGGCCGGTTGCTGTTTCCTTGTCGTGATGGCGCTCACCCACGTTGCGGAGAGGCTGCAACTGCTGCCTAGTATGGGCTGGGGCTTACCAGACAGCCCCGGACACTACTTTGACCTTATCAGCGCTATCGCCGGCATGGCTCTACTGGTGATGGCTGGCGTTGCGTGGCTTGGTAGGTCCTTCGGATTCGTGCGGCGGCGGGGCTGGCGGCGCACGCGTACCGTGCGGAGGTAGCGCGTCAGCTCCTTCCGTAGCGCCCCGCGGGCCTGGACGAAGAGCGACTGGTAGATCGTCTCGTGCGACACGCGCATCTCCGGCTCATCGGGATAGTCGATCGCGAGCCGCGCGGCGATCTGTTGCGGCGACCAGCGCTCGGCGAGCCGCCGCGCCATTTCCCACCGCCGCCGCAGACAGTGCGCCAGTTGCGCGGGCTTTGGACGTCGCGCGTACCGGACGGCCCGCTCGTCGGCCCGCCACGCCCGATCGCGGTGTCGCCCCCCATTCGCCGCCACGTCCCGCGACACCGTCGACGCACTGCGCCTCAGGCGCACCGCAATCACGCGACACGACTCGGCGGCGAGCAGCCCGCGCGAAATCTCTTCCCGCTCTGCCAGCGACAAGCGGAGCGCCGGCCGG
>DATFWL010000425.1:0-8904 GCA_035259385.1 Vicinamibacterales bacterium | reverse complement strand
GAGCAGCCCGTCGTAATCTCTCAAGTAGCAGTTTTTTCAGAGGTTTACGTATGAGCTCGACTTGGCGCGCGGGGTGGCTTGCCATCGTTTTATCGCTGGCCTTTGCCGGCTCAGGTCGCGCACAATCGTTTGGATTCCCCTGGTGGCGCGACGCGCAGTTCCAGAAGGACCTCAGCCTCACGGCGGAACAGTCCGCGCGCATCGACAGCGTCTTTCAATCCACGATCACGCTTCTCCGTCAGAAGAAAGCGGAACTGGATCAGCAGGAGGCTGAGCTCTCGCGGCTGATTGCCGCCAACGCGGACGAGGCAGTCGTCGTGCGCCAGGTCGACAAGGTAGAAGGCATTCGCGCGAACTTGAACAAGAACCGCACGCTGATGCTGCTGCACATGCGCCAGGTTCTCTCGCCCGACCAGCGCGTGAAGCTGAACAAGCTGCACGAGCAATGGGAAAAAGATCACCAGCGCCCCGACAACAAGCAAGGGAGAAAGTAGCGATGAGACGGAACGGATTGAAGTGGACGGCTGCCCTCGTGCTCGCCGGCTGTGTCGGCGTGGCCGCACCGGCCCGCGCACAGCAGATTTCCGACGCGCGGATTCGGGAGCTGATCAAACAGGCCGCCGATGCGGCGCGCGTGCAGACGCCCACCACGGCACAGCAGACGCCGTCCGGGGACACGCGCTCGGTGGTCCCCCTCACGCTGGACGACGCGGTGAAGTTCGCGCTGGATCGCAACCTCGATATCGCCGTGCAGCGGCTGACTCCCGAGATCAACGACCTCACGTATGCGAGCACCAGGTCGGTGTACTACCCCTCGCTGACGTCGGTCGTCTCGACGCAGTCGACGACGAACCCGGCGACCAGCACGTTGTCGGGCGGCAACGCCGTCGGCGCGCCGATCGAGGCCAGCCTCTCGAACTACAACGCCGGGATCGCGCAGAGCATTCCGTGGGGCGGGGGCAGCGCATCGCTTCAGTTGAACAACAACAAGCAGACGACGACCAGTTTGAACGTGCTCTACAACCCCACCTACAACACGAACTGGTCCGGCACCTATACCCAGCCGCTGCTGCGCAACTTCAGGACCGACGCGACACGACGCACGCTGCAGGTCACCAGGCTCAATCGGGACGTCTCTGACGTGCAACTGCGCGCGACGATCACGAACACGCTGTCGAACGTCCGCAACGCGTACTGGGACTATGTCTTCGCCGTGCAGTCGGTCGACGTCGCGCGGCAGTCGCTCGACCTCGCCGAGCGGCTCGTGCGCGACAACCAGACGCGCGTCGAAGTCGGCACCATGGCGCCAATCGACGTGGTGCAGGCCCAGTCGCAGGCCGCGACGGCGCGCCAGAACCTCGTCGCGGCGCAGTCGACGATGCGGACCGCCGAGCTCGTGCTGAAACGGCTGATCGTCGGCGGCACGGCGGACCCCAACTGGAACGTGCGCCTCGACCCGGTCGATCGTCCGGACTTCGTCGCGCAGTCGTTCGACACGGAGGCGGCCGTGCGGCGTGCGCTCAGCGAGCGGACCGACCTGGCGATCGCGAAGAAGAACGTCGAGGTGAACGACGTCACGGTGAAGTTCCTCTCCGACCAGCTGAAACCGCAAGCCGACTTCGTAGCGACCTACGGCCTGGTTGGCGTCGGCGGCGCGCAGTACCTGTACGCGCCAGGCTCGACCGGCGTCAACCGGGTGCCGATCGGAACGCTCCCGGGCGGCTACACCGACGCGCTGTCGACGCTCTTCCACACCAATTACCCGCGCTGGACGGCGCAGCTGAATTTCAGCTACCCCCTGGGCACCAGCGCCGCGGAAGCGAACGCGGCGCGCGCCAAGGTCCAGGTGAATCAGGCCCAGGCGCAGATGAAGCAGATCGAGCTCCAGGTGGCCACTGACGTGACCAACGCTGTCCTCACCGCTCAGAGCAATACCGAACGCGTGCAGGCCGCGCAGGCGGCTCGCGAATTGGCACAGAAACAGCTGGAAGCAGAACAGAGCAAGTTCGAGGTCGGGATGTCGACGAACTTCAACGTCATTCAGTCGCAGCGCGATCTGGCGACCGCGCAGAACAACGAGCTGCAGGCGGTGCTCAACTATCGCAAGTCGCTCGTCGAGCTCGAACGGCTGCAGCAGACGACGCTGCAGAACCTGAACATCACGCTCGTGACGGCGGGCGGTGCGATCAACGTCGCCAACTCCGTCGGACAGTAGTCGCCATGAAGCGAGCGCTCACCGGTCTGTTGATTGTCGCCGCCGTCGGCGCGGGTGTCGGTGCGTACTACATCAAGCGCTCCGGCCCGGAGATCCAGATCGTGACCTCGCCGATCAGTCGCGGCGACATCATCGACACGGTCGGCGCCACGGGGACTCTGCAGGCGGTGACGACCGTGCAGGTCGGCAGCCAGGTGTCGGGAAACATCTCGTGGCTCGGCGCCGACTTCAACTCGATCGTCAAGAAGGGCCAGGTGATGGCGCGCCTCGATCCGTCGCTGTTCGAGGCGCAGCTCGAACAGTCGAAAGCGAACCTGGCGCAGACGCGCGCCAACCTCGCGAAGGCGCAGAGCGATCTCGAGCGGATGAAGGTCCAGCTCACCGACGCCCAGCAGAAGTACACGCGCGCAAAGGAGCTCGCGGAGAAGGCGCTGCTGCCGCAGAGCGACCTCGACTCCGCGAAGATCGCGGTGGACTCCGCGCAGGCGTCCCTCGCGGCGCAGCAGGCGACGGTCAACCAGGCGACCGCGTCGGTGTCGATGGCGCAGGCCTCGGTCAACCAGAATCAGGTCAACCTGGATCACACGATCATCACCGCGCCGATCGACGGGATCGTGACCCAGCGGAGCGTCGACGTCGGACAGACGGTCGCAGCGAGCATGCAGGCGCCGACGCTGTTCATGCTGGCGGCCGATCTGACCAAGATGCAGGTGAACGCGAACATCGACGAGGCCGACGTCGGCCGCATCCGGCCCGGCCAGCACGTGACGTTCCGCGTCGATGCCTATCCCACCGACACGTTCGAAGGCACCGTGTCGCAGATCCGCCTGCAGCCGGTCGTGGTGCAGAACGTCACGACCTACGGCACGGTCATCGACGTGCCCAACAATCAGTTGAAGCTGAAACCGGGGATGACCGCGAACGTCAAGGTGGAGATCTCGAAGCGCACCGACGTGCTGCGCGTGCCCAACGCCGCGCTGCGCTTCCGCCCGACGAACGACGTGTTCGCGTCGCTCAATCAGGAGGTCCCGCCCGAAGCGCAGGGCGGCAATCGCGGCGGACGCGGTGGTCGCTCCGCTGCTCAAGCGGCGCCGGCCGCGGCGTCGCAGGGTACGTCGGGTTCATCGACGCCGGCCCCAGCCGCGCCGTCGGCCTCCGGGCAGAATGCAGACGGCCGTCAGGGCGGCGAAGGACGCCGCGGATTCGATCCCGCGCGCATGATGGAGCGCTTCACGTCGATGTCGCCAGACGAGCAGAAGCAGTTCGTCGCGCGGATGAAGGACCGCGGGCAGGACACCACCGCCTTCGAGCAGGTGATGCACGACGCGCCGAAAACGCGCGACGCGAAGTCCGGCATCAGCGCGCTCAAGCCAAAGTACGGCACTGCGGCATCCCCGCAGACGATCGACGCGCTCTTCGCGCCGCTGCCGAACGTCGAAACGCGGGGCCGTGCGTGGCTGTTCATGAATCATGAGCTGAAGCCGGTGAACCTGCGGCTGGGCATCTCCGACGGCACGACCACGGAGCTGCTGGGCGGCGAGCTGCAGCAGAACATGGAGGTCGTCACCGGCGTCACCGGCCTCGGCTCGACGCGCGCGCAGCCCGGACAGGGCTCGGGCAATCCGCTGATGCCCGGCGGCCGCGGGCCTGGCGGCTTCGGCGGACCTGGAGGGCGCGGCCGGTAAGGCGTTCCGATGGCTGCGTCGTCCAACGTGATCTCGGTTCGGAACCTCGTGAAGACCTACGTGGTCGGCGAGGTCGAAGTGAAGGCGCTTCGCGGCGTGACGCTCGACGTGCCTCGCGGCGAATTCCTCGCCGTCAACGGCACCTCGGGCTCGGGCAAGTCGACGTTCATGCACATTGTCGGATGCCTCGATCGGCCGACGGCGGGCCAGTACTTCCTGGACGGCGAGGACGTATCCCGGATGTCCAAAGACGCGCTGGCCGCCGTCCGCAACAAGAAGATCGGGTTCGTGTTCCAGGGATTCAATCTGCTGGCGCGGACCTCGGCCCTCGACAACGTCGAGCTGCCGCTCCTCTACGGCGGCAAGACGATGAAGACGGCCGAGCGGCACCAGCGCGCGACGGAGATGCTCGAACTGGTCGGGCTCGGCAACCGCGCCGACCATCACCCCAACCAGCTGTCGGGCGGACAGCAGCAGCGTGTCGCGATCGCGCGGGCGCTGATCAACAACCCCTCGATCCTGCTGGCGGACGAGCCGACCGGGAACCTCGATACGAAAACCAGCATCGAAGTCATGGGGATTTTCCAGCGCCTGAACCGCGAGCGCGGCATCACCGTGGTACTGATCACGCACGAGGTCGACATCGCGGAGTACGGCACTCGAATCGTGACATTCCGTGACGGACAGGCGATTGCCGATCGCGCCCTGACCAGGCGGCGCGCAGCTGAGGAAGAGCTCGCGGCGCTGCCGGCGCCGGCGGAGGCGACCGCGTGAGCGGACCGACAGCGGCCCAGGAGCACTCATGTCTTTCGTGATGATTCTCCGAATCGCGGTGAAGGCGCTGAACCGGAACAAGATGCGCACCGCCCTGACCATGCTCGGGATGATCATCGGCGTCGCCGCCGTCATCACCATGGTCGCCCTCGGCACCGGCGCGCAAACCTCGATCGAGAGCCAGATCCAGTCGGCCGGCACGAATATGATCATGGTCAGCGCCGGCAACTTCACGCAGGCCGGCGTGCGGCAGGGCCAGGGCAATGCGAGTACGCTGACGCCGGACGATGCGAATGCCATCCTCAACGTGCAAGGCGTGCAGTACAAGGCCGCTGGTGTGAACACGCGCGGCCAGCTCGTCGCCGGCAATCAGAACTGGGGCACACAGGTGCAAGGCACTGATATCGACCTGCCGCTGATTCGCTCCTGGCCGACGCAGCAGGGCACCTTCTTCACGCCGATTGACGTCGCCACTGCTGCGAAGGTCGCCGTGCTCGGCAGCGTCGTCCGCGATCAGTTGTTCGGGCCCGACGTGAATCCGGTGGGCCAGGTGATTCGCATCAACAACCAGCCGTTCAGCGTCTCCGGCGTCCTGTCGAGCAAAGGCCAGACCGGCATGGGCCAGGACCAGGACGACGTCGTCTTCGTGCCTTACACGACCGTCATGAAGAAGCTGCGCGGCATCACCTTCGTCCAGAATGTCACGGTGTCGGCGGCCTCGGCATCGGACACGAGCCCGACCGCCGATCGCATCGCGACGCTGCTGCGCACGCGCCACAAGATTCAGCCCGGCGATCCCGACGACTTCATGGTGCGGACGATGGAGGAAATGGCCAGCGTGCGGGTGCAGGCGACCCAGACGATGACGTCGCTGCTCGCCGGCATCGCCGGGGTTTCGCTGCTCGTCGGCGGCATCGGCATCATGAACATCATGCTGGTGTCGGTCACCGAGCGGACGCGCGAGATCGGGCTGCGCATGGCGATCGGCGCGCGCAGCCGCGACGTGCTGCTGCAGTTTCTCGTCGAAGCGGTGGTGCTCAGCCTCTTCGGCGGCGGAATCGGCATCGCCATGGGCTTCGCGCTCGCCCAGGGCGTGACGCTCTGGCAGGGCTGGCCGACCGCGGTGTCTCCCAATGCGGTGCTCGTCGCGTTCGCGTTCGCGGCGATGACCGGGATCTTTTTCGGTTTCTATCCGGCGCGGAAAGCTGCCGCGCTGGATCCCATCGATGCGCTGCGATTCGAATGATGCCTAACCGTCCGTCCGTCCTGCTCGTCTACGCCGCGCTGGCGGCATCGCTCGCTTTCACCGCCTGCTCCGCCGGCGGCGAAGCCGTGTCGTCGACGCCGCCGTCAGGGCGCGGCGGCGGTCAGAATCCGCCCGTGCCGGTGACCGCAGCGCCGGTCGAGCAGAAGTCGGTGCCGTTCGACATGCAGGCGATCGGCACGGTCATCGCCGCGTCCACGGTCGCCGTCCGCGCGCAGATCACCGGCGAGCTGATCAGCGTGAACTTCAAGGAAGGCGACGAGGTCCAGGAGGGGCAGGTTCTCTTCACGCTCGACAAGCGGCCGTTCGAGGCGGCGCTGCTGCAGGCGCAGGCGCAGCTGCAGAAGGACCAGGCGCAGCTCGCCAATGCGAAGGCCCAGGCCGTCCGCTATCAGGATCTGGCGCAGCGCGGCATCGCCACGCGCGAGCAGGTCGACCAGATGACGACGCAGGCGGCAGCGCTCGACGCGACGGTGGCCGCCGATCAGGCCAACGTACAGAGCGCGCGCGTGCAGCTCGATTACGCGACGATCGAAGCGCCGATCAGCGGGCGGACCGGCCTGCTGCAGGTGCACAAGGGCAATCTCGTTCGCGCCAACGACACCATCCCGATCGTCAGCATCAACCGGATCACACCGGTGTACGTCACCTTCGCGATCCCCGAGTCGATGCTGCCGCAGTTCAAGCAGTACATGGCCGCCGGCACGATCCATGTCGACGCGCGTGCGCCGAACGACACCGGCGCGGCGTCGATCGGCAAGATCGACTTCATCGACATCGCCGTGGACAACACCACGGGCACGATCAAGGTGAAGGGGACCTTCCCGAACGAGGATCGCAAGCTGACGCCGGGCCAGTTCGTGAACGTCAACGTGACGCTCACCACCGACCGCAACGCGATCGTCGTGCCGACCGTCGCCGTGCAGAGCGGCCAGCAGGGCACCTACGTCTACGTGATCAAGGCGGACAACACCGTCGAGCTCAGGCCGGTGGTCGTCGCCCGCACGCACGGCGACGATTCGATCGTGCGCACCGGCGTCAAGCCGGGCGAGACGATCGTCACCGACGGGCATCTTCGTCTCGTGCCGGGCAGCCGCGTCAGCGTCAAGACCGGCAGAGGCAACAGCGACAAGGCGGCGTCATGAACCTGTCAGCGCTCTTCATCAAGCGGCCGGTCACGACCACGCTGATCGTGCTCGGCATCATCGTGTTCGGCGTGATGGCGTACCGCCAGCTGCCGGTCAGCGACCTGCCGACGGTCGACTTTCCGACCATCCAGGTGTACGCGAGCCTGCCGGGGGCAAGTCCGGAGACGATGGCCTCGTCGGTCGCGCTGCCGCTCGAGAAGCAGTTCGCGACCATCGCCGGCTTGAACTCGATCAACTCGACCAGCTCGCAGGGCGGGACCAACATCACGCTGCAATTCGACCTGAGCCGCAACATCGACGCGGCTGCGCAGGACGTCCAGGCGATGATCGCGAAAACCGCGCGGCAGTTGCCGCCGCAGATGCCGTCGCCGCCGTCGTACCAGAAAGTCAACCCGGGCGACCAGCCGGTCCTGTTCCTGGTGCTGCACTCCGAAACGCTGCCGCTGTCGATGATCGACGAGTACGCCGAGTCGACGATCGCGCAGCGCATCTCGATGGTCAGCGGCGTCGCGCAGGTGAACGTGTTCGGCGCGGCGAAGTACGCCGTCCGCATCGACGTCGATCCGCGCAAGCTGGCGGCGCACGGCATCGGCATCGACGAGGTCGCCAACTCGATCACCAACGCGAACGTGAACCTGCCGACCGGGACGATCTACGGCGACAAGACCTTCGTGGTCCAGGCCAACGGGCAGCTCCTCCGCGCCGCCGCCTACGGGCCGACGATCATCGCCTACCGCGGCGGCAACCCGGTGCGCCTCAACGAAGTCGCGCACGTCTACGACGGGATCGAGAACGACAAGAGCGCCGCCTGGTACAACGGCGAGCGCACGATCTACCTGGCGATTCAGAAGCAGCCCGGGACCAACGTCGTCGCGGTGTGCGACGCGGTGAAGGCGCTGCTGCCGACCTTCCGCGAGCAGCTGCCGGCGTCGCTCTCGCTCGACGTCCGCACCGACCGCTCGATCCCGATCCGCGAGTCGGTGGCGGACGTGAAGTTCACGCTGATGCTGACCATCGGCCTGGTCGTCGCGGTCATCTTCCTCTTCCTGCGCAACCTGTCGGCGACGATCATCCCCAGCCTCGCGCTGCCGGCGTCGATCGTCGGCACGTTCGCGGTGATGTACCTGCTCGACTACAGCCTCGACAACCTGTCGCTGATGGCGCTCACGCTGTCGGTCGGGTTCGTCGTCGACGACGCGATCGTGATGCTGGAGAACATCGTCCGGCACATGGAGATGGGCAAGTCGCCGATGCGGGCCGCCTACGACGGCTCGAAGGAGATCTCGTTCACGATCATCTCGATGACGATCTCGCTGGTCGCCGTCTTCATCCCGGTCCTCTTCATGGGCGGGATCGTCGGGCGCCTGCTGCACGAGTTCGCCGTCACGATCGGCGTCGCGATTCTGGTGTCCGGCGTCGTCTCGATCAGCCTGACGCCGATGCTGTGCAGCCGGTTCCTCAAGCCGCCGCACACGCAGCGGCACGGCTGGATGTACAACGCGATCGAGGCCGTGTTCGAGAGCTGGCTGAAGCTGTACGACTGGACGCTGCGGGCCAGCCTGCGCTTCCACGTCGTGACGATGGCCATCTCGATCGGGCTGCTCGTCGGCACGTGGTACCTCTTCCAGGCGGTGCCGAAGGGATTCCTGCCGAGCGAGGATCAGGGGCGCTTCAACATCAGCACTGAGGGCATCCAGGGGATCGGCTTCGACGACATGGTCCGCCACCAGACGCAGGTGGCGCAGATCGTCGAGAAGGATCCTGACATCGTCAGCAGCAGTAATAACGTCGGACCCGGTCCGGGTGGTGGTGGCTTGA
>DATFWL010000424.1:0-53075 GCA_035259385.1 Vicinamibacterales bacterium | reverse complement strand
GTGAACTTGAACGGCAGGCGGGTCAGGGAGCGCGAGAATTCGCAGTCCTGCGGGAGATTCAGGGACCCTTCCATGATCGGGCCGACGACGAACATGCCGGCCAGGACCTGAGAGCCCGCGACCCGATCCGCCCGGGAGCGTTCGAAGTCGGCGGGCGAGAAGGCGCGCCGGATGCCGTCGAGGCGGGCCACGAAGTACTCCACCATCCCGTTCGCTTCGGGATGGCTCGCATCGAAACGCACCAGTTCGCCGTCGGTCACGAGGTCGAGGCCGGCGAGCTCCTGCGTCTTCAGGACGGCCATCACCGCGTCGCGCAGCACGAGCCGCGACGGGTTGCCCACCATCCAGGGGAGCATCGGATAACTGCCGACAACGGTCGTTTTCACGCGTGCGGCCATGGCGTCAGCATAGCCCGATTGAAACGGTCAGTCAGGCGCTTGCCGCGTCCCGCGGCCGCTCACAGAAGGGGCTCTTTCGACCGGCTGTCGATTTGGCACCGGCTCGTTCGTCACATCCCCTGGAGGGAGTGATGAGAGACGGTTCCGAAACCGCGGGAGTCCGGCGGCGAGTCGCGTCACCCGCCATCGTCTGACCCGCAGCGAGAGACCATCATGTGTCCCGCCTGCGCCGCCGCGATCGTGCAGCTGGTCGTCGCTGCCACCTCAGCGACCGGAGGTGCGACCGCGCTGATCGTGAGGACCATTCGAACGACGCCCCCAATCGCGCCGCTCAACGCGGCGCTCACCCTGACGGAGGAGCACAATGAATCGACCGCAGATCGTGAGCCGACCCGAGTGGATAGCGGCGCGTAAGGCGCTGCTCGTTCTGGAAAAGGAAGCCAGCCGGCAGCGCGACGCGTTGAGCGCTGAACGCCGGAAGCTGCCGATGGTTGAAATCGACAAGGCGTACGTGTTCGACGGACCCGATGGCCCGACGACGCTGCGGGAGCTCTTCAAGGATCGGCGGCAGCTGATCGTCTATCACTTCATGTTCGATCCGCAGTGGGAGGAGGGGTGCAAGAGCTGTTCGCACCTCATGGACAACGCCGCCGGCAGCGTCGTGCACCTGGCCGCGCGCGACACGGCATTCGCGGTCGTGTCACGTGCCCCGCTCCACAAGATCGAGGCGTTCAAGCAGCGGATGGGTTGGCAGTTCCCGTGGGTGTCGTCCTTCGGGACCGATTTCAATAACGACTTCGGCGTGACCCTGGATCCGGAGCGGCCGCCGTACGAATACAACTACACGGACGCGCAGACGCTGCTCGAGGCGCGCAAAATCTGGTTCGCGAAAGGCGAGCTGCCGGGCCTCAGCGTGTTCCTGCGCGACGGCGATCGCGTGTTTCACACCTACTCGACGTATCAGCGCGGGCTCGATGTGCCGTTGAACACCTACAACTTCCTCGATCTGACGCCGCTCGGACGGCAGGAAGAAGATGGACGGATCCAGGC
The DNA here is from genome assembly GCA_035259385.1 of Vicinamibacterales bacterium. Taxonomy (GTDB): domain Bacteria; phylum Acidobacteriota; class Vicinamibacteria; order Vicinamibacterales; family CAVVIG01; genus QHWK01. Next base: position 51,627 of record DATFWL010000424.1, on the reverse strand, counting down.
GTGGATTCGTCACCATGACAAGTACTCGGCGTAGCGTTCAATCCTTCGGGCTCGCGAGCGTGCGTGCGTGCAGCCTGTCGTAGATCGCGAGCCGCTGTGGATCCGGTGTCTCGTCGCTCTCGCCGATGATCATCGGCGCCGCGGTTGCGGCGTCGAACGCCGGCCAGCGCGGCAGGTCTCTGCCGTTCGGGTCGCCGGTGCGGGCGAAGTTGACCCAATACGACGACACCCGTTCGGCGAACGCACGCTCGGACGCGGACGCGGACGCGAGCTCCGGCGAGCTCGCGTCCGGAAAGACGCGCGGCGGCCGGAGATTGTTGAAGACATACGGAATTTCTACCGCATGCGTCGCTTTCAGATTGCGCGCGTTCGCCGCGTACGGCGGCTCGTGGGTGAAGAAGTACCAGTAGGCGCGCTTGCCGCGCTTCGCCTGCAGGCTCGCGTACAAGCGCATGTGCCACGCCAGTTCGTCGCGGAACGCCATGTGCGACGAGCGCGTCGCTTCTTCGTCCGAACCACCCGGATAGAGCTTCATGTAGTCGTCGGCCAGATCGCCCCAGCGCTGCCGCACGCGGTTCGTCCACGCGACAGCCGTCGTGGTGCCCGCGAAGGTGCCCTCGTCCTTGTTCGATCCGACGAGCACGTCCACCGGTTGCTGGCGGCCCTGCGCAAAGGTCCGCGACTCGTCCTCGGGGATGATCCAGCCGTCGGCAATCATGCCGGCGCCGGTGAGCGTTCGAGCGATCTCTTCCGCCGATTTCGCCCGAAGCTCGCCGAGCGGCAGCAATGGAGGCGCCGGTCCACCCCGTCGTCCCGACGGCTGCTCGGCTTGCGCGCGCGTGCGCATCGCAGCGATGCCGAGGCCCATCCAGGCGCCGCTCTCTGAAACCGCCCGACGGAACAGACCAGCAGCGCGCGGTGAGCCGACGAGTCCGGCGGCCATCGCGGCGCCGGCCGATTCGCCGAAGATCGTCACGTTGCGCGGATCGCCGCCGAACGCGGCGATGTTGGTCTGCACCCATTTCAGCGCGGCGATCGAATCCATGAGCGCTTGATTGCCCGACGCGTCGTGCCCCGACTCCTTTGTCAGGTCGGGATGCGAGAAGAACCCGAACGGGCCAAGCCGGTAATTGAACGTGACGACGACCACGCCCTTGAAGGCAAGCGCTGCGCCGTCGTTGTGCGGACTCGAGCCGGCGCCTTCGCTGTAGGCGCCGCCAAAAATCCAGACCATCACCGGTCGGCGCTCTGACGCTGTTTTGGCGGCAGTCCACACGTTCAGATACAGGCAGTCCTCGCTCGCCGCCGGCGAGTCGGGGAGATCGACCGACACGTTGAGACGTCCGACGCCCTTCGGTTGCAGACAGACGCTCGCGAACGTGTCCGCCTTGCGCACGCCAGTCCACTTCGCCACGGGCTGCGGTGCACGCCACCTCGAGTCACCGAGGGGCGGGGCAGCGAACGGAATGCCTTTGAACACGCGCACGCCTGGGGCCGCTGCCGATGTGCCCACGAGCAGGCCTGCATCGGTCTTCACCGGCTCCGGGACTGCCGCGTGCAAGCCGCTCACGATCACACAGGTCGCGGCACACACGACCGCCATCGCCGCGATCGCGCCGCTGCGTGACTCCGGGATCTTCATGGTGTCCGGTACGATTCGCATGTCGCCGATTCGTGATCCCTTCCGCGCGTCCGTGATAGTTTACGGCCGGCATTCGAAAGAGGATCACCATGAGAGCGACGCTGGTTTCGGCGTGGCTGATCGCTGCCACGACGGCTGCCGCAGGCGGACAGGGCGGGCCGCCGCAGATGTCGCCGGAGACCGAAGCGCTGGCGAAGCGATTCCCCTATCCCGTGATCCGCGATCAACGCGGCGTCGTTCCGCCCGGGCCGCGGCCGCTCCCGTCGCCGCCGCTCGGCGCCGGTCCCTGGATCTACTCCACGCTCGAGCAGCGGGACATCAGGGTGAGCGTGGTCGCAAGAGGCCTTTCGCATCCCTGGAGTCTGGCATTTCTGCCCGACGGTACCATCCTTCTGACTGAGCGGGCCGGACGTCTTCGCATCGTCCGCGACGGCACGCTCGACCCGTCAGAGGTGGCGGGGACGCCGCCGGTGCTCTCGCGCGCCACGATGGCCGGCCTGATGGACATCGCGCTCCATCCGGCCTTCGCGCAGAACAAGTGGATCTACATCTCGTATCACAAACCGCTCGCGCCCGGCGTCGCGGCGAACTCAGTCCTGCGCGGCACGTGGGACGGCACGGCGCTGACTGACGTCCGCGACGTGTTCGTGTCCGACGACGTCGACACCGAAGCGTCGCGGATCGCGTTCGGCAAGGACGGGATGTTGTACATGGGCATCGGCGGACCAGGGACCGGACCGCATGTCAGCGTTGACCGCGCTCAGCACACCAACGATCTCGCGGGCAAGGTCCTGCGCCTGCGGGACGACGGCAGCGTGCCGGAGGACAACCCATTCGTCGGCAAGGCCGGCTACAAGCCGGTGATCTTCACGCTCGGTCACCGCGTGCAGCTTGGACTCGCGGTCAATCCGTACACGAACGAGATCTGGGAGCACGAGAACGGCCCCAACGGCGGCGACGAGTTGAACGTGCTGAAGCCGGGCCGTAACTATGGCTGGCCGATCGTCAGCTACGGCCGCGACTACAACGGCGCGCGCTTTCCGCCGACGGCGCCCGGCTTCGAGGAGCCGGTCGTCTTCTGGGTGCCGTCGATCGCCGCGTCGGGCCTGACCTTCTACACCGGCGACCGGTTTCCCGCCTGGAAGCGCAACGCGTTCGTCGGCGGGCTCCGCGAAGGCGAGGTGGCGCCGAGCGGCCAGCTCCAGCGGATTGTGTTCAACGACAAGTGGGAGGAGTTGCGGCGCGAGTCGCTGCTCCGCGACCTGCATCAGCGGATCCGCGACGTGCGGCAGGGTCCCGACGGCTTGCTCTATCTGCTGACCGACGAGGATCCGGGGGCCCTGCTCCGGATCGAGCCGGCGGTACCGACGTCCAGCGCCGTTCACTGACGGCACTCGTCTGCTGAGACTCAGCGCGAAGCCTTCACACTGAGCGCGAAGGCTTCCGCGTCACAGCATGAAGCCCAGATCCGACGTCGCGAACCTTCCGATATTCGGGAAGACGATTGGCAGATCGGATGGCCCGACGCCGTACCAGGATGCCAGCGTCGCCGCGTACTGCTCGACGGAGACGGTGGGGATCCAGCGGCCGCGAGTGTCCGTGTCGCTGGGGCCGCTGAGCTGCAGCACGGGAAACACCGTCCCGCCGGGGCCCGCCACGCCATAGAAATCGCCGCCACGCACGGCGCCACCGACGACGAGCTGGTGATTGCCCCAGGCGTGATCGGATCCGACGACCGCGTTCGCACCTGCCGGTTGCAGCGTTCGTCCGAAGTCCGACAGCGTGAACGTCGTCACCTGCCGTTCGACGCCCAGTTCCACCGTTGCATCGTGGAATGCCTTCACCGCCTTGCTGACTTGTGTGAGAAGACTCGACTGGGTGTTCACCTGATTCTGATGCGTGTCGAACCCACCCAGCTGGCAGAAGAAAATCTGACGCCTCAGACCGAGTTCCGGCGCCAGCGAGTTGAACTTGATGACTTTGGCGACCTGCAGCAACTGGTTGCCGAGCGTCGTGTTGGGGAACGCGGTCGCCAGCGTCACATCCGAGCTCAGGATGCGGCCGATGCTGAGTGCCTGATCCGTTGTCCTCCCGGCCGCCGCGACCAGCGTTGCATCGGTGTCGATGGTACGGAGGAAGTCCATCGACTGGCGGCGGGCGACCTCGTCGGCGCCGGTACCGAAGCCGTTGAGGACCAGCACCTGGTTCAACGCCGTCGGCGCGGCAGCGATCGACAGCGGCGAGCTCGACTGGCCGCGCGTGAAGACGCCGCCCGAGAGCGCGGTGATCATCGGGAACCCCGAGGCGTGCGGCTCGAAGCGATCGGCCGTGCGCCCTCCCCAGCCGCTCTGGCCGACGCGATCGGAGATCGCCGTCTGCCACTGCGCAACCTGATCGGAATGCGAGAACAACTGGTACGGTCGCGGCGCGCCCGCGAGATACTGCTCGCGGGTCAGCGGCATCACCAGCGGTCCGACATTGCAGACGACGGACGCCGCGCCGTCGTTCCACAACCCTTGCAGCTCGGCGAGGCTCGGGTGGAAGCCGAACGGAGCGCCAATGCTGGCGGGCACGATCGGCAGGAGGGCGTCGCGCGCGATCGCCAGGCCCGCCGCGCTTCGCACGGCCGCATACTGGTCGTACTCCGTGGCGCCGGTCGGCACCACAAGATTGTTGCCGTCGTTGCCGCCCGCCATGAACACGCAGACCAGCGCCTTGTAGTCGAGGCCCTGCGCAAGCGCGTTGATCAGGCTGAAGCGCTGCACGCCGGCCGCGAAGGCCGCCGCTCCGAGCGCGTAGCCGACGCACGCGTGGGCCGACTGCAGCAGAAACTCCCGACGCGTCACGTTCATGGCTACCTCTCCACCTGGTATTGCGAGGATGTGGCGACGAGATACACGGCGGTCCGCGCGCGCTTGAGCGTGTTGCCGGCCGGGACGGCAGACACCGCGCCGACGATGCTCTGACGCATGTCGTTCGACATCGTGCCGTGCATCAGCAGGGTATCGAGTGCATCGACGAGCTGCGCCGGATCGCCGGCGAGCGCCTGCAGGCCGGAGAGGTCGATCGACGTGCCGTTCGGCGCGTTGGCGCTGACCGCGATTCTCGAGAACGCGATCGTGTTCACGAAGTTCGCGCGCCGCAGCGTCGTCGACGTCGACAGCAGCCCGAACTCGGGACCGCGCACGCCGTTCGTGCCCGGAACGACCGTGCCTGGTGAAAAGTAACTGAACACCGACGGCGGCCTGAAGACGTCCATGCCCATCGGGACGCTCTGCGGATTCAGGTATCCGTCGCTGTCGGTGGTGCCGTCCGCCGAGCCCGCACCGAACGCGCGGAGGATGTTGGCAATGAACTGAGCCGGATGACGGAGCCGGCCGTAGTTCGCGTCGGTCTTGACGTCGCCGCGCGCCTCGGGATCGAGCAGGATTGCCTTGACGACCGCACGCAGATCACCGCGCGCGGCGCCGCCGCCGTTGAACACCGACGCGATGCGCGCGACGTAGGCGGGGGTCGGGTTGCTCGTCACCAGATGCTGAATGAGCAACTTGGAGATGAACGGGCCGACGTTCGAATCGTTGACGATGTTGTCGATCGCGTCGCCGAGGTCCTTCGCGGTGTTCTGTCCGGCCGGCAGCACGGCGCCGTTCAGCAGCATCTTCTCTCCGACGTCGTGCTGCGCCTCGTTGACGACCATCGGGTCGATGTAGTTCGGGATGCCCGGCGCACCCGGCGCGAACCGCCAACCGGTGAACACGCGCGCCAAGTTGTTCACCGTCGTCTGGTCGTAGGTCGGGATTGGCTGGCCGGCGGCATCGAGCTGCTGGCTGCCGTCCTGGTTCAGCCTGACCGTACCGATCGAGAACAGCTGCAGGATTTCGCGGGCGTAATTCTCGTTCGGCCTGGTCTTCGTGTTGTTCGCGACGTCGAGATAGTTGCCCATCGCCGGATTGAGCGTGATGTCGTACAGCAACTGGCGATAGGTGCCGAAGGCGTCGCGATCGAGCGTCTGCAGGTAGGGCGTCATCCAGCTGGGCTGCGTGATGTCGACGCCGGAGACGACGATGATCTGATGAAGCGCGAACGCGACGCGCTGGCGGAGCTGGTCGTCGCCGTAGAGCGCGTTGACGAAGAACCGGTTCTGTACCGGATACATCGTGTAGTTGTCGCGGACGCAGTCCGAATTGTTCGGGCAGGTGGTCAGATCGCGCGTCGTCGGAAAAAGCGGGAGCGTGGGGTAGCTGGAGGCCGGCGCATCGAACTGCTCGTCGAGGAACCGCTCGAAGCCGACGTCCTGGACGTGCTGGACGAGCGCCGGCGTCGGGCCCCAGGTCGCCTGTTCGAGGAAGCGCGTCACGTCAGCGGCCGATGGTCGTCCGCCGGCGGCCGCGCGCAGCAGCCACTCCTGATTGGCGCCGCCATTCAACGGCCACTGGATCACTTGAGCGCCGTCGTCCAGCGATTCGCCGCTAAGGTCCAGCACCTTGCCGCTGTGATGCGCCGTGAGCGTGTAGTAGCCGTCACCGACGGGCTGCGGGAGCCACTCCTGGTTGGCGCCGCCGTTGATGGCGTACTGAATGACGCGCGCGCCGTCTTTCAGCGCCGCTCCCCTGACGTCCAACGCTTTTCCGCTGTGGGCCGCGACCAGAACAAAGTTGCCGTCGTCGGTTGGCTGAAGCGTCCAGCGCTGGCTGAGTCCGCCGTTGCACGTCCACTGGACGACAGGTGCGCCGTCGTCAGTCGACTGTCCGCTGACGTCCAGGCACTTGCCACTGTGGTGTGCGACGAGCTCGTAGGTGCCCGAAAGATCCTGTGCGGCGACGAGGGGCGGCGAGCCGTGAACCGCAGCGACGAGGACGGATCCTATCAACACGATTGACCGCGCCTTCAAGGGACGGATCATGTGGATCTCCGGGTTCACGTTGAGATGCCGCGAGAAGCGTGGAGACGATACACCCACGGCGCGGCGTTGTGACCGGTCCGAGCTCAGCCGTTTTTCTCAGAATCGTTGCACACCGCAAAAAAAGATCACGGCCGTCATAAGAAAGGTGTTCAGCCGAGCCGAGCGCCGAGATGGCTGCGTCGACGATCGTGCGACACGCATAAAGGAATTGCTTTATTTGTCGGGACCGATTGATTCCTTAACTCGCCTTCCGTAGATTCCGCAGGGTTTGCCCCGAAGGTTTCTCGTCCACACGCCGCGAATCCGGACGAGGAATCTGAGCGCGCGGCCGTTCCGACCGGCGCTTTTCCCGACAGCCGAGGAGGTCATATGTACGCGAGAGCAGTTGGATCGTTGCTCGTGGCCCTGGGTGTCGTCGTGCCCTTGACGATTCGCGCGGATTTCGACGACGCCGGGCGTCGCGATGATCGCGACTGCCGGGACAGCGAGCATCACGAGCACAACGTGAACACGCCGGTCCGCCTTCTCGGTGTCATTGCCGTTCCAGGCAATCCGATCATGAGCACCGATATCGGCTGGGTCGATCCGGGAACGGAGCGCTTCTATTTCGCCGATCGATCCAACTTCGGCGTCGACATCATCGACGCCGAGGACAACTTCTATGTCGATCGCGTGGGCGGGATGGCGGGGCCGAAGCCAAGTGGTGGCGGGACGTCCACCACGAATGGTCCAGGACCAAATGGCGTCCTGGTCACGCCGAATCGTCGTCTGTGGGCGGGCGACGGGAACAGCACCGTCCAGGTTGCCGACGTCGACCCCGATTCGCCAACCTATCTGAAAATCCTCGCCTCGGTGAATACTGCGAACGCGACGTGCGACACGAATACGCCCCCTGGGAATCCGGCAAGCGCCACCGGGCATTGGTGCGGTCGCGCCGACGAACTCGGATTCGATCCCAGAGATCGGCTGATTCTGGCGGCGAACAACGCGCCGCTGTCGCCCACGAAGATGTGTCCGACGCCGACGAACCCTGCGGCGCATTGCCCGGTCGATCCGTATGCCACGCTGATCGATGCGAGAACGAACGCAGTCGTCGGCCAAATCACGTTCAAGGGCGCCGGAGGCCTCGAGCAACCGCTCTGGGATCCGGGCCTGCGAAGATTCTGGATCACCGTACCGGGTCCGGCCGGCGGCAGCCCGATGATCGCCCGCATCGATCCCACGAAGCTCCCGCTGACGATCGACAAGTCGTTCGCGCTGGACTGCAAGGCGCTCACCGGGACGGCGAGCGCCAGCATCGCAGGGATCGCGCTTGGACCGTTTCAACATCTGCTGGTCGCGGCGTGCGGCTTTCCGATCGTCCTCAGCGCGCTGACCGGGCACGTATTCAATGTCGTCACGCAGGTCGGCGGCGGCGACGAGGTCTGGCATAACCCGGGCGACAACCGCTACTACGTGACGGCGGCGGACACGACCACGCTCGTGCAATCGCTCGGGGTCATCGATGCAGAGACGAACACGTGGCTCCAGAACGTGCAGGACGTGCGGGGCCGGAACCCTGCCGCGTTCGCCGAGAACAATGAAGTGTTCACCGCCGTGACCGCGCCGGCTCCACCCACCGTGGAGGACCCGAGAAGTCCATGCGTCCAGTTCGGGTTGGTCGGTCGCGGCTGCATCGCCGTCTTCGGTCACACCGGCGACGAGGATCGCTGACAGGCGTGTCGGCTGGAGCGCTGCTGGCGAACAGCTGCGCTCCGGCCGTACTCACGATGGCGGGCCCGCGAGTCCCGCCGTCTGCTGGCGAATTCCTTGTGACGTTGGCGATCGGCTTGAATCGCCGACCGCGCCGGCATGGCCTGTGACGAATGGCCGGAACACGCCATAATCGCTCCATGAAGCGGCGAGCGAAACCGGTGGCGGCCACCACCGACTCGCGGATCGACGAACTCGTCCAGACGCTCAAAGACGATCCCGCGTTCACACCGGTCATCAGGGATTTCCTGGCCAGCCGGGACTCCCGCGGGCGAGCGTTCGGTTCGAACGCGCTCAAGGTCAACGGGAAGCTGTTCGCGCTCTTCACACAGGATACGCTCGTCGTGAAGCTGCCTCGCGATCGCGTCGCGGACCTGATTGCGTCGAAAGTCGGAAAGCCGTTCGATCCGGGTCACGGACGCCTGATGAAGGAGTGGCTCACGGTGACGAGCCGGCGTGCGTCGTGGAGCGAGCTGACGAGGGAATCGTACGCGTTCGTCCGAGGCGGGCGACGGTGAGGAGAACGACATGAAGGCGGTGATTATCGGGGAACCTTCCGGCGCCTCGATGGAGCAGATCATGGTGGTATATCCCCGGCACAAGGCGGTGGTCGACGAGTTCAAGGCTCGAGGCGAAGTCATCGGAATCGGACCATTCGCCGACCGCGGGAACATGGGCATCTTCAGGACGCGGGAGGCGGCCGAGGCGTTTTCCCGACAGGATCCGTTCATCCTCGAGGGCCTGGTGAAGTCGTTCGTGATCCGCGACTGGCACGACACGATGCTGGAATGATGGACGCCGGCGGGATGGCGCGTTCACCGGCAGTCGGATAGGCTAGGCGCTGCCGTGAAATCCACGATTCGATCATTCGATCTGGCGCACCTTGCACATGTCGAACTGCTGTCGCCGAAACCGGACGAGAGCCTGCGGTTCTTCACCGACGTGATGGGCATGACCGAGAGCGGTCGCCGCGGCGACTCGGTCTATCTTCGCGGCTGGGACGATTACGAACATCACACGCTCAAGCTCACGGCGTCGAAAGTGGCGGGCATGGGCCACGTGGCGTTCCGCGCGACCAGCCCCGAGGCGCTGGAGCGCCGTGCCGCGATCATCGACGCCGCCGGCTATGGCCACGGGTGGACCGACGGCGACCTCGGACACGGCCGCACCTTTTCGTTCAGTACCACCGACGGCCACCGCATGGAGATTTACTACGAGACCGACTGGTATGCGCCGCCGGTGCGGTTGAAGCCGGCGCTGAAGAACCAGGCCCAGCGCTTCCCGGCGCACGGCGTGAACGTCAGACGGATCGACCACCTCAACCTGCTCGCGGCCGACGTTCGCTCCCTGCGGCTCTTCTTCGAGGACGTCCTCGGCATGCGGACCACCGAAATGATCGTGCTCGACAACGGCGACGAAGCGGGCGCGTGGGTGACGGCGACGAACAAGAGCTACGACCTCGCGTTCACCGCCGATCACTACGGCGCGCGCGGTCGGTTCCACCATCTCACCTACGCCGTCGACTCGCGAGAAGAGGTGCTGCGGGCGGCCGACATCTTTCTCGAGAACGGCGTGCACATCGAGACCGGGCCGCACAAGCACGCCATCCAGCAGACCTTCTTCCTGTACGTCTACGAGCCCGGCGGCAATCGCGTCGAGGTCGACAGCGCCGGCGCCCGGCTGGTGCTCGCGCCCGATTGGCCGCCGGTCGTCTGGACGGAGGCAGAGCGCAAGAAGGGACAAGCCTGGGGCTTGAAGACGATCGAAAGCTTCCACACGTACGGAACGCCGCCGATCGAGCAGTACACCGGACCGCGTCGCGGCTCGAATTGACACCCCTCGCCGGCCGGTGTATACGCGTCACGTGACACGCACCATCCGTCAGTGGGCGGTTTGCTGCGGGGTTGTGCTGCTGGCGCTCGCGCCGCTGGCTGCGCACCACGTGATCGCGGCGAAGTTCGACAGCACCAGGAACGTGACGCTGCGCGGCGCGGTCACCGAGGTGGACTGGGCCAACCCGCACGCGCACGTCTTCATCAACGTCACCGAGCCAGACGGCCGCGTCGCCAGCTGGGCAATCGAGCTGGAGAGCCCGGTCGATCTCCGCCGGCAGGGCTGGACGCGCGACGCCGTGAAAATCGGCGACGTGGTGAGCGTGGAGGGCATCGCGGCGCGCGACGGGAGCAAGCAGGCATGGTCGCTCTCGATGACCGATGGTCGCACGGGCCAGCGAGTCTTCTTCGCGAGGCCGGTGGCGCCGCCGCCGCCGACGCACAAGCCGGCGCCGCGGTGGCCCGACGGTCAGCCGCGACTCGGTCCGCCGCCCGGCGACACCGGTTACTGGGCCGGTCCCAGTGCGACGACGATGGTCGAGCGCGGTGTGACGGTGCAGGCGGACGCGAACGGGCTGCTGAACAATATCGCCGAGGCGCCGCGCGTTGCGCCGTTCCAGGATTGGGCGCGCGATCTGTACGTGTATCGGCAGCGCGCGTTCCTCAAAGACGATCCGATGTTCCTGAATTGCCTGCCGCCGGGCGGTCCGCGCCAGTTTCAGAACCGCTACGGCGTGCAGTTCCTCGAACAGCGCGATCGCCAGCGCGTGTTCGTCATGATGGGCGGCGGCAATCGGAACTGGCGCCTGATCTACACGGACGGACGCGAGCAGAAGGGGCAGGTCCAGGGCGACGCCGACAACCCGTTGTATTTCGGCCGCGCCGTCGGCCACTGGGAAGGCGAGTCACTGGTCGTCGACACGAAGGGCTTCAACGAGCGGTTCTGGTTCGCCAACGGCGGCCTTCCACACACGCAGCAACTGCACCTCATCGAGCGTTTTTCGCGGCCTGATTTCGATACCTTGCGTTACGATGTCACCATCGAGGATCCGGGCGCTTACACGCGGACATGGTCCGCCGGGTGGACGTTGAGCTGGGTGCCCGGCGAGGACATGCCCGAGTATTTCTGCCAGGACAATCGACCATGAGATCACGGTTCCTGCACACGGCACTCGTCGCGCTCGCAGTTCTAATCGCGGTCCTTGCTGCGCCGGTCACAGCTCATCATTCCTTCGCCGCGGAATTCGACGCCAACAAGCCGATCACCCTGAAGGGCGTCGTCACGCAGATCGACTGGGCCAATCCCCACGTCTGGTTCTACGTCAACGTGAAGGACGACGAGGGCAAGGCGGCGCGATGGGCCTGCGAGATGGGCGCGCCGCACCAGCTGCAGCAGCGCGGCTGGCTGCGCGACACGATGAAGGTCGGCGACGTCGTCACCGTCGTCGGCAGCCTGGCGCGGGACGGCACCAAGCGAGCCAACGCCCGGCTCGTGACGACCGCCGATGGCAAGACGCTGGGCGCAGCCTCGAGCGGCGATCCCACGACTCGCCAGCAATGACGCGCCGTCGGGCGACAGCGCGACTCGCGCTCGCGTTCGCTCTGGCCCTGCCGGCTTCGGCGGCTCTCTCGATTGCGCCGTCGGCGCAGCGACGTGGCGGCGGTCCGCCGCCACCTGCGAAGCCGACGCCGCACTGGCCGGACGGCCGTGTGAACCTCGGCCCGCCTCCGGGCGAGACAGGCATCTGGACGCCTCCCGGCATCGTGCAGTTGTCGTTGAATGCCAAGAGCGTCAACCGGGCGAACCCGAACAGCCACCTGCCGGACAACATCGCGCTCGAAGCGGTCCCTTTCCAGCCGTGGGCGCGCGCGCTGCACGAGGCGCGGCAGGCGAACTTCGAGCGGGACGAGCCGCATACCCGCTGCAAGGCGTCAGGAGGACCGCGCGAATTCATCACGCCGTACGGCGTCGAATTCGTCGACATTCCCGAGACCAAGCGCATCTACATTTTCGATGTCGGCGGGCCGCACACGTTCCGCACGATCTACATGGACGGCCGTTCTCACCCGAAGGACCTCGATCCCGCCTACTACGGTCATTCGGTGGGGCACTGGGACGGCGAGGCGCTCGTCGTCGACACCATCGGATTCAACACCAGGTTCTGGATGGATCGCGAGGGCACTCCGCACACCGAGCAGCTGCATCTCGTCGAGCGCTTCACCCGGACCGATTTCAATTCGCTGAAGTACGAAGCGACGGTTGACGACCCGGGCGCCTACTCCGCGGTGTGGACCGGCGGATTCATCATGCGGTGGAGCCCCGGCACCGAGTTGTTCGAGTACATCTGCCAGGACAACAACCGTTCGCCGCAGGGCATGGTCGGCGCCGACGCGTCCGTCTCACGGCAACGGAGGATCGTGCCGTGATGCGCCGGCTCCTGGTGGTGTGCGGACTCGCCGCGCTGGCGGCCGCTGTCGTGATCGCCCAGGAAGGGCATCCGCTCGTCGGCACGTGGTACGGCGATTGGGGTCCGTCGCCGCAGCAGCGGCACGACGTCACGATTGTCATGAGCTGGGACGGCAAGACGATCGGCGGGACCGTCGATCCCGGACCGGATGCAGTGCCGTTCAAGACGGCGACACTCGACTCGAGCACGTGGTCGGTGCACATCGAGGCCGAGCGTCCGGCCAAAGGCGCCGCACCGGCCGTTCGCTACGTGATCGACGGCAAGCTGGCCAACCTCGGATCGTACAACCGCACGCTCAGCGGCACGTGGTCGAGCGGCGCCACCAAGGGCGACTTCAAGCTCACGCGCGACTAGTCTAAGAGCAGGTTGCAAAATTAGCTCGCTCGCGGGTGGCCGCGAACGGGGCCGCCCCGCCGGGCGCGGAGCCGTGGGCCGTGACCAGTGCTTTTCTGGCGAGCACCGGGTGGGGCTGTTCGCGGACAGGACCCGCCTTGAGCTGATTTTGCAACGCACTCTAAAGATTGATTTCTCGATTCACGCGGCTCGCGGCAACCGCACAGTGCGCGCGACGGCGATGAAACAGCCAAAGCCCGCAAGCGCCAGAATCGCCGTCAGCGTGAAGAGTGACACGCCGATGTACCATGCCGATGGATCGACCGTCGTAGGAAACAGCAGGACCAGGCGGTGCACGAGCCGGAACGCGCTCACGCCCGTGAGACCAAATCGCAACAGCGTGATCACTGCCATCAGCCATTGACAGACAGTCCGGCTAAAGCGTCAGCTTTAGCGGGACTGTTCCTTTCATTGTCCGTTCATCTTCAAAAGCCTATAGTGCTGCTCGCGCAAGCCGTGATGCCTGCGGAGGTGTGTATGAGCAAAGCACTCGCGATCGCGCTCACCGTTCTGGCCGCCACCGGCCTTGCGAGCGCCGCGCTGGCGCAGGCGCCGACCTTCAAGGTCGAGAAGTTCGACATCAAGGGCGCAGGAGGAACCGACTACGTCGCCGTCGAGGCGGCGACGGGCCGGGTCTTCGTGTCGCGCGCGACGCACGTGATGGTGGTCGAAGGCGCCACCGGGAGGGTGCTCGGCGACATCCCGGATACGCCAGGCGTTCACGGCGTCGGGATCGTCACGAAGGAGAATCACGGGTTCACCACCAACGGCGGCGACCAGACGGTGACGATGTTCGATCTGAAGACGCTGGCAGTGCTGAAGCAGATCAAGGTGGGCCCCGGCCTCGACGGGATCATGTACGACGAGCCTGACGACAAGATCATCCTGACGAATCACAGCCGGCCGATCGGAACGCTCACCGCGCTCGATCCGAAGAGCGGCGACATCGTCGCGACCGTCGAACTCGAGGACACGGCGCCCGAGGGCGCCGCTGCCGACGGCAAGGGCCACATCTTCGTCAACAACGAAAGCAAGCACACGATCCAGGTGATCGACGTCAAGACGTGGAAGGCGACCGCTTCGTGGCCGCTCGCGCCGTGCGAGGGGCCGACCGGGATCGCGTACGACAAGGCGTCGAACCGCATCTTCTCCGGCTGCAGCCGCACGTCGGTGGTGCTCGATGCGGACACCGGCAAAGTCGTCGCGTCGATTCAGAACGGCACGCGCGTCGACGCGCTCGGCTGGGATCCGTCGAGCAAGCTGATCTACATTCCGAACGGCGGCCAGGGCAACGTCACCGTCGTCCATCAGGATTCGCCCGACACCTACTCGGTCGTCGGCACGGTGACGACGGTTCCCGGCGCGAAGACGATCGCCGTCGATCCGAAGACGCACTACGCATACCTGTTCCAGCCGGAGCGCGTCGCCGCGCCGCCGCCGGCAGATGGTGCGCCGCCGGCACCGGGCGGACGCGGCCCGCAGGGGCCGATCGTCGCGGCGTGGTTCGTCGTCATCAAGCCGTAACCGAGCCGGTGGCGAGGCGATCGCGAGCACGATCACCGCCTCGACTTCGGGCAATGACGTGACGCTCGGCGCGGGACGTCGAGGGCAGCGTGCGCACCTCTGCGTTGATGAAGAGTCAGCGATCCGCCGGACACGCTGTCGGTCCGCAACCGCACAGAGACCCGAAAACTGCCGTAAAATCCTGACTCTCGACGGATTCTCAGGCAAGGGGGATCGCTCAGCCCATGATCCCTGATCGCTCTGAACGGATCGCGCGGCTCTTCAACGCGGCCCGCGAGCGCGACGAAACCGAGCGGGCGGCGTTCCTGACTGCCGGGTGCGGCAGCGATACGATACTGCGTCGTGAGATCGAATCCCTGTTCGGTGACGAGCCAAGCGGTGGCCCGATCACCGCCGCGATTTCAGCCGACCACACCGCCGACACGGCGGCCACCGCCGGCAGGGCAACCGATAGATCCGGATTTCAGCCAGGAGCCGTGGTCGGAAAGAGGTATCGGATCGTCAGCCTGCTCGGACGCGGCGGGATGGGCGACGTCTATCGAGCGGACGACCTCAAGGTGGGACAGCGAGTTGCGCTGAAGTTTCTTCCTGCCCAGTTTGCGGCTGAATCGCCGCGCCTGCACCGCCTCGTGAACGAAGTGCGTCTGGCACGCCAGATCTCGCACCCGAATGTCTGCAGGGTATACGACATCGGCGAAGCCGGTGGACGGCAGTACCTGTCGATGGAGTACATCGACGGCGAAGACCTCGCCTCTCTGCTGCAGCGAATCGGGCGGCTCCCTTACGAGAAGGTTCTGGAAATCGCGCGCGAGCTGTGCGCCGGGCTGGCGGCGGCACACGACCAGGGTGTCTTCCATCGCGATCTGAAGCCCGCCAACATCATGATCGATGGTCGCGGGCGCGCTCGCATCGCCGATTTCGGGCTTGCGGTGACGACCGAGAGCCGCACGTCAGGAGAGATCGCGGGTACGCCAGCCTATATGGCGCCGGAACAGGTCGCCGGTGGAGCGGTCACGACGCAAACCGACATCTTCTCGCTCGGACTCATTCTGTACGAGCTCCTGACCGGCACGCGCGTGTTTCACGCGGCGACGCTGGCGCAACGGAGCCTCGCCGGCTGCGATGCCGAGGATCTCGTCCGCTCGACCGACATCGATCCGCGCATCAAGGACGTGATTGTTCGATGCCTGAAGCGCGATCCTGCCGAGAGGCCGAGGTCCGTGAGATCGCTTGCCGACGGCCTGCCGGGCGGCGCCGATCCATTGCTGGCAGCGCTCGCCACCGGACAGATTCCGTCTCCAGAGATGGTTGCGGCAGCCGGAGACACACGCAGCCTCCGGCCGATGACCGCTGCTGTCTGCCTCGGATTGGCGATCATCGGGCTGTTCACTGCGGCCTGGCAGATCCGACCGATGCTGCTGTACCGCCAGGTCACGCTGACCAAGCCTCCTGACGCGCTTGCCGAACGAGCGCGGCAGGTGGTGACGAGGATGGGTTACACCGAGCCTCCCGTCGACAGCGCGTACTGGTTTACCACGCCACAGACGCCGCGAGAAATGGCGAGCAAGCGGTCAGCTCTGTACGACGCCCCGAGCAGGGCGCCCAGGGCGAACGGCCTCTTCTTCGTCTACCGCCAGAGCCCGACTGTGCTCGTTCCCGAGAACGCACTCGGCGTGATTCAGTATCGGGAGCCTCCGGCGGATGTGCCGGGCATGGCGGACGTGACGCTGGACTCGACGGGGCATCTGCTTCGCTTCACCGCAGTGCCTCCTCGTGGCAGTCCCACGCCGCGCGCCTCGGATTGGGTCGGAGCGTTTTCAGAGGCCGGTCTGGACTATCGCGTGTTCAAGCCGCGAGCGAGGCAGTGGAGCCCGCCCGTTGCTCATGATCTCGTGGCCACGTGGGAAGGCACCGCTGCGGATCGACCGGCCGAACCCATCTTTGTCGGGGCAGCCGCGTGGAACGGGCAGCCGGTCGCCTTCGAGATGACGCCAGGCACCGCTTCGGAGACGACCGAGGCATCGGTCGAATCGGGAGGTTCGGTTTCCCAACTCACCTTTTTGATCATGACGATCGCCGCGTTGGTGGGCTCCGGCATTCTTGCACGATGGAACATCCGTCAGGGACGCTGGGACCGCTCGGGTGCGCTGAAAGTCGCGACCTATGTCTTTGGGATGGGCCTGCTGGTGGGACTCCTCCGCGCGGACCACGTCCCGCGCGTGCGAGACGAGTACTTGATCTTCGTCAGAATCGCGAGCTGGAACCTCTACTATGCCGGGTTTACTTTTCTCATTTATGTCGCGTTCGAACCGTTCGTCCGCGAGCGGTGGCCTCGCGTACTGACCTCCTGGAATCGAGCGCTATCCGGCCGTCTGCGTGATCCGCTCGTCTGGCAGGAGATTCTGATCGGCGCACTGGCGGGCGTGGCGGTGGTGTTGTTCCGCGAAGCCGAGTTCGTCGTCCCACCGTGGCTCGGCCTCGCGGTCCCGGATCCGTTCACCTCGCCCATGGATGGCCTCGGGTCGTGGCGACAGTGGGCAAGTCTCGCCGTGTTCACTCACATCGAGGCATTGTCTCTGGCTCTCGCATGGCTGCTGATGCTGCTGCTCCTGCGCATCGCGCTTCGCCATGATCGACTCGCGTTCGCCGCCGCTGTCATTGTCGCCCTGCCGGTCGGGACGATTCCCGGCGGACACCTCCTGCCTGAAACGGTCGTCGCGCTGCTCATCTCCGCGTTGTCGGTATTCGTGATGCTGCGGTTCGGTCTGGTCGCGACCGTTGTCGAGATCTCGGTTGCGAACGCGCTGCTACGCCTGCCGATCACGTTCAACTCGTCGGAATGGTACGCAGGACGGTCCGTCGTGCTCCTGCTCGGCCTGACGAGTGTCATCGTTTACGGCTTTCACGCGTCTCTCGGAGGCCGCCGGCTCTTCCGACGCAGCCTCGCCTGGACTCGTTGACGACGGGTCGACGAGCCGGTGCGGTGTCGAGCGACCGCCGCGCCGCCCGTGCCGAATGCGCATAGTCAATTCAGCACGCGCATTTCACTGTGAGGCTTTCCGGTGACCGCAGGCCGCCATACGAGGAGGGTCACATGAAAGTCGTGCACGCCGTGGTTCTGGCGCTGGCAGCGGGGGTCGTCTGCCTCGCCGAAACCGTCGCGCAACCGCCTGCCGGCGAGGATCGCGCTGCCGCGATCAAGCAGGCGCTGGCCGCCAACCAGGCGGCCCTCCGACAGTACACGTGGGTCGAAACCACGCAGATCTCGTTGAAGGGAGAAGAGAAGAAGAAGGAGCAGAAGCAGTGCTCTTACGGCGCCGACGGGAAGGTACAGAAGACGCCGCTGGCCGACTCCGCCCCCGCGGCCGCGCCCGCGAAAGAGAAACCGGATCGCGGGCGTCGCGGCGGCGGCAAGGTGAAGCAGGCGGTCGTCGCCAACAAGATTGAAGACATGAAGGAGTACGTGGAGCGGGTTGGCGCGCTGGTCCACGAGTACGTGCCGCCCGATCCGGCCAGGATTCAGGCGGCGCAGGCCGCGGGAAACGTGAAGGTCGAGCCGTCCCAGGGAGTGACCGCACTCAACATCGTGAACTACCTCAAGCCGAGTGACCTGCTCGCCATCGGATTCGACGCCGCCGCGAAGAAGATCAAGACCTTCAACGTGAAGTCCTACGTGGAGAAGCCGAAAGAAGATGACGTGACGCTGACGGTCACCTTCGCGACCCTCGCCGACGGCACCAGCTATCCACAGCACGTGGCGCTCGACATCGCCGCGAAGAAGCTTGCGATCGAGATTACCAACTCCGGCCATCGGAAGATTGGGACGTAGCGCCCGTCCCGAAGAAGATCGACGTCAGGGCCCGCGCTGAAGGGCCGTGTGACGCGGCCCCGCGCGTCGCTTCTTGATCCAGATCAATTGGCGGACGGCGACCGAACGCTACTGTGACCCCACGAGGCGACTGACACCGCCTCGAACAGTGAGGTCACATGAACGCGACAGCAACGCCGTCGGTCTCCGAACCGCTATGGTTCGAGTCGTGGTTCGATTCCGAGCACTATCACCGCTTGTATGCGCATCGCAGCGACGAGGAAGCGGCTCGCTTCGTCGATCGCTTGATCGACACGCTGCAGCCGCCGGAGGGAGCAGCGGCCCTCGATCTTGGCTGCGGCGCCGGCCGCCATGCGAGACAGCTCGCACAGAAGCGGCTGGAGGTCACCGGCTTCGATCTGTCGGCCGCATCCATCGTTCGTGCGAAGACATACGAGACCCCGAACCTGCGGTTCCACCGACACGACATGCGGACGCCGTTCGGTGCCAACGTCTTCGACTACGTTTTCAGCCTGTTCACGAGCTTCGGCTACTTCGACGATCCGTCAGAAGATGTCACGGTCCTCTTCAACATCGCATCGTCGTTGAGGAGCGGCGGTACGTTCGTCCTCGATTACCTGAACGTGCTGCACGCCGCGATCCATCTCACGCCGGAGGAAATCGTCGAACGAGACGCGGTCGTCTACCGGCTGACGCGCTGGACCGACCAGTATCACTTCTTCAAGCGGATCGCGATCGAGGAACGCGGCGGCGGCGCGCCGCTCGAATTCGTCGAGCGCATCGCGAAGCTGTCGATCGCCGAGTTCCGGTTCATGTTCGCGCTGTGCGACCTGCAGATCGACGCCGCATATGGAGACTACGACTTCTCGCCGTTCGACGTGACCAGCTCGCCGCGATTGCTGCTGGTGGCCAGGAAGATCGATGGCGCGACTCTGGCCGGGGCTATCGCCGTGAAAGGTTCTTGCGAATGCGGCTGACCGTTTCGGGCGTCATGCCGAGGTACGACGCGAGCATCGACTGAGGCACGCGGAGCGCCATCGACGGATACACGCGGAGGAATTCGAGATACCGCTCTTCCGCCGAGGCGCTCAACGAGCTGACGATGCGCTGATCCTTGGCGGCAGCGTGGCGCTGCAGGCCCGCCCGGAAGGCGGCCGCGTACGGCGCAACCTCGTCGACCAGCCGCCGATGCGACGCGCCGTCGATGAGCAGCAGTTCGGAATCCTCGATCGCGTCGATGAAGTACTGCGATGGCGACCCCTGGTTCAGGCTCGTCGCATCGGCCAGCCACCAGGTCTCGGGCGCGAACTGGACGATGTGCTCCTTTCCCTTCGCATCGATGACGTAGTTGCGAAGGCACCCGCCGGCAACGAATACCGCGTAGCGCGCGACGTCGCCGGCGCGCTGCAGGAACTCGCCCGCCGGCAGACGCCTGAAGAGAAAGGCGGCTCGAACCCGGCCGAAGTCGTGGTCGTCGAATGCCGCCCGTGCGTCGAGGTAGGTGCGAAGCACGTCGAATGCGGCCGTCGATTGTGGTTCATGAATCGTCATGCGAAATGGTTCGGGACGCCGCACCTATCCAGATAGGGTTCATTCTAATTCTGTAAGGATGCGCTGCTGCGCGCCGACGTGCCGTCGAGACCGACATTCGAGCCGACGACACTGGCGGGGTTCGAGTGCAGTTTTACGATCTAATCAATGGGAAGAGGTTGCGATGGCCCCGACCCGGTGCACGAGACGCGGCGGCGCTGAAAGCAGACGCAGCGAAGCAGCACGCCGGCGGGACGTTCCTGACGGGATCTGCGGCGGACATCGAGCGTCTCAGTAAGAAGCTGAGACCGCCGCGGCTGGCAAGAATCGTGCGGATGCAAAGCGGCTGCCGACGTTCAGACGTCGACCACGACATACACGAGGCGATGGCTTACCGTGACGCCAATCGATGACTATCCGATCGAGCTCGAGGAAGACCTCACGCTGTCGAACGATCGACAGCTGCACATCCGGCCGCTGCGCCGGTGCGAAGACGACGCGATCCGGGCGTTCTACGCGCGCCTGAGCCCGCGCACGCGCTACCTGCGATTCTTTTCGCCGATGCCGACGCTGCCAGACTCGGTGCTGCGCCTCCTCACCTGCGTCGATCATCGTCGGACGCTGGCGCTGGTGGCCGAAGACGCCGGCGTCGATGGCGGAGTCGTCGGCCTCGCCAGCTTCGGCGCCCTCGATCGCGATCGTGTTGAAGTGGCGCTCGTGGTGCGCGACGACTGGCAGCAGCAGGGCGTCGGCGTGGAGCTCGCCGGCCGCGTGCTGCAGGCGGCGGAAGTGCGCGGATTCCATCGCTTCCTCGTTCACGTCACGTCCGACAACCTTGCGATTCGCAGGCTGTTGAAACACGTCGGCGACGTCGTGTCCGCACACGCGAGCGGCGGCGTCTCCGAGATCGAATTCGTGCGCCGCCACCACGATCAGCCGGCATGAAAGCGTTCGATCACATCTCGCCTATCGAGATGTGCCGTCAATCATCGCCTGCCTGATCCTGTTCAACCTGCTGCAGCTGACCGAACCGCCGCATCTTCGCCTCGACCTCGTCTTCGTCGGATCGATTCACCCGATCGTCGAGGCCACGGCGATGCACGAGGTGAGATCGATCTGGTCGCCATACAACGTCGACATTCATGTCGCGACCGCCGACGCCGTACCGGACGGCGTGCCGCGGCTGGCCGTGATCATCGCGGACGGGTCGGACCGGAACCTGCCGCTCGCGACGCTGGGGGCGATTCGCTTCCGCCAGGGAGTGCCTGAGCCGACGATCCTGATGTACGCGAACACCATCGACACGCTGGTCGCGCAGGTGCCGACGATGCGCTTCGAGCGGCAATTGCTGCCGGCCGTGCGCGACACGATGGTCGGGCGTGCGTTCGGGCGCGCCCTGGCCCACGAAATCGGCCACTACCTCCTGCGGTCGCGGCAGCACGCCGCGGGCGGCCTGATGCGGGCGACGCACCGCTCGCCCGAACTCATCGCACCGGAGCGCGCAGGATTCGACCTCTCGCCGGAAGAAGCGTCGAGGATCACGGAGGTGGTAACCCTGTCGCACGAGTAACGAAATGGATTGCGGCGGCGTGTCCTATGTGATGGAGGGCGCGGTCTGAGGATCGCCAGAGCGACGCGATGTAACACAGTAGGGCAGCAGCGACAATGTCTTGCACGTGCAACCAGAACGGCAATCGTGCGTCAAACCTAGGAACGGATCGCCCGCGAGCGAGGACGATCTCTGTAGTGCCGCGGGCGCGCGAGCGACAGGTACTCCCGGTCACGCCGCATCCCCCAGGTTTCCAGCGCGCAGCCGCACGCGTCACGCTCGGTAGCTCGAGAGCCGTACACGCAGTGAGTCCAGACGTCCTGCGAGAAGACGCGAAGCTGACGCAGATCGCTTTTACCCGCCTGCTGGTGTGGCTGGATGACGGCATCGAGTCGCGCGGCGAGCGCTACATCGAGATGCGCCGGCGTCTGGTTTCGTACTTCGATCGCCGCGGCCGGCTGTCGGCCGACGAGCTCGCCGACGAAACGCTCAATCGGATCGCCCGCACGCTCGACGAGGTCGGCATCATCGAGACCAAGCCGCCGGCGCGCTACTGTTACGTCGTCGCCAAATTCGTCCTGCTCGAGGATTTGCGGCGCGATCGCCGACACGTGCCGCTCGACGAGGCCCGCGTGCCGGACGCGCCGCGGCATGCCGGCCGGACCCACATCGACGAGGAGCGCGCCAATCGCGAGCAGCGCCTGGACTGCCTCGATCGGTGCCTCGAGACGCTCAAGCCCGAGCAGCGCGAGCTGATCGTCGAGTATTACTCGGAGGCGCGCCAGAAGAAGATCGAGCGCCGCCGCGAGCTCGCCCGGCGGCTCGGCATCACGATGAACGCGCTGGCGATTCGTGCCTGGCGGATTCGCGAGGGGTTGATGGTCTGCGTGCAGGCATGCGGCGGCCACGAGTGACACGTTTCAGCGCACGGAGACCTATGGGGATGGATCGGAGCATCAGGACGAGACATGTCGCCGTCGCATGAGATCGCCGTCCACGACCAGCAGCTGGTGCGCTACCTGCTGGGTCAGCTGTCGCCGGACGACGCCGACCGCATCGACGAGCTCAGTGTCGTCGACGACGACATCGCAGCGCGCCTGCGCGTCGTGGAAGACGACCTCGTCGACGCGTACGTGCGCGGTGCGCTCGCCGGCGACACGCTGAACCGGTTCGAATCGCACTATCTGTCGTCGCCGCTGCGCCGCGAACGCGTGACCTTCGCGACGCGCTTCGTGTCGGCGGTCGATGGCGCTCGGCCGGCGGCGGTCGCCGCGGCGCCGGCGCGATCGGTGCGGCCGCGATGGGTGTCGGCCCTCTCGGTCGCGGCGGCGGTCCTGCTGGTCGCGTGCGGGGCGTTGCTGGTTCAATCCGTCCGGCTCGGTCGAGGGCTGAGGGACGCGGAGCGTGCGCGAGTCGCGATCGACCAGCGCACGCGCGACCTGGAGCGGCAGATCGCGGAGCTTCGCGCCGCGACGCAGGCGGTCGCCAGCGAGCCGGAACGCGCCCGCGAACCGTCGGCGGCGGCGCCACCGGCGGATGCGCCCCGCATCGCACTCGTGCTGCTGCCCCAGACGCGCGCCATCGGCCCGGTTCCGACGCTCGCGGTCCCGCCCGGCGCCGCGCGGATCGGGATCGAGCTGCGGCTCGAGTCGAACGACTACTCGCGCTATCAGGTCGGCCTGCGCGATCCCGCAGCGAACACGACAGCGTGGCGGAGCGGCTGGGCCGCCGCGAAATCGTCGGCCGCCGGGGCGTCCGTGGTCGTCGCGGTGCCGTCGGAGCTGCTGAAGCCGCAGCATTACACGTTGGATCTCGCCGGCCGCGGCCCGGACGGCGGAGCAGAGGTGGTTGG
Organism: Vicinamibacterales bacterium; assembly: GCA_035259385.1. GTDB lineage: Bacteria > Acidobacteriota > Vicinamibacteria > Vicinamibacterales > CAVVIG01 > QHWK01. The sequence continues at coordinate 28,353 of DATFWL010000424.1, read as the reverse complement.
AAGCTATACCTTCGAGATCGTGCCCCGATAGTTGACATCGTGCCCCGCTCGCCGACACCGACAGGGGGCGCAGTCCCTTTTTCGGAACAGAAGGCATGACGAAACGCATCGTTCGTGGCCGCGCCACGTTCCCCGCAGGCGGTCTGATCTTCGTCCTGTTCTGCACCGCGTCGCTCACCGCGCAGCGTGAAGACGTCGCCTCCCTCGAACTCCACCGCCTCGTCGAACGCCGCCTCGATCGCGGAGAAGCGCATCGCTACACGCTCACGCTGAACGCCGGCGACTATGCCCGCGTCGGCGTCGAGCAGCGCGGCATCGACGTCGTCGCGCAGACGCGCGGCGGCGACGAACGTCCACTGGCGGATTTCCAGGACGATGTCCGGACCAGCGGAGAAGAGCAGGTCGAGATCGTCGCGGCGGCTGACGGCACCTACACCGTCGTCGTGACCGCTGCCGCGGGGAGTGCGGCGCCCGGAGCCTATGCGATCCACCTCGACGACCTGCACCGGGCGACCGACGCCGACGGCGCGCTGCACGAGTCGCGCGTCCTCCGTGCCGGCGCGGCGCGCCTGACCGGGGAGGGACAGTTCGAAGCGGCGAAGTCGATACTGGAGCGCGCGCTGGCGTTGACCGAGGTCGCGCGCGGCGCCGACGACCTGCAGACGGCGGCGGTGCTGTCGCAGATCGGCGTCGTGTACCGCTATCTCCCCGACGACGCGAAATCCGAAGCCGCGTTCACCCGGGCGTTGTCGATCCTGGATCGGTCGCTCGGACCCGACCATCCGACGGCCGCGATCACCCGCGCCCGGTTCGCGACGCTGTATCAGCGGATGGGGATCCGCGCCAGGGCGGAAGCGCTGATTCAGCAGGCGCTCGACACGATCGAGATGGCGCTCGGCACGAACAATCGCTGGTTCGTCGAGGCGCTGATGACCACCGCGGCCCTGCGCCACGACGGCGGCGACTACGAACAGGAAGAAAAGATCACGCGCCGCGCGATGAAGATCCTCGAGGCGATCGATGACGTCGAGAGCAGTCAGTACGCGGGGCTGCTGAACAATCTCGGCGAAGTCTACCGGGCGCGGCAGGAGTTCGCGCGCGCCGAGCCGCTGTATCAGCAGTCGCTCGCGATCGGCACCCGCGTCCTCGGCGAGGACAACTACTTCATTGCGCCGGTGCTCCAGAACCTCGGCATCGTCGCCCGCGAGGGAAAGGACTACGCGACCGCCGAGGCCTACTACACGCGCGTGCTGTCGATCAGAGAGCGATCGGTCGGTCCCGATCATCCCGATGTCGCCCAGGTTCTCAACAACATCGCGATCATCGACAAGAACAAGGGCGACATCGCCCGGTCGCTGCAGCTGCATTTCCGTGCGCTGAGCATCTGGGAGCATGCAAACGGCCCCTACCAGGACGCGACGCTGCTGTCGGTCGGCAACATCGCACGCACCTACACTGCCGCCGGCGATATCCCCCAGGCGCTCGCCTATCAGCGTCGCGCCGACGCGATCCTCGAGAAGCAGCTCGCGCTGAATCTGGCGACCGGATCGGAACGGCAGAAGCTGCTGTTCGTGAACGGCGCGGTGCCGCGGACCGACCGGACGATCTCGCTGCACCTGCTCGAAGCGCCCGACGATCCCGACGCTGCCGCGCTCGCCGCGCTGGTGCTGTTGCAGCGCAAAGGCCGCGTGCAGGACGCGATGGCCGACACGATGGCGGCGATCCGGCTGCACGCGGTCGACGCGCACGAACAGGATCTGATTGAAAGGCTGAAGAACACGACCGCGGAGCTGGCGCGGCTCGCCCTGAATGCGGCGGAGCACGGACAGGCGGACCAGCGCCGGCTCGCGATCAAGGCGCTCGAAGTGCGGAAAGAAGCGCTCGAAGCCGAGCTCGGCGAACGCAGCGCGGAATTCCGCGCGCAGTCGCGTCCGGTGACGCTCGAGGCGGTTCAGGCGGCGATTCCCGGCGACGCGGCGCTGCTGGAGTTCGCGGTGTTCCATCCCTTCGATCCGCGCGCCGAGCGCAACGGCGACGCCTACGGCCCGCCGCACTACGCGGCCTACGTCGTGCGCAGCCCGGTCACGCCGCGCGGCTTCGATCTCGGCCCGACCGGCGTGATCGATGCGGCGGTCGAGGCGTTGCGCGAGGCGCTGCGCGATCCGCGTCGCACCGACGTCAGCGCGCGTGCGCGCGCGGTGGACACGCTGGTGATGCGCCCGCTGCGCGCCGAGTTCGGCGAGCTGTCACGGCTGATCGTGTCGCCCGACGGGCAGCTCAACCTGGTGCCGTTCGAAGCGCTCGTCGACGAGCACGGCCGCTATCTGATCGAGCGGCACGCGATCACCTACGTGACCAGCGGCCGCGATCTGCTGCGCATGCAGGTGGCGCGCGAGAGCCGCAGCAGCGCGGCGATTTTCGCCGACCCCTTGTTCGGCGAACCGTCGAGCACGACGAGCGATCGGGCGGGCACCCGGCTCGTCGGACCGCGTGGATCGGCCGGCAGCGTCACCACCGGCACCAAGCTGTCGTCGGTCTACTTCGCGCCGCTGGCGGCGACGGCGGCGGAAGCGAAGGCGATCAAGACGCTCTTTCCGGAGGCGACGCTGTTCACTGGACCGCAGGCGCGCAAGGCCGCGCTGCAGCGCGTCACCGCGCCGCGCATGCTGCACATCGCCTCGCACGGATTCTTCCTGCAGGACGCCGGCGCCAGCGTCGAGAACCCGCTGCTGCGCTCGGGCCTGGCGCTCGCTGGCGCCAACCTGACGCAGGACACGCAGGAGGAAGGCATCCTGACCGCGCTCGAGGCGTCCGCGCTCGATCTCTGGGGGACGAAGCTGGTGACGCTGTCGGCGTGCGACACCGGCGTCGGCGAAATCCGCAACGGCGAGGGCGTCTACGGCCTGCGCCGTGCGTTCGTCCTGGCCGGCACCGAGACGCTGGTGATGAGCCTCTGGCCGGTCAGCGACTCGATCGCCCGCGAGGGGATGGTCACTTACTACACCGGCCTTCGCGCCGGGCTCGGCCGTGGCGACGCGCTCCGTCAATCGAAGCTCGCGATGCTGAAGCGGCCGTCGCGGCAGCATCCGTTCTACTGGGCCAGCTTCATTCTCTCCGGCGAGTGGACGGCGCTCGACGACGACGATCTGACTGGAAAGGCTTCACCGCTCTTTGCCTACTGAAGTGCAGGCACTCCGCACGGGAGTGCCCGCTTCATGGGAAGAGGGTGCACGCGGTGTGGATGTCGATTCGGCGCCTGCTCTGGGCAGCCGTGGTGTGTACGGCCATCGGCCAGGCGGCATCGGCCCAGGAGGTGGTGCTGGTCTCGGGCTTGATCACGACACGCGCTGACGGATCGCCGGTGCCCGGCGCCGCCGTGGCGATTGCCGGCGGCGACAGCGCCGGCGTCGTCAGCGATGCCAGCGGCTTCTATCTGCTTCGCGTGCCCGCCTCCGAGGTGCACGACGGCCGTCTCCAGCTGAAAGTCGACGCGCTCGGACTGCCGCCCAGGTTCGTCGACGTCTCCGTCGACGCGGTCGCGCTCATCGTCGACGTCGCACTGAGTCTGAATTTCAGTGAGGAGCTGACCGTCGGATCGCGTGTCGCCAATGCCGAGGCCGAGAAGGCCGTGCCGGTCGACGTGATCACCCGCGATCAAATCGTCTCGAGCGGCTTCACCGAAACCGCGCAGGTGATCGAGTCGCTGGCGCCGTCGTTCAACTTCCCGCGGCCGACGATTACCGACGGCACCGACACGGTGCGGCCGGCCACGCTCCGCGGGATGGGCCCCGATCAGGTGCTCGTGCTCGTCAACGGCAAGCGGCGGCACCAGAGCGCGCTGGTCCACGTGAACGGCAGCATCGGCCGGGGATCAACCGGCGTCGATCTGAACGCGATTCCGGTGGCGGCCATCGATCACATCGAGATCCTGCGGGACGGCGCTGCGGCGCAGTACGGCTCGGACGCGATTGCGGGCGTCCTCAACATCGTGCTCAAGGGCGGCGTGACGCGCGCCGAACTCGTCTCCGACTTCGGGATCTCGGCCGGCTCGTTCCTCGGCAACCGGTGCACGTCGACGGGACAGGCCTGCACGCCGGGAAGCCCCATCGATTTCTCGGACGGCGGCCTGTTCGACGTCGGCGGCTCGTGGGGCGTCGCCGCGGGTCGCGGCAGCGTGACGATTGCGTCGGAGTATCGCGGTCACAACCGGACCAACCGGGCGTCGTTCGATCCACGCGATCAGGTGGTCGCCGGCGATGCGGGCGCGAACGCGGTGGCCGAACCGAATCATCGCTGGGGCGATCCCGACACCCGCGACCTGATGACGTTCGTCAACGCGAGCATTCCGCTGAACCAGGACGGGACCCGGTTCCTGTACGCCTTCGGCGGCTACAGCCGGCGCGGCGCGACCAGCGCCGGCTTCTATCGCCGCGCGCTCGACGCACGCAATCGCCCTGAAGTCTATCCGCTCGGCTTTCTTCCCGAGATCGCGCCGACCGTCATCGACGGATCGGGCGCTGCCGGCGTGCGCGGAGTGCTCGGCAAGTGGACCTACGACGCGAGCGGAGAGTACGGGCGGAACTCGTTTGCATTCACCGTCGACGACTCGCTGAACGTGTCGCTCGGACCGGCGACCAAGACGACCTTCGACGCGGGCACGCTGGTGTTGAACCAGGTGGTCGGAAACCTCGACGTCAGCCGTCCCATGGCCGTTGGCGGACTCGCCGGACCGTTGAACATCGCCGCCGGCGCCGAATACCGCCGCGAGAACTACCAGATTCACGCCGGCGAGCCCGACTCGTACCGGGACGGCGGCGTCCCCGATCAGTTCGGCGGCCGCGCCGCCGTCGGCGCGCAGGTGTTTCCTGGCTTCCGTCCGTCGAATGCCGTGCACGCGTCCCGCAACAGCGTGGCCGGCTACGTGGACGTGGAGGGCGACGTGATCCAGCGGCTGCGGCTCGGCGCCGCCGGTCGTGCCGAGCACTACGACGACTTCGGCGGGACCGTGGACGGCAAGCTGACCGCGCGGCTGGTCGTCGGTCCACGGGTCCTGCTGCGCGGATCAGCCAGCACCGGATTCCGCGCGCCGTCGTTGGGACAATCGTTCTTCTCGTCGACCGCGACCAACTTTCTCAATCTCGGGCAAGGCCTCGTGCCGGTCGAGTCGCTGACCCTGCCGGTCAATTCGATCGCCGCGCGGGTGCTCGGGGCGACGCCGCTGAAGCCGGAGCGCTCGCGGAGCGTCACCGCGGGCGCGGTCGTCACGCCGTTCCGGGCGATCGAGGTAACCATCGATTCCTACCGCATCGCGATCGACGATCGCATCGTGTTGTCGGGGAATCTGACGGCGCCGCCGATCGCCGCACTGCTGGCGCCGTTCGGCGCGAACAGCGCGCGCTTCTTCACGAACGCGATCGACACCGACACCAGGGGCGTAGACGTGATGGGGACGTACCGGATCGCGATGGACGCCGCCGGCGATCTGCGGCTGCGCGCCGCCTACAGTCATTCGCAGACGGACATCGTCGGAGCGGTCGCGACGCCGCCGCCGCTGGCCGGGTTCGAGTCAGTGCTCTTCGATCGCATCGAGCGGCGGCGCATCGCGTGCGGCCAGCCCCGCGACAACGCGCGCGTCGGCGCCGACTGGCGGCGCGGATCAGTCGGCGTGACCCTCAACGCGGCCCGCTACGGATCGTTCTGCAGCTTCACCCTCAACGCGGTCGACGATCAGGAGTACAGCGCGAAGTGGCTCACCGACGTCGAGGTGGCGCTGCGTCGCGCCGGCTACACGATCGCCGTCGGCGCGCAGAACCTGTTCGACGTATTTCCCGATCGCAACTCGACGGTCAACTCGTTCAATGGCATTCAGACGTTCCCGAGCCAGTCGCCGTTCGGGATGAACGGCCGCACCGTGTACGCGCGGATCGGACGCCAGTTCTGAGCCCGACGCACCGAGCGACGGAGGTCATCAAGGAACGTGCGCGCTGACGTGCGCGCCGTGGAGTGTGGGACCGATAGGCCCACAGGTTTGGTGGGAGGGTTGCGAGGGAATCTCCCATCAGTCCGTCCCCCCAACCCCATGGGGCCCACACACCCACACTCCATGATGAGCACGCGCTCCTATTGCTGGTTGTCGTTATCGTCCTTCTTGACCTTGAACCCGCTGATCATCATCAGCGACCCGCGGTGATTGGCATTGTCCACGTCGCGATGCTGCAGGTTCACGAACGCGGCCTCGCCGGAGGCGAGGAAGATGAAGCCAGTCGGCTCGGACGACGTGTCGCGCAGCGAGGCGAAGCGGACGCAGCCGTCGGACATCACGTCGTCGTCCGCGCCGTCGGGCAGACACATCCACAGATCGTTTCCGCGCGGCTGAGACGTGCCGTTCGCCTGCACGATGCTGGTCGGGCCGTCTTCGAGGACGACGAGGTTGCCGGTGTGGGGCTGGAACGCGAGGTTGTCGGGCATCCCCAACTGCGTGGTTCCGGCGATGAATCGATCGACCTTCGGAATCGTGCCCGTCGGTGGATTCGGCACGGCGGCGCTCGGCTTTTCCTCGGTCAGGCACATCACTTCGCCGTAGACTGCGGCGTTTTCGACGGCGCTCCCGCCGGCGTGGCTCAGACGACCAGTATTGGCCCAGCACACTCTGAACACACCCTTCGCGAGCGCGATCGGATCGACGTCCATGTCCTCGGGCCGGTAGTAGCCGGTGAAGCGCTGCAGCGTCTGCGCATTGCGCAGGATGATGTTGCCGTTCGCGTCGGTGACGCCTGTGGCCGCCGCGTTGACGAGCGTCCACGCGCCTTTGCCGATCTCGGCGCCCTGGCCGTAGTTGGATGATCCGGCCGCGGCGACGCGGAGCCCGTAGATCGTCCCTGACGCGAACGGGGACATCGCCGGGATCGTGATCGGGCCGCCGCCGCCGAACGGAATCGCCGGCACGAACTTGTAGATGCCGCCGCCGGCGGCGCCGTTGCTCGGCGCGAGTTCGTCACCGTAGATCATCGTGCCGTCCAGCATGATCCCGAAGCTCTCGAACGACAAGGCGCCGACCGCCTTGCGCTTGACGAGGTGCAGCGGATCGCTGGTGAGCCCCTGGTCGCGGTTGAGGACCGTCATCGTGGTGACATGGACGGGATCGAAAATCTCGTATAGGCCGCCGTTCGCGCCAGCCTCTTCAGCGACGAGGATCGTACCCCACGGAGTCCGCCGGACCGGATCGCACGAGGTCAGGCCGATGACGATCGTCGTGGCATTGGAGCCGGCCGGCTTGCTCAGGTCAACGCGCTGCACGGCCGGGTTCGTGGTCTCCTCGTCGCAGACGAACAAATGGGTCGGATGGCTGTCGTCCGGCCACATCGCGATCTGGTCGGCCGCCGCCTCTACGCTGCTCGAGATCAACGTCGCCTTGAGACCCGGTGCGAGGTCCAGTGCGTCCACGCTCGGACCATCGAACGGCCCGATCGCGCTCTCGTCGACCGGATGCCGCAATCCGAACAATTCCATCGAATGATCACGCAACTGCTGAGCCACGAACGATCCGAAGTCCGTGCGGCGATCACCATCCTGATCGTCGGCGGAAGGCCGGGCGCCCAGCGACAGGATGACGAGACCCGCGGCTACCACACCGAAACGGGCGAACTTACGCTGCATATGTATGTTCCTCCGTGGCGCATCGTGTCCGACCCGCGTTGCCATGGTGCAAACACGACATCAATTCGCCGCAAAGGACACATAAGGACAAACGCCCGAACCGGCTCAGTGTCTCCGCAGCGGTCTTCCGCCCGGCGGCGGTGTCGACGGACCAGGCGCGGCTGCGGGCGGAGTCGGTGAAGGCGGCGGCACAGGGATTCGCTCAGGTGAGTGGCGCGCCTCGCGCTGCTGATCGTCTTTTGCCGCGATCGTGGATCGCAGCTGAATCAGTTGCGACAGCGCGTTGTACCAGAACGGCGCGCCGAGACTCAGCAGCAGGCTCGTGATCAACACGCCGAGCGTGTTGACCCCCCTCCAGTGATCGCGCCAGCCCTCGGGATCCGGAATTGAAATCAACCCCTTCTCCGCGAGAAAGGCCATGTACTGCCGCTCGACCTTCTGATCGGGCGGGTTGTTCTGACCGGTGTCCGCAATCGACGCGGCCTGTTGCACGAACGCCGCGCGCAGCTGGTCGTCCGCCGCCAGACGGTTGACGAGGTTGACGGCGTCCACCTGCAGCGCGACCGCGAGGATCAGCGAGGCGCCGAAGGTGACCGCGCGCGTGGTCGCCGTGAACCGCATCGCCACGCGATCGATCGTCTGATCGAACCAGTTGTTCACCTTGGCGACCAGCTCGCTTTTTCCCTCTTGCAGGATCGCCATTGCCTGGCGGACGTCGGCTCCGAGCTGCGGGTTGGTCGCCTCCAGCTGCAGGGTCATCGCGCGGATTCGGCTCAGCGTTCCCTGCGGATCGGCGATGCCGTTGTCGTGAAGCGCCTTCAGCAGCGCGGCTTTCGCCTCCGATTGCAGCGAGCTCTTGTCGTCGGTGAGATGCATCAGCAGCTTGGTGAACTCCTCGCGGTGGACGACCGGTCCGAGGCCGCCGAAGGTGTTGCTGACGAGCGGATGGGTGAGGATCGCGGTCGCGACCTCATTGGCAATCTTGTCGTGCAGCCCGGGATCGAGCTGACCGAGGAGATCGGCAAGACCCCTCCTCAAATGCCGGCCGCGGCTGTTGAGGACCGTCGTCGCGAACTGGGTCATCATCGTGACGGCCATGCTCAACGCCAGCATGATCACCGCGAGGCCGATCAACACGTCGAGGGACTTGAACACAGCGCACTCCTTTCAGGAACGTCGAAGGTGGAGTGGTCGAGATGTAATATCGGCGTGCCTGACGCGTCAATCGCGCGGGGCAAATACCGTGAACCGCGGCGACGACGAGAGGACGGTGCCCTGCTGATGACTCGAACCCTTCGCCTCGCGGCCTTTCTCGTGATCGCCGCCGCGACCGCGCATGCGCGACAGAGCGGCGCGCCGCGCAACGATCTGCCGCAGCCGTACCGCACGACGCGCGACTGGGGTCAGCTGCCGGCGGGTGTGGCATGGGCCGCGGTCACCGCCGTCGAGCCGGCGCCCGACGGCACCATTTACGTGATTCACCGCTGCTTCGCCAACTCCTGCGCCGGCCGCAGTGAAGCGCCGATTCTGAAGTACGACGCGAACGGACGGCTGCTGAAAGCGTTTGGCGAACGGCTGTTCGTGTTTCCGCACGGCGCGACCGTGGACAAGGACGGCAACTTGTGGGTGACGGACGCCCGCGGCGAGCAGGGCATAGGCCACCAGGTCTTCAAGTTCAGCCCCGACGGACGCGTGCTGATGACGCTCGGACAGAAAGGTGTGAGCGGGTCTGGTCCCACGCTGTTCGACCAGCCGACCGACGTGGCGGTCTCTTCGTCAGGCGACATCTTCGTCACCGACAGCCACCGCAACGGCAAGAACAACCGCGTCGTCCGCTTCACGAAGGAAGGCAAATACGTGAAGGAGTGGGGACGGAAGGGATCCGGACCGGGCGAGCTGAGCGAGCCGCACACGATCGCGATCGATTCGCGCGGCAGGCTGCTGGTCGGCGACCGCGAGAACAACCGCATTCAGATCTTCGATCAGGACGGCCGTGTGCTCGACCAGTGGCGTCAATTCGGGCGGCCGAGCGGCATCTTCATCACGAAGGACGACACGATCTACGTCGCCGATTCCGAGTCCGGTCCCGACACCGGCGCGCACGAGCTCACAGGAATCCGGAAGGGCATCCGCATCGGCAGCGCGATGGACGGCCGCGTGTTTGCGTTCATCGAGGACTCCGAGTCGACGGCGCCCGATCATTCGGGCGCCGAAGGCGTCGGCGTGGACGCGGCCGGCAACGTCTACGGCGCCGTCGTCCGGCGGCAGATGCTCGAGCGACACGTCAAGGCGAAGGAGCGGTGAGAGGCCGCCTTGCGGTGTCCGCCGAGGTCGCCCGGCCGGCTGACGCCTGCCGCGGCAGTCGCGCGTGTCGATCCTCCTGGCGCCCGTTCGACCACGAGGTGACCCCTGGTGGTCACCCGCTGAACGGCCCATGTAAGCGATGGGGCCCTTTCAAGGAGACATGAGATGCGCGTGATGGTGATCGTGAAGGCAAACGAGGAATCGGAAGCCGGTCAGATGCCCGACGAAAAGATTCTGGCGGCGATGGGCAAGTACAACGAGCAGCTCGTCAACGCCGGCGTGATGAAGGCCGGCGAGGGGCTGCACCCGAGCTCGAAGGGAAAGCGAGTGAGGTTCTCGGGCGCCAACCGGACCGTCATCGACGGGCCGTTTGCGGAAACCAAGGAGCTGATTGCCGGTTTCTGGCTCTGGACGGTGAAATCGATGGACGAGGCCGTCGAGTGGCTCAAGCGGGCACCGTTCGATGGCGGGACGGAAGTCGAGATCCGGCCGCTTTTCGAAACCGACGATTTCGGCAAGGAGTTCACTCCGGAACTGCGCGCGCAGGAGCAGCGGCTGCGCGAGAAAATCGGCGAGTCGCGCTGAACGCATCCTGGCCTACACTGGCGGCGTCAGAAAACGGTTGGGGCGGTCCGCCGGGCGACCCGGCGGCAGCCGCCCGTACGCCCGTCAAGGAGCTCACCATGATGCGTCATCTCGTCACGACACTCGCCGCCGTCGGCGTCATGCTCTCGATCGCGGCCCCCCGCGCGCTCGCGCAGGAGGTGATTTCCAAGGACGCCGCCGCGGAGCTGAAGGCCTCGTTCGGGAAGGATCTCGAGACGCTGCACACCAAGTTCCTCGGTCTCGCCAATGCGTTTCCGCAGGACAGGTACACATGGAGACCAATGGAGGGCGTCCGCTCCGTCTCCGAGGTCCTGATGCTCGCCGCGTTCGAAGGCTACGCGTTCATCCCGACCTCGTTCGGCGGCAAGGCGGCGGACCTGGGAAGCCGTGAGGAAGCCGCGAAGCTGCGCACGCTCAGCGACAAGCCGCAGGTGATCGATCATCTCAACAAGGGCTTCGCGTACGCGAAGCAACAGCTGGAGTCGATTGACGCGGCCACGCTCACCGGCACGCGCAAGGTGATGGGTCAGGACATGTCGGCGTCGCAGACGTCGCTCGCTATCGGCGGCGATCTCCACGAGCATCTGGGCCAGCTGATCGCGTACGCGCGGATGAACCACATCGTTCCGCCGTGGAGCAAGTGACGTAGGAATTCGAGTGCCGCCGGCCTCGGCCGTCACGTCGCCGGCGGTGCCGAACCTCGTACGTCCCGCCTCCCAGCATTGGCAGCCGGCGCTCGCCGATCCTGCTGTGCTTGCGCGCATTCGCGTCCAAACAGTCGGGCTGTGGCCGTCGCTTCTGGTAATGTGGGGCGCGATGGCGCTGCCTAACAGCGACCAGATTCTCCGCGCGGTGATCGAGGCGACGCCCGACGCGATCTTCGTGAAGGATCTCGAGGGGCGCTACGTGCTCGTGAACACGGCCCTCGCGCGCTTCCTCGGCAAGTCGCCCGACGAGATCGTCGGCAAGCACGATTTCGAGCTCTATCCCGAAGACACGGCGCGGCGTTTCATCGAGGACGACCGCACGGTGCTCGCCACCGGCCGCCCCCAGGACTTCGAGGGGGTGGCGATCAGCGGCGATGGCACCCCGCAGGCCTACCTCGTCACGAAGGGCGTCTACCGCGATCGCGACGGCGCGATCGTCGGTCTGTTCGGGATCTCGCACGACATCACCGAACTGCGCCACGCGCAGGACACGCTCGAGCAGACGCGCGAGGCGCTGTTCCGCTCGCAGAAGATGGAGGCCGTCGGGCAGCTGACCGGAGGGATCGCCCACGACTTCAACAACATCCTGGCGATCATCCTCGGCAACGTGGAGCTCCTGCGCGCGTATCTGCCCAAGGACAAGTACGCTGACGAAATCATCGACGCGGTGCTGCGCGCGACGATGCACGGCCGCGATCTGACGGGACACCTCCTCGCGTTTTCACGGCGCCGGCTGCTCAACCCGCAGCCGGTGGACGTCAACGCGCTCGTCGCCGGCATCGTCCGGCTGCTCGGCCGGACGCTCGGGGCGTCGATTCAGCTGACCACGGACACGGCGGCTGACGTGGCGGTCGCCTTCGTCGATCCGGGTGCGCTCGAGGCGGCCGTGCTCAACGTGGCGTTGAACGCGCGCGATGCGATGCCGGATGGCGGCACCCTCGCGATTCGCACGGCGAAGACGGAGATCGTCGGGCCTTCGAGCGTGGACGAGGATCTCAAGCCAGGCGCCTATGTCCGGCTGGCGCTGCAGGACACCGGCAGCGGAATGACGGCGGAAGTCGCGGCGCGCGCGTTCGAGCCGTTCTTCACGACGAAGTCGGGCGGGCGGGGCACCGGTCTCGGCCTGAGCATGGTCTACGGCTTCGCGAAGCAGTCCGGCGGCACGGTGACGATTCAGTCGCAGCCCGGCCGCGGCACGACGGTCACGATGCTGCTGCCGGTGGCCGCGTCGGCGAAAGCCGCCGCGCCCGGCGTCGACGCACAGCCGGCATCGGCGCCGCACACGATCCTCGTCGTCGAGGACGAAGACGACGTGCGTGCAATCGTCCGGCGGCAGCTGGAGTCGCTCGGCCACAAGGTGCTGGTCGCAGACGCGGCGACCGAAGCGCTGGTGGTGTTGCAGGGATCCACCGCGCCAGACGTGCTCGTCTCGGATGTGGTGCTGGGGACCGGGATGAACGGCATCGATCTCGCCGCCGCGGCGCGGCGCTTCCGGCCGAACCTCCCGGTGATCTTCGTCTCCGGCTACACGGCAATCAGCGAGGCGCAGCAGCGCATCCGCGAGATGGGCGCGCCGCTGCTGTCGAAGCCGTTCACCACGCCGCAGCTGGACCGCGCCATACAGGAGGTCTGCTCAGCGGCCGCGCCGCGCAACTAATTAGGAATTTGGAATTTGGAATTCGTCGTCACGCTGTCACGCAACCAAGGTTTGCCGAGACCGTTCACGCATTCCAAATTCCAAATTCCACAGTCCAAATTCTTCAGCCCGCATCGCGGTCTGCGGCACGCCGCTCCGTGCAATTGAGAATTAAAAAGTAAGAATTACGAATGCGTCGAATGCGTGCGCGAATTCTTAGAGTGCGTTGCAAAATTAGCTCGAGGCCGGGTCCTGTCCGCGAACAGCCCCACCGGGTGCTCGCCAGAAAAGCACTGGTCACGGCTCACGGCTCCGCGCCCGGCGGGGCGGCCCCGTTCGCGGCCACCCGCGAGCGAGCTAATTTTGCAGCCTGCTCCAAGAATTAAGAATTGAGAGTGAAGAATTCGTGGAATGGAGCAGACCTCGCAAGATCAATCACGAATTCTTAATTCTCAATTTCTGAATCTCCTAATTCTTAATTCACTTCTTGCTCTTCGCAGCCGCCTCCTCCGCCTCGCGCTGCCGCGCGCCGCGCAGCATGCCGGGCAGCGAGTAGTTGCCCTCGTGGCAGGCGTACTCGTAGAGATGCTCGCTGGTCACGTTCCACGGATACTCGCCGGTCCACGGACGATCCCAGGTCGACGGATCCTCGACGGTGAACCGGTAGAGCAGCGTCTTCGGATTGACGCGCGTGAAGCGCTCGACGACGTGCAGGTTCTCGCCGGAGCCACGGAACTGCGTCTTGTTGGTGAAGTTGGTCGTGTCGACGACCAGCGTGTCACCCTCCCAGTGGCCGACCGAATCGCCCATCCACTTGCGAACCGTCGGCGGCAGATGCTCGGCGTTCATGCGGATCACGCGCGCGTCGTGCACCATCTCGACCAGGATCACGATCGTGTCCTTCGTCTGCACGATCTGCTTCAGGTTGTTGTAGAAGTAGTTGGGCAGCGTCGGCGGACCAGACGTGTTGAGGAAGCCGAGCAGGCAGCGCTCGGCGAGCGGCCGTGTTTCGGGGCCGTCGAACGCGCCGGGCGGTCCGGAGTTGCCGCTCTCGCTCGCGTCCGGCGCCGCAGCGCCGGCCAGGAATGCCTGGTTGCGCTTCACCGCCTCGGGCTTCATCGGCGGCACCTGGCCGTCCGGCGGATCGATGATCAGCGAGCTGCGCGGCTGACCGTCGACCCTGATCACATGGTCGCCGCCGGACAGCCAGAAGTTGTTGTAGCCGCCGACCACGCCGCCGCCCGCCTGCTCGAGGAACTCGAGGTACGACTTCGGCGCCGTCGTCTCGCCGCCGACCGGGGGCGCGCCGCGATCGCCTTTGAGCGGCGCGTCGTTCTTCACCTGCCGCTGCGCCTCGTACTTCTCCATCGCCACGGCTTCCTGCTCGGTGAGCACCAGGTTCTTCACCGTGCGCGGCCGATCGACCGGCGTGAGCGTCGCGACGTCGTACGTGCCCTGCAGATCGGGATGTCCATCGGGGAGCCGCGGGATCGGCGCCCTGGCGGCAGTCGCCGGCTTCGCCGCGGGTTTGGCCGCCGGCGCGGCCGGCGCCTGAGCCTGCGCGAATGCAATGTCGGTCGTCAACGACACGGCCGCGCCCGCCAGGACGAGTGCAGTGGCGACGCCGATGAGATAGTGACGCATATCGATAGCTCTCCGTTGAGGGTCTCTTATTGTAAACCGGAGAGAAAGCGCCCGATCTTCTCGTTCAGGAACGCGCGATCGGTCGGGTTGCCCCCGGCCCCGGCCGGATGACCCCACAACGACGGAATCGGCACGAGCGACACGTCCGCGATGAACTGCGATTCGTACTTGGCGTCGCCGACCGGGAAGTAGAGGTCGGTTTCCGACGGCATGTAGAGCACCGGAATCGCGATCGATCGCAGCGCCTTCGCGGTGTCGCCGTCGAAGCCGCGGGTCGTGCCGACGTCGTGGCGCTGCCACGTGCGCGCCTGCAGGATCAGATCGTTGGCGTCGTTGTTCGCGAAGAACGTGCGGCGGCGGCTGTCGATCTCCTGCTGCAGCGTGCGCTCCGGGGCGGCGGCCTTCCACAGCTCGCGGCGCCACCACTCCTGCGAGTAGAGCCACCCGAGCCACACCATGCCGTACGCCTCGATCCCCTTGCGCGGCGGCGACGCGTAGTCGCCGCCCTTGAATTCCGGATCGGCGGTGAGCGCCGCGATCTGACCTTCCAGCCGGACGACGCCGTGCGGCCACGCCCTGGCGGTCCCCGCCGTGGCCACGATCCGATCGGCGTAGGACGGATGGCTGACCGCCCATTGGAAGGCCTGCTCGGCGCCCATCGAGAATCCGATCACCGCGCGGACGTGCGTGATGTGCAGGTCGTCGACCAGCAGGCGATGCACCGCTTCGACGTTGTCGCGGATGGTCATCACCGGGAAACGCGGGCCGTGAAACGGCTCGGGTGTGTTGCTCGGCGACGAGGACTGGCCGTTGCCGAACAACTCGGTCGCCACGAGGAACAGCGTCGACGGATCGAGCGCACGTGTCTCGTTCGCCTGCGCGGCGGCGCCCTGGCCCGCGATGAGCCAGTCGTAGCCATGATGGTTGGCCATGTAGTGCGACGGAAGGAGGACCGCGTTGTCGCGCGCGGCATTCAGCTTTCCGTAGGTGCCATAGACAACCCGTGCCTTCGGCAACACGGCGCCGCTTTCGGTGTGGAAGTTTTCGATCACGAACTCGTGATGCTCGGCGGCGTGAACCGGCGCCTGCGCGTCGGATCGCGGCTGCCGGGGACCGAACACGACGAAGGCGAGAACCGTGATGATCGAAGCAAGAGGCTTTCGCATCATTCCACCGTGTTCTGACTCTCGACTGAAGCCGCGCCGACCGTCAGGTCGTACGGCGTCGATACGCCCGAGGCGTCGTGGCACAGCAGGTATCGTCGGTCGCGAGTGAACGCTGGTTGCCGCGGCGCCACCGGACCGAGCCCGATCGCCGGCGCCCTGGTTTGCGCGGTCGCGCGGACCGCTGAGGCGCTGAGAACCGTCGCGAGCACGACCGGGACCGCCGGGGCAATCGGGAGGCGCATAATCATTGCAGTCGGATTCTACCGCCAGCGTTCCGGCGGAACCTTCACGGAAGCTCGTGAGTCCAATACGCAGTCGTATGCCGGTCCATCGTCTGTTCGGTTTCGCGGCGCTCGCCCTGTCCGCCGGCCTGACGGCGACTGCATGCCGATCGGACTCGGCGGCGCAGGCGCCGCCGGCCATGCCGCCCACGACGGTCGCGCTGGCGGTGGCGGCGCCGGCGCCCGTCGAGGATTCGACGGAGTACGTCGCGATGCTGAAGTCGCTCAAGTCGACCGCGGTGCAGCCGCAGGTGGACGGGCAGATCACGCAGATCGCGGTGGTGTCCGGTCAGCGCGTGGCGCGCGGGGCACCGCTGATGCAGATCGATCCGCGGCGACAGCAGGCGGCGGTGTCGAGTCAGGAAGCGGAAGTGGCCGCGCGCCAGGCGGCGGTCACGTTCGCGCGGCAGCAGGCGCAGCGCGCGAGCGAGCTGTACGCGGCCGGCGCGATCAGCAAGCAGGAGCAGGAGCAGGCGGCGACCGCGCTGCAGACCGCCGAGGCGTCGCTCCAGTCGCTGCAGGCCCAGGTGCAGCAGCAGCAGGTGCAGCTGCGCTACTTCACCGTCGCCGCGCCGACGGCGGGCATCGTCGGCGACGTGCCGGTCCGCGTCGGCAACGTCGTCACGCCGCAGACCATCCTGACGACGATCGACCAGAACGAGACGCTCGAGCTGCACGTGGACGTGCCGGTGGAGCGCGCGCCGGGACTCCGGATCGGTCTGCCGATCCGCATCCTGAGCAGCGACGGATCGCAGGAATTGGCGCGGACCACGGCCAACTTCATCTCGCCGCACGTGGACGACCAGACGCAGTCGATCCTGGTGAAGGCGGCGGTGCCGAACGCGACCGGCGCATTGCGCCCGTCGCAGTACGTGCGCGCCCGGATTGTGTGGAAGACGAGCGATGCCCTGGTCGTGCCGGTGACCGCGGTGCTTCGCATCAGCGGTCAGTTCTTCGCCTTCGTGGCGGAAGATGCCGGCGGCAAGCTGGTCGCGAAGCAGCGCGCGATCACGGTCGGCCCGATCGCCGGACAGAACTACCCGATCCTCAGCGGCATCAAACCCGGCGAACGCGTCGTCACCTCGGGCACGCAAAAGCTCGCCGACGGCGTCCCGATCCAACCGGCGAACCCGACCGCGAACCCGAACCAGGCACCGTAACTCAGAACCAGAACCAGAACCCAGAACCAGAACGAGAACCCCGAACCCCGAACCCTGACCGTGATCGCCGACACCTTCATCCGCCGTCCGATTCTCGCGAGCGTGTGCTCGCTCGTGATCATCCTCGCCGGCGCGATGGCGATTCCGACGCTGCCAATCGCGCAGTTCCCCGAGCTCGCGCCGCCGAGCGTCCAGGTGGTCGCGTTCTACAACGGCGCCAACGCCGAGACGGTCGAGACCGCGGTCACCAACCCGCTCGAGCAGGCGATCAACGGCGCCGAGGGGATGCAGTACATGACCTCGTCGAGCGGCAACGACGGCACCTGCTCGATCACGGTCACGTTCGACCTCACCCGCAACCTCGACGTCGCGGCGGTCGACATCCAGAACCGGATCTCGCAGGCCGAGGGCCGCCTGCCGAACGAAGTGAAGCAGGTCGGGATCTCGGTGACGAAGGTGTCGAGCAACTTCGTGCTCGCCGCTGCCGCGTACGCCGAGAACGGCCAGTACGATCCGCTGTTCATCAGCAACTACCTCGATCGCTTCGTGGTCGACGAGGTCAAGCGCGTCCCCGGCGTCGGCAACGTGCTGGTGTTCGGCGTCGGCCGCTACGCGATGCGGCTGTGGGTCGATCCTGACAAGCTCGCCGGCCGCAACATCACCGCCGACGAAGTGGTGCAGGCGCTGCGCGAGCAGAACGTGCAGGTGGCCGCGGGCGCGGTCGGATCCGATCCGGCGCCGCGCGGCCACTCCTACCAGATCAGCGTGCGCGCCGCCGGACGGTTGAACGATCCCGCACAGTTCGACAACATCATCCTGAAACGCTCTTCCGAAGGCGCGCTGGTGCGCGTGCGCGACGTCGGCCGGACCGAGCTCGGCGCCGAGAGCTACACTACGCTGGCGCGCTACAACGCGCGCGACGCGGTGGCGTTCGGCGTGCTCCAGCTGCCGACCGCGAACTCGCTCCAGGTGTACCGCGACGTCAGCGCCGAGATCCGGCGCCTGTCGGCGCGCTTCCCGCCCGGCCTGAAGGTGGACATCGCGTTCGACACGACATCGGTCGTCTCCGAGTCCATCCGTGAAGTCGCGACGACGCTGCTCGAGGCGATCGGCCTCGTCGTCCTGGTGATGTTCCTGTTTCTCCAGAACTGGCGCACGACGCTGATCCCGGCGATCACCATCCCGGTGTCGCTGGTCGGCACGTTCGCATTCGTCAAGCTGTTCGGCTTTTCGATCAACACGCTGACGCTGTTCGGCATCACCCTGGCGACCGGTCTCGTCGTCGACGATGCGATCGTGGTGATCGAGAACATCGAGCGCCACATTCACGAAGGCGGGCAGCATCGCGAGTCGCACCAGGCGGCGTCGGCGGCGATGACCGAAGTGACGAGCGCCGTCATCGCGACTGCGCTGGTGCTCGCCGCGGTCTTCGTGCCGGTGGCCTTCTTCCCCGGAACGACCGGTCGGTTGTACCAGCAGTTCGCGCTGACCATTGCGGTGTCGATGGCGATCTCCGCCTTCAACGCGCTGACGCTCACGCCGGCGCTGTCGGCGCTCCTGCTCGGCCGCGTCGAGAAGCCGAAAGGCGCGTTCTTCCGCCTCGTCAACCGCGCGATCGACGGCGGGACCTCGGCGATGGTCTCGATGCTCCGCGGCCTGATCCGCCTGCGTGCGCTGGTCGTGGTCGTGTTCGTCGCGCTGCTGGGCGCCACCTACTGGACGTACACGAAGGTGCCGACCGGCTTCGTGCCGGACGAAGATCAAGGCTATGTCATGGTGTTGATCCAGGGGCCGGCGGGCGCGTCGCTCGAATACACGATGGACATCGTCAGGCAGGCCGAGCGAATCATGCAGAACCTGCCCGAGTCGAACAAGATGTTCGCCGCCGGCGGATTCGGCTTCACCGGCTCGGCACCGAATCAGGGGATCATGTTCGCGCAACTGAAGGACTTCGCCGAGCGTCCCGGCGACGCGCACTCGGCGAAGGCGGTGGTGGGGCAGCTGTTCGGGGCGTTCAGCCAGATCACCGGCGCTCTGGTGCTGCCGTTCCTCCCGCCGTCAATTCAGGGTCTGGGCACCTTTGGCGGCTTCACCTACGAGCTGCTCGACCAGAGCGGCGGCCCGATTCAGAATCTCGAGGCGACCTCCCGGCAGGTGATCGCGCAGGGCAATCAGACGCCGGGTCTCACCGCGCTCTTCACCCAGTTCACCGCCAACGATCCGCAGATCGTCGTCGACATCGATCGCGAACAGGCGAAGAGCCTGGGCATGTCGCTCGGCGACGTGACCAACACGATGCAGATCCTGCTCGGCTCGGCGTACGTCAACGATTTCGACTTCAACGGACGCTCCTACCGCGTCTACGTGCAGGCCGATCAGCAGTACCGCTCGAATCCGGCCGACATCGAGAAGTACGCAGTCCGCACGGCCGGCGGCCGCATGGCGCCGCTCAGCAACGTCGTGTCGGTGAAGGAGGCGACGGCGCCGAAGAGCATCTCCCACTTCAACCTGTTCCGCTCGGCCGAGATCAATGGATCGGCGGCACCGGGATTCAGCTCGGGCCAGGCGCTGGCGACGATGGCGGACCTGTCGAGCCGGGCGCTGCCGCAGGGATTTTCGTACGCCTGGTCGGGGCTGTCGCTCGAGGAGATGAAGGCCGGCAGCCAGTCGGCCGCGATCTTCGGCCTCGGCCTGCTGCTCGTCTACCTGACGCTCGCCGGCCAGTACGAGAGCCTCACGCTGCCGTTCATCATTCTGCTGTCGGTGCCGATCGCGATCCTCGGCGCTCTGGCAGCACAGTGGGGCCGCGGCCTGATCGACGACGTCTACTGCCAGATCGGCCTGGTGATGCTGATCGGGTTATCGGCGAAGAACGGCATTCTCGTCGTCGAGTTCGCCGAGCAGCTGCGCGCGCGCGGGTTGTCGATCGCGGAGGCCGCGGTCGAGGCGGCGCGCATCCGGCTGCGGCCGATCCTCATGACGTCGCTGGCGTTCATCCTCGGCGTCATGCCGCTGGTGTTCGCGACCGGCGCCGGGCGCGAGGCGCGCCACTCGGTGGGCACCGCGGTCGCCGGCGGCATGATCGCGTCGACCTTCCTGAATCTCGCGTTCATTCCGGTCCTCTATGTCGTGGTCAAGTCTTTCGGTCGCCGTCGCGCTTAGCGCATCGGCCGTCAGCGCGGCCGCGCAGACGCCGGCGCCGGTCGTGCGCATCACCTTCGCCGACGCGATCCGGCGTGCGCAGGAGAACAATCCCACTGTCGCCGAGGCCGCCACCGGCATCCTGCACGCCGAGGGCCTCGTCCGTCAGGCACGCGCCGCGACGCTCCTCCAGCTCTCCGGCACCGTCGCGACGACGACGCTGAATCGCGGCGTGGAATTCGACGGGCAGACGGTGACGCCGCGCAACTCGCTGACCGCGTCGCTCACAGCCGACATGCCGATTCTCGCGGCCGCCGCGTGGGCGCGCCGCGCGCAGGCGCAGGATACGCGCGCGGTTGCCGAGCTCACCGTGGCCGAAACCCGACGCCAGATCGCCTTCGCGACCGCCGATGCGTACCTCACGATCCTCGCGCAGCGGCGGATCGTCGAGACCGCGGTCCGCGCGCGTGATGCGGCCAAGGCGCATTTCGATCTGGCGAACGAGCTCGAACAGCGGGGGAGCGGCAGCCGTCTGAACGCGCTGCGCGCCCAGCAGCTGTGGTCGACGAACGAGGGACTGCTCGAGACCGGCCGCCTCGGCTTGTATCGCGCGCAGGAAGCGCTCGGCGTGCTGATCGTCGCCGACGGCCCCGCGGACGCCATCGACGAGCCGGACTTCGCCGTGCCGCCGGCCGCCGAGGATCCCTCCGCCTCCGCGCAGCCGTACCGCGCCGATCTGCGCCTGTTCGCGGCGCAGCAGCAGGCCGCCGAACGCATCCTGCGCGACAGCGCGAAGGACTGGTGGCCGACCGTCGACGCGGTGTTCCAGCCGTCGACCGTCTATCCGGCGCAGTTGTTCCTGCCGCAGCGCACCTGGCGATTCCTCACGCAGACCGCGATCCCGGTGTTCGACAGCGGCTCGCGCGCGGCCCAGAAGATCGAGCGGCGTGCCGACCTCGATCAGGCGCGCGCGCGCCTGGCCGGCGCGACGACCCAGGCGAGCTCGGAAGTGCGCGCGGCGCGAGAGGCGGTGGCGAGCATCGAGCGCACGCTCGCCTCGGCGCGCGCCGCCGCCGATCAGGCGCGGCAGGTCGAGACGATCACCAACATCAGCTTCCGCGCCGGCGCGGCGACCAACATCGAAGTCATCGACGCCGAACGGAGCGCCCGTGATCTCGACGCGGCGGTCGTGCTGTCGGAGGATCAGCTGCGCCGCGCCAAGCTCGAGCTCCTCAACGCGCTCGGCCGTTTCCCGTGACGGGACAGAACCGCCGTTCGGCTTCAGGGACTCGACGGGTTACTCTACTGGCATGGCTGACGATCTCGACGAGACGATCGAAGAAACATTCCCCGCCAGCGATGCGCCGGCCAACACGCCGGAAACCGGCATTGGCGTGAACGGTGATCGTGACCTCCCCGCCACGCCACAACCACCAGAGGCGGACGCGGACGGCGACGAGCCAATTAAGAATTAAGAAGTAAGAATTAAGAATTCGTACGACAGCTGATGTACGGCGAACGCAAAGACGAATTCTTGAGCAGGTTGCAAAACTAGCTCGCTCGCGGAACAGGACCCGCCTTGAGCTAATTTTGCAACGCACTCTTAATTCTTAGTTCCCAATTCTCAATTGCCTCCGTCAGTACTCGGCGAAGGCATCGTCGGGAAAGCAGTACAACCACCGCTCGCCCGGCTCGGCCGACGCGATCACCGGATGGCTCACCGTGCGCGCGTGCTTGCTCGCGTGGCGGTTCGGCGACGAGTCGCAGCAGAGCGTGACGCCGCAGGTCTGGCACGTGCGCAGGTGAACCCAGCGCGCGCCGATCTTGACGCATTCCTCGCACTGATACGCCTTCGCCTGCTTCACGTCCTCGATGGCGTCGATGTGCGCGCACGATCCGTTGCTCATACCGTCGCCGCCTTCCGCTCGAGGTCCTCACGATCCCATCCGGCGAGCGTGGCGGCGGCATCGTAGGTGCTCGTGAGAAACGCGGTGAGATCGTCGGCCGGCGACGGCGCCAGGCGCACGGCTTCATACGGCAGCATGAACTCGTTGAAATCCCGGGTGTAGTACGCCGCTGCCGGGCGCACGACGGCGTCCTTGAACCCTGCCGGTTCCGGCGCCGCGTAGGCGTAGAACACCGGCCCGGTGACCGTGCCGCCTCCCGGCCAGAAGCCGTGGCTGATCACCTCGTGCGAATAGGCTTCGCGCGTCATCGCGTCGGCGCCCGGTCGTTCTGGCGCGCGCCGTCCCGAGAAGCGCGTCACCGCCACGTCGAAGCTGCCCCAGAAGAAGTGCACCGGGCTGCACTTCCCGACGAACCCGGAGCGGAAGCGCTCGAGGATCGGCTTGATGGCAAGGAGGATCTCCCAGAATGCACGTGCGGAGGACGGATCGTAGGCGCGGTGCACCTCGTCGCGATCGAACCGGATTGGATCGGCCACTTCGACCGGCATCGGCCAGACGCGCACCTCGACGCCGAGCCGATGCAGCGCGTCCATGAACAGGCGGTAGAACTCGGCGACCGTCCGCGGCTCGAGCGCAATGCGGGTCTCGCCGCCGTCCGAGCAGCAGATCACGAGCTGGTGGTCGATGAAATCGAACACGATCGTCAGCGCCCGGCTGCCGCCGACCGGCAGCACCGGCGTGACCAGCCCGCGCGCGGAAATCTGGAACGCGATGTTCCACCAATGATTGGTGCGCGGCGTCAGCGCGAGACAGACCTTGCCGACGATCTGCGTCCACATGTGCAGCGTCGCGTGGGTGTCGCGCCAGGCGGCGAGCGGAAGAGGCGGCCAGCGTTCGAGGTCGGACATAATCAGAAGCCTACTATGACTGCCGATCCGCATCGCGGTCAGCCGATCCGGCGGCTCGGCCCCGATCCGGCGCACGCGCGCCTCGTCGTCGTCTGCGTGCATGGACGAGGCGCGACTGCTGCCGACATTCTCGGCGTTGCCGACGAATTGCAGCTTCCGGACGTCGCATACGTCGCGCCTGAGGCGGCCGGGCGCACGTGGTATCCGCAATCGTTTCTCGCGCCATTGGACGCCAATGAGCCGTGGTTGAGCTCGGCCCTCGGCGTCCTTGGCGACCTCGCGGAAAGCCTGCAGGCGAACGGCGCCGCCGATCGCATCGCGGTGCTCGGCTTCTCGCAGGGCGCCTGCCTCGCGCTCGAGTTCGCCGCACGCTTCGCACGCCGCTACGCAGGTGTCGTCGCGTTCAGCGGCGGCGTCATCGGTCCGCCCGGCACTCCGCGCGAGTACGCGGGATCGATGGACGGCGCGCCGGTGTTTCTCGGCTGCAGCGACGTCGATCAGCACATCCCGCTCGCCCGCGTGCGCGAGAGCGCCGCGGTGTTCGAGCGCCTCGGCGCACGGGTCGACCAGCGGATCTATCCGCGCATGGGACACACGATCAACGCGGACGAGATCGCCGTGGCGCGCGAGCTGCTGGGCGCGCGGCGGTGACTCAGGGAGTGTGTGTGTGTGTAGGCCCATGGGGTGGGGGGCGGGCTGTAGGTGTGTAGGCCCATGGGGTTGGGGGCGGAGCGACAGGGCGCAGCGCCCTCCCTGCCAACCCCATGGGCCCATCGGTCCCACACACCAAGCGATATCACTCCGCCCGCAGCGCGATCATCGGGTCGACGCGCGCAGCGCGCCGCGCCGGGACGGCGCACGCGACGATCGCGACGAGCAGCAGCGACAGCGACGCGGCAGCGAGCGTCAGCGGATCGTCCGGCGCGACGCCGAAGAGCAGCGCCTTGACCAGCTGCACCGACGCCAGCGCCGCGGCGAAGCCGACGGCTACGCCGGCGAGCGTCACCGAGATGCCCTCCCCCACCACACCGGCGATCACCTGGCGCGCACTGGCGCCGAGAGCCACGCGGATGCCAATCTCGCGGCGCCGCTGCTCGACGGTGTACGACATCAGACCGTAGACGCCGATCGCCGCGAGCAGCAGCGCGAGCGCGCCGAAAAAGGTCGCGAACATTGCCGTCAGCCGATCCTGCAGCAGCGCGCGTTCGCTGATGTAGCGCAGCGTCACCATCCGATCGAGGTTCTCGCGGCCCAGGCTCTCGACCGCGTGCTTGACGGCGCGTAACGAGACCGCCGTGCCGCGGATGACGAGGCACTTGTAGTTGGCCTGCGGATCCTGCACCGCCGGCGTGTAGACGGCGAGCAGGCTCGGATTCTTGACGTTGTAGAGGCGCGCATCGGCCGCGACACCGACGACCTCGACATCCTGCGGCTCCGGCTGCAACCCGATGCGGAGCCGCTCGCCGATCGCCTCCCTTTCCGGGAACAGCCGTCTGGCCAGACTCTCGCTCAGGATCGCGACGCGCCGCCCACGCGACCGATCGGACCAGGCGAAGTCGCGTCCGGTCACGATCCGTATGCCGACGGCGTCGAAGAAGCCGGGAGAGACCGGCGTCTTCTGCGAGAGCACGCCGCGCTCGAGCATCGCGGTTTCGCCGGCAGGTGCGACCAACTCCGTGAACGCGCCGCCCGTGCCTGGCTTCAGCAGCGAGGCGCTGACGCTGCGGACTCCCGGCAGCGCAGCGACACGGCGAAGCAGATCCGGATAGTACGTATCGTTGTCGACGTCGTCGAAGCCGCCGGCCCGTCCCCAGGGATACGCGATGAAGACGTTGTCGGTCCGCTCGACGCCGGATGCGACGGCCCGCACGGAACCAAGACTGCGGACGAGGACGCCGGACATCGCCAGCAGCGCTAACGACAGCGCCACCTGCGTCGCGACGAGCAGGCGGCCGGTGCGGCCCGTCGCCGTTCCGGTCCGCGCGCCCTGCTGCAGCGCTTCGACGGCCGAGCGCCGCGTCGCGCGCCACGCCGGCACGACGCTGAAGACGATCCCGACGAATGCCGCGGTTGCCACCGTCGCCGCCATCACGCGCCCATCCGGGCGGGCGTCGAAGGTGACCGTGGACAGGTACTCCTCGAAGATGAACGACGTCAGCGAGCGGCAGGTCCACGCCGCGCCGAGAATGCCCGCGGCGCCGCCGGCCATCGACAGCAGCACCCCTTCGGTGAGCATCTGCCGCGCCAGCCGCCACCGGCTCGCGCCGAGTGCCAGCCGCACGCCCATCTCGTGGCTGCGCGCGGCGGCGCGCGACAGCATCAGGCTGGCGAGGTTGACGCAGGCAATCAGCAGGATCAGCGCGGCGATACCGAGTACGACGGCGAGCGGACGCGTGAAGCGAGCGCGCAGCGACGTCTCGTTGCCGTTGGCCGCGGAGGCGACCACGAGGCCGGTCGCCAGGAAGTCGTCGCGGCGCGCGCCGGTGAAGTCGGCCGGCACCGCGGCTTCGCGGACCGCTGGCCAGATAGTCGCGAGTTGCGCGCGCGCCTGCTCGAGCGTGACCTCCGGCTTCAGACGGCCGACTGCCAGGTACGACAACGTGCCACTCGTCGCGAGCGACGCGATCGGCCGGCCGTTCAACAGCGGCCGCGCCGCCAGCGGCACCGTCAGATCGGGTTCGGACGTCACGCCAAAAGCGGTGAACCCGGGCGGCGCGACGCCGACAATCGTGAACGGAACCGTTTCGATCCGGATCGTGCGGCCAATCGCGCTCGAATCGCCGTGAAAGCGGCGCTGCCAGAAGGTGTGGCCGATGACGACGACCGGTTGCGCACCGGGTGGGTCGAGCGTCATGTCGCCCGGCTCGAGGAGACGGCCGGCCGCAGGGCGGACGCCGAGCTCGTCGTAGAGGTTGCCGGTCGCGGCCGCCACCATCCCAGTCGTGAGCTCGCTGCCGGTGTCCACGTTGAGCCCTGCGAAGCCCCACCACGCCATCAGCGAGGAGAACACCTGCTGGTCGCGCGTCAGGCGCTGCAGCATCGGATACGAGATCCCCGACTCCGGCGACGTGCGCGTCGCCGTGGTGAGCTGGACGAGGCTGCGGGGGTCGCGCACCGGCAGATCGCGGAGCACGAGCGCGTTCAGCAGGCTGACGATGGCGGTGTTGGCGCCGATGGCGAGCGTCAGCGTGATGAGGGCGACGAGCGTGAACACCGGCGTCTTGCGGTAGCCGCGCAGCGCATAGCGGAGGTCCTGCTGCAGCCCGTCGAGGGCGGCGAAGCCGCGCGTCTCGCGCCAGGTCTCGGTGGTGCGCATGACACCGCCGAAGCTGCGCAGCGCCGCCAGCCGCGCTGCCTCGGGCGACATCCCGCGCGCGATGTTGTCGTCGGTGGCGAGCGCGAGGTGCTCGGCGATCTCCTCCGCGATGCGCGCGTCGGCGGCGCGCGGGTGGACGAGCGTCGCGAGCCGCGACACCAGCCTGCGGAGGGCAGTCATGCGAGATCCTGCGACGGCTTCAGGAAGCGCTCGACGATGTCGGTGGCGCGCGACCAGTTCTCGGTCTCGGCGCGGAGCTGCTTCCGCCCGGCGCGGGTGATCGAGTAATAGCGGGCGCGGCGGTTGTTCTCGGACGCGCCCCATTTCGAGCCGATCCACCCCATCTGCTCGAGCTTGAGCAGCGCCGGGTAGAGCGTGCCCTGGTTGAGGGCGAGCTGGTCGCCGCTGATCTGTTCGATCCGGCGCGCGATGCCGTAGCCGTGCAGCGGCCCGAGCGCATCGAGCGTCTTGAGAATCATCAGCGCCAGCGTGCCGTGGAAGACGTCGGAGCGGTCGGCGGCCATGCCTGCGCCTCCTTGTTGGCTCCCGACAGAGCATAGGCGCCGTTCCTGTTGGCAGTCAACAGAAAACGCTTGACGCGGCGCCGACCCGGCGCTAGGCTCCTGTTGGTTCCCGACATGTCGAACAGGCGCTGGCGGATCACGCTCGCCCGCTGCCGGGCGCTCCTCGGGCGGCGCGCCCGGGAGCGCGATCTCGACGAGGAGATCGCCGACCACCTCGAACGCCTCGCCGCCGAGGCGCGCGGCCGCGGCGCGACCGACGCCGCCGCCCGCGCCGAAGCGCAGCGCCGCTTCGGCGACGTCGCCCGGACGCGCGAAGGCTACCGGCAGCAGCTCGGGTTCGCACGGCTCGAGGCGTGCTGGCTGGACCTGCGTCTCGCGGCGCGGGCGCTCGCCAGGCGCCCGCTGCTTCTGGTCGCGGCGTCGGTGTCGATCGCGATTGGCGTCGGCCTGAACCTCGGCGTCTACGCGACGCTGACCCGGGTGCTGTTCGGGACCAGCCTCAGCGGCGCCGCGCCCGACGATCGCCTGCTCGCGATCACCGGCGAAATCTCCTACCCGAACTACCAGGATCTCGCGCGCGTCGACGCGCTCGCCGGCGTCGCCGCGATGCAGGTGACGCGCGTCGCGTGGCGCGCCGACGAGGGCACGGTTCGCGTCGGCGCGAAGGTGGTCAGCGCCAACTTCTTCGACGTCGTCGGCGTGCGGCCGGCGTACGGCCGCACCTTTGCGGGCGACGCCGACATCCACACGGCCGTGCTCGGGTTCGGGTTCTGGCAGCGCCGGTTCGCCGGCGATCCGTCGGCGATTGGCCGGACTCTCACCTTCAACGGCTGGCCGTACGTCGCGATCGGCGTCATGCCGCGCGAGTTCAACGCGCCGGTGGCGCCGATGGTGGCGAGCGACATCTACCTGCCGATTGGTCCGCAGATCTGCCTCGGCCTGTCCAACCGCGCCGCGCCGCAGTTCGATCTCGTCGCCCGGCTGAAGGACGGAGTCGCGCCGGCCCAGGCGCGGGCCGCTGTCGCCTCGGCGGCAGCGGAGCTCGAGCGCCGCTACCCGCGTGAGAATGAGCGGTTCGCCTCGGCGATTCAGATACAGCCGCTCTCCGGCCTCGGGTTCTGGCGCGGCATGCTGGGCGGCAGCATGGTGCTCGTCCTCGCGGCGGCATCGACGATCTACGCAGTCGTCGGCCTCGTCCTCCTCGTCGCCTGCGCGAACGTCGCTGGCCTGCTGCTCGCGCGCGCCGCAGAACGCGGGCGCGAAGTGTCCATCCGCATCGCGCTTGGTGCCACGCGAGCGCGGATCGTACAGCAGTTTCTGGCGGAGAGCTTCGTGATTGCCATCGTCGGATGCGCGGCTGGCGCGCTCGCGTGCCTGGCTGTCACGGCCGCTTTGCC
>DATFWL010000423.1:0-3458 GCA_035259385.1 Vicinamibacterales bacterium | reverse complement strand
CATGTCGAGGTGTTCGACACCGAACTCGGCGAGCGCGTCGACGACCGCGTTGACGACCGCGCCGAGCGCCGGCGTCGTGCCGCCTTCGCCGCCGCCACGCAATCCGAGCGGATTTGACGTCGAAGGCACTTCGCTGAGCTCAGTCACGAACGATGGCAGCGCGTCCGCGCGCGGTAGCGCGTAGTCCATCAACGTCGCAGCGGTGAGTTGACCGGTCGACTCGTCGTATGCGCAGAGCTCCCACAGCGCCTGGCCGATGCCGGCGGCGATGCCGCCGTGCGCCTGGCCGTGCAAGATCAGTGGATTCACCGCGCGTCCGACGTCGTCCACCGTCGTATGTCGGACGACCTCGACAAAGCCCGTGTCGGGATCCACTTCCACTTCGCACACCGCGCAGCCGTACGGATAGGACGGCACCGGCATGACCTCAGTGCACGCGCCGGCGAGCGGTTCGCCCGAACGCTCGGCGGCCGCGGCGGCTTCGAACAGATCGACGGAACGGTCGGTGCCCTTCACGGTGAATCGGCGCCGTGCGAACTCGATGTCGGGCTCCGCGGCCTCGAGGAGCGACGCAGCGATGCGCCGGCCCTTCTCGACGATTTGATCTGAAGCTTTCGCCATGACGACGGCGCCGAGCCGCATCGACCGGCCGGACGCCGTCCCGCCGCCGACTGGCATCAGGTCCGTGTCTCCGGTGATGAGCTTCACGTACCTGTGCTCGACGCCAAACCACTCGGCGATGAGCTGGGGGAAGCTCGTCTCGTGTCCCTGGCCGGTGGACAGCGTGCCGAGGACCACGTCGATGCGGCCTTCCGGCCGCACGGTGATCTCCGCACGCTCGCGCGGATCGCCGGTGTTCAGCTCAATGTAGTGCGCGAAGCCGATACCGCGGCACCGTCCTCGGCGGCGCGCATCCGCGCGACGGGACTCGAATCCCTTCCAGTCCGACAGCTCGACCAGGCGATCCAGGGCGGCAGCGTAGTCGCCGCTGTCGTAGACGAGGCCCACGGGGTTGCGATACGGCATTACGCTCGACTTCACTAGATTTTTTCGCCGCAGCGCGATCCGATCGAAGCCGTGCCGCCGCGCGGCCAGATCGATGAGTCGCTCGATGACGTACATGATTTCCGGGCGACCGGCC
The DNA here is from genome assembly GCA_035259385.1 of Vicinamibacterales bacterium. Lineage (GTDB taxonomy): Bacteria > Acidobacteriota > Vicinamibacteria > Vicinamibacterales > CAVVIG01 > QHWK01. The sequence continues at coordinate 2,317 of DATFWL010000423.1, read as the reverse complement.
GCGCGATAGGGAGACGTCGGGGCCGTATTGCTCAGCACGGCGCGGCCGCGCAGCGACGCGACGGGCACGTGATACACGCTGGTCGAGATCCCGATCCCTTTGGCGAGCGGGATGAAGGAGATGGTGTATGCGCCGACGTTGCTCGTGTTGCGCGCGCGGTAGGCGAGGAACATCCCGTTGGCGTCGAGTGCCAGCTCTGCATGGACCACGAGATCGCGGGCGTGACAGTCACTGCCCAGCGATTCACGACGATCGCCCGTCCACTTCACGGGTCGACGCACGCGCCTGGCCGCCCACCCGACCAGCGGGTACTCCGGATAACAGGGATTCCGGGTGCCATAGCTGCCGCCAACTTCGCGCGCGATGACGCGAACGGATTCCGGCGGCACGCCGAGGACGACTGCGATATCGTTGCGAATGCGCCACGACCCGCCTGATCCCGCGTAGACCGTGTAGCGCCCGGTCGACGCGTCGAAGTCCCCGACGGCGGCGCGCGGCTCCATCGGCACGCCGGTCACGCGGTTGATGCGGCTATCGAGCTTGACGACGTGCGCGGCGCGTGCGAACGCCGCGTCCGTCGCGGCGGCATCGCCGGCCGTGGTCTCGACCGCGACATTCGACGCGCACGCGTCCCACACGGCGATGGCCCCAGCCGCGATGGCGGCCGTCGACGTGACGACCGCCGGCAGCGGCTCCCACTCCACGGTGACCCTCTCGGCGCCGTCGCGCGCAGCGAGCGCCGTCTCGGCGACGACCATCGCGACAGGCTCGCCGATGAAACGGGCGCGATCGACGGGCAGGGGCAAGGGATCCGAGACGAAGAACGGCGAGCCGTCGGGACTCTTGAGCGGCACTTCATGGGGATTCGTCGGCACCGGCCGATGCGAGAACGCCTTGAGCCCGTCCGCGACGAGATCCGCACCCGTGAGCACGGCAAGCACACCCGGGGTCGCCAGCGCGGGCGCCGTATCGATGCGCACGATGCGCGCATGCGCGTGCGGCGAGCGGACCATGGCCGCGTACGCCTGGCCGGGAAGGTTGACGTCGTCCGTGTAACACCCGGCACCGGTGACGAGGCGCGGATCTTCCCGACGACGTACAGGCTTGCCGACGCCTTCTGGCGCCGAACGCGTGCGCGAAGCGAGAAACGACACGGGCACTACTGTATCGCGAACCTTGGCCAGGATGTGGTGAGTTGACCGGGCCGGCCCCATCGTCGTATACGACGAGCGCGGGGCGTTGGCCGATCCCGGGCGAGGAGAGACGCAATGGCGGAGTTCGACCTGATTGTCCGCGGCGGCCGTGTGATCGATCCCGCCTCCGGGATCGATGGTCTTCACGACGTCGCCGTGAAAGACGGGAGGATTGCGCAGGTGGCGCCGCGGATCGCGGGTACTGGCGCTCGCACCGTCAACGCACGGAATCAGCTCGTGATCCCCGGCATGATCGACACGCACTGCCACGTCTACCAGCACGTCACCGGCGACTTCGGGATGAACCCGGACGAGGTTGGCATTCGCTCGGGCGTCACCGCCGTCGTCGACCAGGGGGGCGCCGCCCCGCTCACCATCCAGGGCTTCCGAAAATTCATCAAGGACCCGGCCGCCACGCGCGTCTATGCCTTCGTCTCGAACTACCTCGTGGGCGGTCTCCTCGGACATCGCCATGTCGGCCTTTATGGCCCGCACGGGATCAACGTCAAGGAAACGATCAACGCCATCGAGAAGAACCGCGACATCGTCAAAGGCATCAAGTGTCACGCAGAGGTCGGCGGCTATTCGCGCTGGGGCATCGAGACGCTGCGCTTGGGGAAGGAGGCATCGCGCGCGACCGGGGTGCCGGTCTACGTTCACCTCGGCCGCCTCTGGGCGGAGGAGAACGGAACAACGATCGATCCCGACAGCGTCATCGACGACGCGTTGCCGCTCCTCGACCACGGCGACATCCTCGCGCATCCGTTCACGAAGCATCCCGGCGCGTTCGTGTCGCGCGAGGGCAAGGTGCATCCGCTGATCTTCGAAGCAATGGCGCGTGGCGTACGCATCGATGTCGGCCGCGGCGGCCACATGAGCTTCAACGCCGCGCGCATTGCCCTCGACGCCGGCGTCATGCCGTTCACCATCGGCGGTGACATCCACGGCTACACGATCCGGCGCCGGGACGAGAGCACTGTCTGGGGCGCGGGCGCGTTCGGCGGCGAGCGGGGGCAGCTGACGACCATCGGGGGCACCGGGGCCTTCTCGCTCGTGCAGGTGATGAACGAGCTCATCGCGCTGGGCGTCGGGCTCGCCGACGTCATCCGTATGGTTACGGTCAA
>DATFWL010000422.1:0-25073 GCA_035259385.1 Vicinamibacterales bacterium | reverse complement strand
CTCGTACGCCTCCGCCAGTTTCAGCCGTGCCTCGCCGAACTTCGGATCGAGCCGGATGGCGTTGGCGTATTCGACGATGGCGTGGTCGTACTGTTTCTCTGCGGCATACCGGTTGCCGCGCTCGAAATATCCCTGTTTCCTGGTCTCGGGTGTGCCGCAGGCGGCGCTGACCAGCGCGAGGGTCGCGAACGCGGCCGCGCGGAGACGAAGAGACACGATCGGCTGACGCTTCTTCACCATTACTCCATACCGTTCTGTGAGCACCATGGCTCCGCTGAGTGACATCCGACGCACATTGCGAGAGTCGGGGACGAAGCAAAGACGCAGCCAGGCTCGCTGTCGTTCGCTCCCGTCACCGGATCGGCGCGCGCGAGTCGCTGTGATCGGCAAAGGCGACTTAAGTCTGATGAATCTCGGACTTTTGGTATCCAGTTCTGCGCCTTGGTGCCTCGATGGCCGTCGTTTGAGCGCAAAAGGGACGCGAGCCACGGCGGACCGGGGCTGGCTGCGCTCTTGCACAAGCGTCGAACTTCTTTACAAACCAGAACGCGATGACAATTCTGCGCCTGCTCACACTGGCCGCGACGGTCGCGATGCGCACGTCAGCGATCGCCGCCACACAAACGCCCGCCGATCGACCGGCACCGCCGGGCGTCACCACCAGGACGCCGTCGACGTCGGGGACTGCGCTCCCGACCGGCTACGTCATCGGGGCGGAGGACGTCCTCTCGGTGATCTTCTGGCGCGAGAAGGACATGACGACGGACGTCGTGGTGCGCCCGGACGGCAAGATTTCCCTGCCGGTCCTGAACGATGTGCGGGCCGCCGGGCTGACGCCGGAGCAGCTCGCGAGCAACGTCGAAACCGCCGCCGCCAAATACATCAACGGGGCCGAGGTCACGGTGATCGTCAAGGAGATTCACAGCCGCAAGGTCTTCGTCGTCGGTGAGGTGGGGAAACCCGGATCTTTTCCGCTCGCCAGCGATACGACGGTGCTGCAGATTCTCGCCGAAGCCGGCGGCCTCCTGGAGACCGCCAAGCGCAGCGGCATCGTCGTGCTGCGCGAAGAGAACGGCCGCACTCGACGCTTCGCCTTCAATTACAACGACGTCCTGAAAGGCAAGAAGCCGGAACAGAACATCCGGCTTCAGCCCGGGGACACGATTCTGGTCCGGTGAGGCCGTCGCGAGGGAAGGAACGAGCAGTGCTGCCCGGAAAACGCTATACGGCCGCCGACGTCGCGCGCCTGGTCATCCGCCGCCGATGGCTGATTCTCGTCCCGTGCGCGGCGGGCCTCGCGGCGATCCCGGCGATTGCGCCGGTCGTGCCGGCGCGCTACCGATCGGAAACGCTGATTCTCGTCGTGCCCCAGCGTGTGCCCGACAGTTACGTGCGGTCGACCATCACGGACACCATCGAAGATCGGCTGCCGTCGATCAGCGAGCAGATTCTCAGCCGCTCGCGACTCGAGCGGATCATCATCGACCTGGACCTGTACAAGAGTGAGCGCGCTCGCGAGGTCATGGAGGACGTGGTCAAACGGATGCGTGACGACATCACCGTCACGCCCGCGCTCCGGACGCTCGATTCGTTTCGCGTCAGTTACGTCAGCGTCGATCCGGCGACCGCCCGCACGGTGACCGAGCGGCTGGCCGCCTTGTACATCAATCAGAACCTGAAGGATCGAGAGACGCAGGCCGAGAGCACGAGCCAGTTTCTCAGCTCGCAGCTGCAGGACGCGAAGGCGCGCCTGCTGGAACAGGAGCAGAAGCTCGAGCGGTACCGCCGGGCGCACGCCGGCCAGCTGCCGTCGCAGTTGCAGGGCAATCTGCAGGCGATGCAGAACGCCCAGCTGCAGCTGCAGGCGCTCGACGAAACCATGAACCGGGCGCGCGAGCGCCGCCTGTTGATCGAGCGGCAGATCGCGGACACCGAGCAGACTCCACCGGCGCCCGAGAATCCTGACGCCACGGCCGGCACGACGGCGCAGCAGCTCGAAGTGGCACAGGGCCGTCTCGAGTCGTTCAAGCTGCGCTATACGCCCAATCATCCCGACGTGATCGCGCTGCAGCGGGCCATCGCGGACCTGCAGAAGCGGCTCGCGGAGGAAGCGGCGCAGGGACCGCGCGCGGCCGCGAAGCCGCCGTCGGCGGCCGAAGTGGCGCGTCAGAAGAGGATCCTCGATCTCAAGGCGGAGCTCGAGGTCGTCGATCACCAGCTGAAGTCGGGACAGGACGAAGAAGCCCAGCTGAAAAAGGCCATCGGCGGCTATCAACACGACATCAGCGCCCTGCCGACCCGCGAATCAGAACTGGTGGAGCTGACGCGTGACTACAGCACGCTCCAGGCCGCCTACGCCGCGCTTCTGGTGAAGCGCGAGGACTCCAAGGTCGCCGCAAATCTCGAGCGCCAGCAGATCGGCGAGCAGTTCCGGGTCCTCGATCCGGCGTCGCTGCCCGAACGGTCGTTCAACCGCCTCCAGCGGATCGGGATCACGGCGTCGGGTGCCATCGCCGGTCTCGTGCTGGGCCTGCTGAGCGTGGTCTTCCTCGAATTCCGCGACTCCAGCTTCCACGAGGAAGAAGAGGTGACCAGGGCACTCACGCTGCCCGTGCTGGCCCTCGTTCCTCTCATCACGTCGGAGACGCAGCGCCGGACCGCACGACGCTGGATGCTGCTGACCGACGTCGCCGGAATTGGCGTGCTGGCCGCAACCACCGCCGTTCTGGTGCTCTGGCGCCTGCGGATGTAGGGACGATCATCTGCCATGTACCACGAGTTCTACGGACTGCGCGAACTCCCATTCGAGTTGACGCCGAACACGAGCTATCTGTTCTTGACGGCGCTCCAGCGCGAGGCGCTGAGCACGCTTCAGTACGGCCTGTCCGCCGCCAAGCCGCTCACGCTGCTCGTCGGCGACGCCGGCACCGGGAAGACCACGCTCATCCGCGCGGCCCTGGAATCCGATCGGTGTCGCGGCGTCCGATGCGTGTACCTGAACAACCCGGTGCTGACGACGGACGACTTCGTGAGGACGCTCGCCATCCGGTTCGAGCTCACCTCCGCGGCGGCGCAATCGAAGAGCGTGCTCCTCGAGGAACTGGAACAGCAGCTCCGCGAGCGGCGCGCGCGCGGACAGATCACGGCGCTCGTCGTCGATGAAGCGCAGAGCCTCACCAGCGGCCTGCTCGAAGAGGTTCGGCTGCTGGCGAACATCGAAACGGAGAGAGAGAAGCTCCTGCCGCTCGTCCTCGCCGGACAGCCGGAACTTGCGGTGAAGCTCGAGGAATCCGGCTTGCGCCAGCTCAAACAGCGCGTCACGCTGCGTTGCGAACTCAGGCCCTTCGACCTGGCGGACACCGCCGCGTATATCTCGAGCCGCATCACCACAGCCGGCGGCGTGCCGGCGCGGCTTTTCACTCGAGACGCGGTCACGCTCGTCCACGAATATTCGAACGGTATCGCGCGCACCATCAACGTCATCTGCGACAACGCGCTGGTGACCGGGATGGCGCTCGGGCGGCAACCCGCCGACGGCCGCATCGTCGTGGAAGTCTGCCGCGACCTTGCGCTGAGGAAGAACGCGACGGTACCAGCGGCAGCGTCGGTGCCGACTGGAGACACGCGTCCCGTGTCCGGCGCGACGCCGACATCCGCGGGAAAACCACCGAAGCGTCGTGACCTGCGATCGTGGTGGCGTCGCAATCCGTACTCGACGCAGATTCGGGTGATCACCGAATGAGCCGTATCGACGAAGCACTCAAGGTCCTGGAGCGGGATGCGGCCGGCGCGCGTGGCGTCACGCCGGCGGACACGGCGTCCAGCAGCGCCCCCGTCGCGCCGCTCACCGTCTACCCTGGCGAGTCTCGGACGACTTCCGACGCTCCGGCCGCGCAGGATCGCAGCGCGCATCGGCCACACGCGCGCCGCGTGGAAAACGCCACCGTCACGCCCAGGCCGCGCCTGGCCGATCCGGAAAGCAAACTGATTGGGCGGGCCACTGCGCCTGTGCTCGTCGAGCAGTACCGGCGCCTCGCCGCGTCGCTGCACGAGGCCCAGGGACGACGTGGCCTGAACACCGTGATGATGACGAGCGCGGTGCCGCGCGAGGGCAAGACCCTGACGACTCTCAATCTGGCATTGACGCTGAGCGAATCCTACGACCGGCGCGTGCTCGTGGTTGATGCAGATCTGCGGTGGCCGTCGATCCACGACGTCCTTGGCATTCCCAACACCCGAGGCCTGTGCGAGGCGCTGGATGAGCCGGGAACCGACGTGCCCCTGATCGAGTGGTCGCAGAACTTGAGCGTCTTGACCGCGGGCCATGCCGGGTCGTCGCCCCTCGCCGGGCTGACGTCGGATCGGATGGCCGTTCTGCTCGATGAATTCGAGCGCCGGTTCGACTGGGTGCTGATCGATACGCCACCGGTCGGCTTTCTGCCCGACGCGCAATTGCTCGCGCGGTTGATCGAGGCGGTCGTGTTCGTCATCGGCGCCGGCTCGACGCCGGCGCGCGTCGTCGAGCGGGCAGTGGCGGCGCTGGGCTCGGAGTGCATTCTCGGCGTGGTGCTGAACCGCGTCGAGGAGAACCAGATTCAGGACGCAGGGTACTACTACGGCGGCAGCAATGTGCCGCCGGTGCAAGTTCGCTAGCAATCAGCGCCGGACGTCAGCGGTCATGTGACTGAGAGGGCGAAGCTTTGTCCGTCCCACGCTGCAGCACGACAAATGATCGATCAGCGACCGTGCGCGAAGACCTGGTTGGGAATTCCCTACCCGCGCCGACTTTTCACGCCCGGCGTGGCGACTCTTTGCTGCGAGATGCGAACGACACACGCGATTTACAGAGAGACGGCGGGCTAAGTCGTTGGTGGATGGTTGGTTGAATGCGCGTTTTCACATTCGTGCTTCGGATGTCGCGTCACGATGCGCGGCTGATGCTTTGCAGTTCGTTCGCACACACACTTCCGTGACAGTTCACGACAGTCGATCGAAGGTCGCGTCCTTCCTGGCTTACGCGTCTCCGCTCCGGCGGCGCGGCTTCGGAGAGCCGTACGACGAACAGGTCTTCCAGTATTTTCTCTCGCTCGAGCGCAGACGTGCCGAGCAGGCGAAGCGGCCCCTGCTGCTCGCGCTGGTGAGCCTGCAGGTTGACATGGAGCCACAGCGTCTGTCGCCGCGCGCGGGGGGGCGGATCTTTGACGGCCTCGCGCACTGCGTTCGCGAAGTCGATTTCATCGGCTGGCTCCGCCAGGACTTCGTTGCCGCAGCAGTGCTGGTTCAGGGAGATGCGCCGGAGGACGCCTCCGCTCGCGTCGAGGAGCGCGTCACGCGGGCGGTCTACGGACGCCTGCCGGCTGATCTTCACGACTCGCTACGCGTACAGGTCAAGAGTCTGAGCCCCAGGGCGAGGGATTGATGGCCACATCCGGATTTGCCGCACGCGCCCGCGCGCCGCTCTTCTTCCGCAGCGCACTCACGTTGCTGCGCGATGAGGCGACGGGATTCGAACGCTCTGTCCCTGCACGGTTCCAGGCGTCTGCGCACGCGCCACGGCTCCCGGTGCTGTCGCAGGAGGTCTTCCGGGGCGCTCTCCGTCGCGAACGGAAACGGGCGGACCGCTTCGAGGAGGCGTTCCGGCTCCTGGCGGTGTCACTGGACGCCGAGCCCGCGCGCCCTCGTCGCAGCCGGGTAGAGATGGCGATCGCGGCGATTCAGGCGGTGACACGCGAAACCGACATCATCGGGTGGCTGGAAGCCGACCGCGTTCTCGGCGTCATCGTTCCGGCTGCCGTCGGCCGCGAGGCGATGGTGGGCGATCTGTTCTCTCGCGTCAGGCGCGAGCTGGCCGCGAGGCTCGACGCGCAAACCCTGGCGACGATCTCGATTCAGGTGCGAACCGAATCCGGCTCCGATGCGGCACGCGTCCCGACGGCGGCGGATGCAAATGGGGAAATCCGCCCGGCCGCGGAAAAAGTACGCGCCACGCTGAGCGATGCCGCGAAACGGGCTCTCGACATCGCCGGCAGCGGTGTCTTGCTGCTCCTCACGGCTCCCGTGTTTGCCGTGGTCGCCACCCTCGTCAAGCTCACCTCGCCGGGACCCGTACTCTTCCGGCAGGAGCGCGTCGGCTGGACCGGGCAGCCGTTCACCATGCTGAAGTTTCGGACCATGCACGTAGGCGCCGACAGCAGCATTCACCAGCAGTACGTCGCGCAATTCATCACGAAGAACGAGGCGGCCGGCACCGGCGAAGCGGCGTTCAAGATCGTGAACGATCCGAGGGTAACCGCGGTAGGACGCGTGCTGCGCAAGACGAGCCTGGACGAGCTTCCCCAGTTCTGGAACGTCTTGCGAGGCGAGATGTCGCTGGTCGGTCCGCGTCCGCCGCTCCGCTACGAGGTCGATCGGTACAGGAGATGGCACCACCTGCGAGTCCTCGAAGCGAAGCCGGGGATCACCGGCCTGTGGCAGGTGGTCGGGCGAAGCCGGACGAATTTCGATGACATGGTCCGGCTCGACGTTCGGTACGCCCGCGCGCGGACGCTCTGGACCGACATCAAGATCCTGCTGGCGACCCCGCGCGCGGTCATTTCAGGAAGAGGAGCCTGCTGATGCCACTGCGAACGGCCGTCACCGAGGACGATTACCTGTCGATCGCCCCGGACGTGAAGCTCGGTGCCAACGTGAAGCTGGCGCGGTTCATCAACCTGTACGGCTGCGCGATCGGCGATGAGACGAAGATCGGCGCCTTCGTCGAGATTCAGAAGAACGCGACCGTCGGTCGCCGCTGCAAGATCTCGAGTCACACGTTCATCTGCGAAGGCGTCACCATTGAAGACCAGGTCTTCATTGGCCACGGCGTCATGTTCATCAACGATCGCTATCCCCGCGCCACCACCGCGAGCGGAGCGCTTCAGACAGCCGACGACTGGCACGTCGAGACGACGACCGTGAAAGCGGGCGCGTCGATCGGCTCGGGCGCAACGATCCTGGCCCGGGTGACGATCGGGGAGCGAGCGATCGTCGGCGCGGGCAGCGTCGTCACGCGGGATGTGCCGGCCGGGGCCATCGTGGCCGGCAACCCGGCCAGATTACTGCGTTGGATCGACCAGGGATCGGAGACCTCCAAATGAGCATGCCTGTGGGGTGCGTTCCTTCGACGGCCTCGACCAGCCACCGGGATCTCGGCGTGGCGGCCGTGGCGGGCGGAACCGCTGTCATAAACGTCGGCGTGATTGGGTACGGCTACTGGGGCCCGAACATCGTCAGAAACCTGAGCGCGCTGGAGAGCTGCCGGCTCGTGTCGGTCTGCGACCGCAGTGCCGCGGCGCTGGCGCGGGCACGACGCATGTGTCCCGGCGTCGAGCTCACCGGCGATCAGTGGGACGTGTTGAGATCGCCGGATGTCGACGCCGTGGCCATCGTGACGCCGGTGTGGACGCACTTCGATCTGGCGAAGGCCGCGCTCGAGCACGGCAAGCACGTGTTCGTCGAGAAGCCGTTCACCTCGTCATCCGCTCAGGCGGAGGAGCTGATCGAGCTGGCGGCGCGGAAGAACCTGCAGATCATGGTGGATCACACGTTCCTGTTCAGCGGTGCGGTCCGGAAAATCAAGGATCTCGTCGACAACGGGACGCTGGGACCGCTCTATTACTTCGATTCCACGCGCGTCAACCTGGGCTTGTTCCAGCACGACGTCAGCGTGGTGTGGGACCTGGCGCCGCATGATCTGTCCATCATGGACTACGTCATCGGAACCGAGCCGGAGGCGGTCGTCGCGACCGGCGGGAACCATCTCAACGGCCTCGCCGACATGGCGTTCATCACCGTCTACTTTCCCGGCAACATCGTGGGCCATTTGAACGTCAACTGGCTGTCCCCGGTGAAGGTGCGCACGACGCTGATCGGAGGGCGAGACAAAATGCTGGTCTGGAACGACCTGGAGTCCGACGAAAAGATCCGCGTGTACGACAAGGGCGTGGCCATCGAGCCGGGTGAAGGCGTCTACAATCTGCTCGTCAGCTATCGCTCGGGCGATATGTGGGCGCCGAAGGTGGATTCCACCGAAGCGTTGAAGCTCGAGCTGGCGCACTTCCTCGACTGCGTCGCGACCGGCACACGCCCCGCGAGTGACGGTCACGCCGGGTTACGCGTGGTGCGGCTGCTCGAAGCCGCGGAGCAGTCGCTGAAGCACAGGGGCCAACTCATCGCCGTCTAGGTTCGTTCGCGCGTCCGACGCGCACGCTCCCTTTGTCCAGCCAGTTCGTGATCCTCAATCAGCCTGCGGCGCACCCGGTCTCGGGCGACGACCCCGCGCGGCTCGACGTCTGCGCCGCGGCCTCGGCCTTCGCCGAGTACTATCGCTGTCCGGCTGCGCTGGCGCGCCTGGACACGGCCGGGGATCTTTCGCAGCGGCAGGGGTACTTCACCTTCGGCGGCACCGTCTGCTACGGTCGTCGCGCCGGAGGGGATCCGTCGCTGGAGCTGACGGACGTTCTTGAGGACGTCAGCACGCACATCGCCCGGGGTGCCGAGGGGGTCGCACTTCCCTTCGACCTCTCCGAGATCGTCGGCAACCTGCGTCACGAGCGTTACAGGGTCAACGGCTATCCGCTGCTCGAGCGCGTAACGAGCAACGAGGTCGTCCGTCAACTGTATTACCTGGTGCGTCCCGCGCTGCAGGTGGGCGCGCGCAAGCACCTGCAGAAGATCCGGCTGCGAGGATGGGAACGCATCCCCTTTCCGCGATGGCCGGTCGACACCACCGTCGAGTCGCTCATGGAGCGCGCGATGGCGGCTCTTCTGTCGAGTGGACATGGCCGCCGGATACCGTTCATCTGGTTCTGGCCGGACGGCGCCCGCGCCTGCGCCATGATGACGCACGACGTCGAGGGCGAGAAGGGCTACAACTTCGTCAGCGCGGTGATGGACCTCGACGACAGCTTCGGCATCAAGTCCGCGTTTCAACTCATTCCGCAGGGACGGGAGCGCGCCTGGCGTCAGCTCGCCTCGGCGCTGCGCGCACGTGGCTTCGAAGTCAACCTTCACGATCTGAATCACGACGGGCACCTCTTCCACAGTCGATCGACATTCCTCGAGCGGGCACAGCAGATCAACCGGTACGCACGGGAATTCGAATGCCACGGGTTCAGGTCAGGTGCGATGTACCGCGAACAGCAGTGGTACGGCGCGTTCGAGTTCTCGTATGACATGTCCGTCCCCAACGTTGCGCATCTCGAGCCGCAACGTGGCGGGTGCTGCACCGTGATGCCGTATTTCATCGGAGACATCGTCGAGCTGCCGCTTACGACACTCCAGGACTATTCGCTCTTTCACATTCTCGACGACTACTCGGTTTCGATTTGGCAACAGCAGACCGCCGCCATCCTGGAGCGGAACGGGCTGATGACATTCCTGACCCATCCCGACTATCTGACCGATTCAGCCGCGCGCACGGTGTACACCGCCCTGCTCGCGCACCTTCGGCAGATGCGCGACCACGCGAATGTATGGGTCGCGCTTCCGGGCGATGTGGACCGATGGTGGCGCAACCGCCGGGACATGACGCTCGTCCGGCAGGGAGACTCGTGGCGGATCGAGGGTCCGGACGCGCACCTCGCAAGACTGGCCTACGCGAGCCTGGATGATGGCCGCGTTCGCTACACGCTGTCCGACGACGAGTAACGCGTCGTCATTTTCACTGGTGAAGAAGCTCATGGCACACGTTCCGGTTCCCTTCCTCGATCTCGTGACTCCACACCGCGAGCTGGAGGCGCCGCTGGTCGAGGCTTTCCGTCAGGCGTTGCGATCGGCCGCGTTCGTCGGCGGCCCGGAAGTGGAGGCGTTCGAGCGCGAGTTCGCTGCATTCTGCGGCGCAAAGTACTGCATCGGCGTCGCAAACGGTACCGACGCGGTTCGCTTCGCGCTGATGGCGTCAGGCATCGGCGCCGGGGACGCGGTGCTGACCGTGTCGAATACGTTCATCGCGACCGTCGAGGCCATCAGTCAGGCAGGCGCCGACACGGAGTTCGTCGACATCGACGAACGCACCTACTGCATGAGCGCCGACGCGCTGGCGGCGTACCTGGCGACCTGCGGCGTCGACCGGACCACGGGCCGTCCGCTCGGCCGCCGGACGGGCAAGCCGATCGCAGCCGTGCTGCCCGTGCACCTGTACGGGCAGATGGCAGACATGGACGCCATCCTCTCGATTGCGAATCGCCATCGGCTCGCGGTCGTCGAGGATGCCTGCCAGGCGCACGGCGCGCAGTACCGATCCACGGGCGGCGCGTGGCGCCGCGCGGGCACGTTCGGCAGGGCCGCCGCGTTCAGCTTCTATCCCGGGAAGAACCTCGGCGCGTGTGGCGAGGGCGGAGCCGTCACCACCGACGACGAGCAGGTGGCGAGGACCGTCCGGATGCTCCGGGAGCACGGCCAGTCGCAAAAGTATTATCACGACCTCGAGGGCTACAACGGGCGGCTGGACGCCATTCAGGCGGCCTTTCTGCGGACGAAGCTGCCACACCTCGAGGCCTGGAACTCGCAGCGTCGCGCGGCCGCGGCGCGCTACGACGAATTGCTGGCCGATGTTCCAGACGTCGTCACTCCGTTCGAAGCAGAACGAAGCCGGTCGGTCTATCACCTCTATGTGGTGCGCCTCAGGGATCGAGACGGACTCGCCGCTCACCTGAAGTCGCAAGGCATTGCAACGGGATTGCACTATCCGCTGCCGCTCCACCTGCAGAGGTGCTACCAGCAGTGGGGCCTCGGGGTCGGCACGTTGCCGATCACCGAGCGCGTCGCGACGGAGATCCTGTCGCTGCCGATGTTTCCTGGACTGACCGCCGAGCAGCAGTACCGCGTCGTCAGCGCGATTGCCGCCGCGGTGGGCGCCGACAACGGCCGGATCGCCGGGGCTAATGCCTGAAGCGCTCCCTCGTCCCTTAAAGATCTGTCACCTGGCGTACTCGTTCTACGAGAACGACAACAGGGTCGTCCGCTACGCCCAGACGCTGGCTGGGCGCGGCGACCAGGTGGACGTGATCACGCTGCGGCGCCCGGGTCAGGCCGCGCGCGGACGCCTGAACGGCGTGGAGATCTACCGTGTCCAGCGCCGCTCGCGGGGCGAGCGAGCGGCGTGGGTCTACCTGGCCAAGATCCTGTCGTTCTGGCTGCGGGCGTTCGCGCTCCTGAGCGTCGTCAGCCTGCGCAAACGCTACGACATCGTGCACGTGCACAACGTGCCCGACTTCCTGGTGTTCGCGGCGTGCGTGCAGAAACTGCTCGGCGCCAGAGTGATTCTCGACATTCACGATCTGCTTCCCGAGTTCTACGCGGGCAAGTTCGCGGCGAGCGACGATTCGATGACGTTCCGCGCGCTGATCGCGGCCGAGCGCATGTCCTGCGCGTTCGCGGACCACGTGATCGTGGCCAACCATCTCTGGTACGACAAGTTGAAAAGCCGCTCCGTCCTCTCCAGCCGGTGCACGCCGATCCTGAATTATCCGGCGAAGGAGTTCTTCGAGCGAAAGCCGGACGCCGCCGCGAAAACGGAGGGATCGTTCCTGCTGCTGTATCCAGGAACGCTGAACCACCATCAAGGCGTGGACGATGCCGTCGCCGCGTTCGCACGGGTGTGCGGGCGGATGCCAGGAGCGCGGTTCCTCATTCACGGGGAGGGCCCTGCGCGCGAATCGCTGCGCGAGCAGGCAGCGTCGCTGGGCCTGACGGACCGCGTGTCGATCTGCGATCCCGTCCCGTTTCACCAGATGCCGACTCTGATGGCCCGCGCCGACGTCGGGGTCGTCCCGAAGCGCGCGGACGGGTTCGGCAACGAGGCGTTCAGCACGAAGATCCTCGAGTTCATGGCCAGCGGCGTGCCGGTCATCGTCTCACGCACCAGAGTCGACAGCTATTACTTCGACGAGCAGTCGGTGCGATTCTTCACTCCAGGCGACATCGACGATCTCGCGCGCCAGATGCTCTGGGCATTCGAGCACCCGCGGGAGCTTCGGAACCTGGCCGCCACGGGGAACCGACTCGCGCTCGAGTACAGCTGGCAGAGGCACGCAGGTGAATACACGGGCAGAATCGACGCCCTGGCATGTGCGGGGCGCCGGGCGCGCAGATCCGCGCAGGTGACGGTGGTGCGATAGTGCGAGCCGATCGGACCGTCACGCTTCTCTGCGCGGGTTTTCTGGGACGGGCCCGCTGGCTCGATCCCGCTGGCGCGACGCCGGTGCTGATGTACCACAACGTGTCATCGCCAGACGAGACGCGCGTGCATCCGTACTATCGCCTGGCGACGTCGCCGGAGCGGTTCCGCACTCAGATGCGCGTGCTCGCGGAGAGCGGCTACGTCGCGACCGGCCTTGCGCAGGCGATGGAGACATCAGCTCTGGGAGTACGCGGAGCGCGCAGGGCCGTCGTGACCTTCGACGACGGCTACGTCGACTTCCTGGTCAACGCCTGGCCGATTCTGGAGGAGTTCTCGTTCACCGCCTCCGTGTTCCTGCCGACGGCGTTCATCGGGAACGCGCGTCGTTCGTTCAAAGGCAGGGAGTGTCTGACGTGGTCGGAGGTGAGAGAGCTGAGTCGCCGGGGCGTGTCGTTCGGATCGCACACCGTGACGCATCCGGCGCTGCATCGCCTTCCGTGGCCGGAGGTGTGTTCCGAGCTCCGCGAGTCGCGTGAGGAGATCGCAGCCGCCATCGGGACCCCGGTGACGACCTTCGCCTATCCATACGCGTTTCCGCAGCATGACGACGCATTCGTGGTCCGATTCTGCCGCGAGTTGCGCGAGCAGGGCTACAAGGCCGCCGTGACCACGAGGATCGGTCGTGTCGCGGCCGGTGACGATCCGTTTCAGCTCAAGCGGCTGCCCGTCAACGATGCGGACGACCCGCAACTCTTCCAGGCCAAGCTGGCGGGCGCGTACGACTGGCTTGGCTGGCTGCAGTCAGCTTCGAAGAGGATACGCGGGCGACGGCACGGTGGTGACCGGCGACTGACGTACGCCAGCACGACATCAGGACTCCTGTGACAGACCAGCGCTACGTCGTCATCACGCCGGTCAGGAACGAAGCCGAGTTCATCGGCAGGACGATCCAGTCGATGGCCGCACAGACGCTGCGGCCGCGCCGCTGGGTCATCGTCGACGATGGGTCGGCTGATGGCACCGGTGACATTCTCGAGGCTGCCGCGCGCGAACATGGCTGGCTCAGGGTTGTGCGGCGGCGTGATCGCGGGTTCCGCCAGTCGGGTGGCGGAGTGGTGGAGGCGTTCTACGACGGCTATGCGGTGCTGCGCGACCTGAACTGGGATTTCGTCGTGAAGCTCGATGGCGATCTGTCGTTCGAATCAGACTATTTCGAACGCTGCCTCGCGCATTTCGCCGCGGAGTCTCGGCTGGGAATCGGTGGGGGCACCATCTCCATCATGGAAGATGGGCGGCCGAAAGTCGATTCTCCAGGCGATCCGCCGTTCCACGTGCGGGGCGCCACCAAGATATACCGGCGTCAATGCTGGGAGAGCGTTCACCCGCTCTTGCGCGCACCCGGCTGGGACACGATCGACGAGGTGAAGGCCAACATGCACGGCTGGTCGACACGCACCTTCCCCGATCTGACGCTGATCCAGCACCGCACCACTGGCGCGGTCGACGGACGGTGGGCCAACTGGTTCAAGAATGGCGTGGCCAATTACGCCACGGGCTACCATCCGGCGTTCATGCTGGCGAAATGCGTGAAGCGCAGCTGGGAAAAGCCGCGCCTGGTTGCCGCCGTGGCGCTGTGGGCGGGCTTCTGCTCCGGGTACCTGAAGCGACGCCCGCGTGTCGAGGACGCGGCGACCGTCCGCTATCTGCGACGGCAACAGTTGCGACGGCTGATGCGGCAGCCGAGCATCTATGCGCGACCCTGAGTCCGTCCGCCTCCGACACAATCGATGAACGCCCTCGGCGGAACCATCCTGCTCGTCCTGCTGCTGGTCGTGTGCCTGGCCCCACGGCGATGGGCGCTGCTGGCGATCATGGCGGGGGTGTTCTTCCTGACACAGGGGCAGTCGCTCGACGTGCTCGGGTTCAATATGTACCCCGTCCGGTTCCTCGAGGCGTTCGCCTTCGCGCGCGTGCTCCTGCGTCGTGAACTGATCTGGTCTCACCTCAACCGGCTCGACTGGACGCTGCTCCTGCTCTACAACTACTCCGCGTTGGTGGCCATCGCGCGTTCGCACGCCGGCGCCTTTCAGGTTGCCGCCGCGACGGATCCGACGCTGTGTTATCTCGCCATCCGCGGCCTGATCGGCAGCCTGGAGGACGTCCAGCACCTGCTGTTGGGCGTCGTCGCGCTCCTCGTTCCGTTTACCGGCCTCGTGCTCGTCGAGCGGTTGACAGGCAGCAGCGCCTTCACCCTCGTCGGCGCCGCGCCCGAGCTGCTCTTCAGAAACGGGATCGCGCGATGTCAGGGAAGCTTCCGCCACGCGATTCTCCTCGGTTCGGTCGCGGCGTCGTTTCTCGCTCTCTACGTCGCGCTCTGGTTCGGCGGCGTCCGTCGCGTCGTCTCGGCGCTCGGGGCTTTCCTCTGCCTGCTCCTGATCGTGCTGTCCAACTCGGGCGGCCCGGTCACGTCGACCGCCGCAGTGTTCATCGGGTGGGCGGCGTGGCCCGTCAGAACGCGTCTGCGAACCGTCCGGTGGACCGCGCTCGCGCTGCTGCTCCTCGTCGTCGTCGCAATGAAGGCCCCGATCTGGTATCTGCCGTACAAGATCAGCTCCATCGTGGGCGGCGGCGGCTACCATCGCGGACTGCTCATGGAGCGCGCATGGCAGGATCTGGGCCGCTGGTGGCTGGTGGGGATCGACAGCAAGGACACGTCGGGCTGGCTTCCGTACGTGCTGGAGGCGGTCGGAGGCGTGGACGTGACCAACCAGTTCCTGGTGTTCGCCCTCAACGGCGGTCTTGCCGCCCTGGCTCTCTGTATCGGCGTGCTGGTCGCGGCGTTCAAAGGACTCGGCGGCGCTCTCAAGCTCGTCCGCGACGCGCCCGCGCAGGATCGCGCGCAGGCGTTCTTGATCTGGGGATTGGGCGTTACCATCTTTGTTCATGCCGTGAGCTGGCTGGGAGTCTCATACTTCGATCAGTCCTGGGTGATATGGCTGACCCACGCGGCGGCTGTATCGGTCGCGATACAGACTGTTGCGCTGGGCGCGCAGCAGCACGCGGCGCCGGCTGGCGCGACCGTGCCGAACGGACGTCCAACGGTCGATCGTTCGATCTGGAACGACCGCCGCCGCGGTCCGCACGCGGCTAACAGACCTGTAATCGTGAGGCGACGATTCGCGCTCTCAGACGACCGCGCGGGTCGTAACCGTTGAGAATTGATGAATTTACGACGGAATCATCCTTGCTGGGCGGGGCACCGTGGGTCAGCCCTGACGGACTGAGTATGGCGAACATTCGGAGGTTTGCGTCGTTGCGCGTGTGTCTCGTGCTTGCCGGCTGCCTGTACGCGCGAGCCGCGTGGGCGACCGTCTACGCGGTCAAGAAGGATGGAACCGGCAATTTCACGTCGATTCAAGCCTGCGCCAACGCCGTGAAAGCCGGGGACACCTGCCTCGTCTACGCCGGCACGTACAGCGAACACGTTCGCACGGCAGCCGGCGGCACCAGCGAAACCAGCCGCGTGATCTTCAAGGCCGCGGGAACGGCCACGATGCAGGGGTTCGAGGTTCACCATCCGTACATCACGATCGACGGCTTCGACATGACGGGTTACGCCATTGCGTGGGACGGACTGATCACGATTTATCCCGGCGGCGACTACTGCACCGTGGTGAACAACACGCTCCGCGATGGCAGCGACAACGTCATGGGGATCTATTTCTACATCGCGAGCGGACAGGCGGCGAACTACGGCATCGTGCGCGGCAACCGCCTCTCGAACCTGCGGTACATGTTCATCACGACGGCGGGCACCAACCACCTCTTCGAATCGAACACGCTCGAGTACCAGAACAACATGGACTTCGTGCGCCTGTTCGGATCGAATCATGTCTTCCGGCGCAACGTGTTCCGCTACGCGGGAAACACGACCCTGACCGGGAACCACCCGGATTTCTCGCAGACGTTCGGGCAGACGGACACGCCTACCGAGAACAATCTGTTCGAGGAAAACTGGATCGGCGATCTCGACAGCCAGTTCGGGCAGTACAACTCGGGCGGCATCATGACCGGGCAGGAACTGTTCGGCAACTACCGCAACGTGACGTTCCGGCGGAACATCATCGTCAACGTCACCATGAACGGCAATTTCGCCTTCCCTGGCGTTCATTTCGACCACAACACGTTTTATCGACTCTCCTACACGATGAGCGGCCTGACGTTCAGCGGGTCTTTGACGCGCGGGGACGTCTCGGGAGCGCTGCTCAAGAACAATGTCTTCCTGGAAGGCGGCAGCAACCCGACGGCCGTCAGCGAGGATGGCTATTATTCGCTGGAGAGCGCGCTGTTCTCGCGCGAAGTGATCGGCACGTTCATCACGAACGATCCCCTGCAGACGAGCGCGACGACGTCGGGCATCTACAGCGACCTCCAGCTGAACGGATACATCGGACCGAACGGGCAGATCCTCGCCCCGGCGCGCGCACTCACCGACATCTCGCAGTTCGTGCTCAACGCGGCGTACGCGGCGTACAAGCAGACGACCTACACACGGCTGATACAGACGGTTCAGCTGGACGCGTCGATCCGCAAGACGTTTCTCGTCAACTACAACTACGTCGGCGGTGCCGCCTCGGCGGGCTTTCCCGGAAAGCGCAGCAGCGGGTGTGACTACAAACAGACGTACACCGACTGGAACTTCTGCGAGCTGAACGGCGTGAACGGCGGCGACCCCGGCTTGAAGAGCCTCACCAATCTGCTCGGTCCCGACGGCGTGCCGTTCACGCTCGACGACGGGCTGAAGCCGCTTCCCACGTCCCGGCTGTGCACGGCCGGGGAATCGGGGAGTACGATCGGCGCCTACAGTTGCGCCCCCGACAAGGTGTTCGTTCCCGGCCCGCCTGCGGCGCCGACCAACGTGAAAATCATTCGCTAGGCAACGACCTGCGCGGAACGCCGCGCACCACGCCGAATTCCCCGGACAACGTGACAACCATTCTGATTGGTGGCGATCTCTGCCCCATTGGCGACAACGTGCCGCTGTTCACGAGCGGCGACGCGGACAGCCTCTTTGGAGGCCTGCTGCAGGATTTCCGACGTGCCGATCTGGTCGTCGCGAACCTGGAATGCCCGCTCATCGAACGAAGAACTCCGATCCCCAAGACAGGCCCTGTGTTCGGCGCGGCGAGCGCGGCGATCAACGGCATCCGTGCTGCCGGAATCGACGTGCTCGGCCTGGCCAACAACCACATCCTGGATCACGGCTGGCCTGGCCTCGAAAACACGATGGCTGTCTGCGCCCGAGCGGGAATCGCGACGGTTGGCGCGGGCTCGACGCTGGGCGAGGCGCGGCAGATCCTCGTCCGGAAACTCGGGGACCTTCGCGTTGGCGTCCTGGCCATGGCCGAGCACGAGTTCTCCATCGCCGCGGCAAACTCGCCCGGCGCCAACCCACTTGATCTGATCGATTACGTCAGGAACGTCGCCAGCGCGCGCGATACCTTCGATTATCTGATCGTCCTGCTGCATGGCGGGCCGGAGTTCCTGACGGCCCCCAGCCCCCGACTGAAGAAGACGTGCCACTTTCTCGTCGAGATGGGCGCGAACGCGGTGATCGTCCAGCATCCGCACGCTCTGGGGGGATACGAATGTTACCGCGGCGCGCACATCGTCTACGGGCAGGGGGCGCTGCTGATGGACGAGGCGGTCTACCGCAACGATCGCGGATTTCACGAAGCCGTGCTGGTGGTGCTGACCGTCGAACACGGCCGATCCTCCATGGAGCTCGTGCCGATCGTTCAATCCGACCCGGCCCCTGGCGCCCGGCCGATGACCGGCGAGAGAGCGGATCGCTTCCTCCGGGATCTGGCGGCGAAGTCGCGCGCGATCCTGGATGACGAGTACGTCAGCCACGAATGGAGGCGCTTCTGCGAGGAGCAGAAGCACGCGTACCTGAGCGTCCTCGTCGGGCACAACCGGCTCGTCCGCCTCGCCAACCGCCACGGCCGCCTGGCTCGCTTGCTGTATCGCCGGCAACGGCTGCTGGGCACGAGAAACGTCGTCTGTTGCGAAACCCATAGAGAAGCGCTCGAGACGATCTTCAAGGCGGGCGTCCTCTGAGCATCCCGTTGTGAGCGATTTCCTCCTGGACATGCGACCGCCGCCCTGTCGCGCGCTCAACCGCGCCGCGGAGCAGCTGCGGTTTGGCGAACGCACGATCGCGCTGGTGGTCGATCGGCCGGATTTCGGCCTGGTGATCACGTTCACCGGCGATGCCGCCCTCTGGGCGCCGTACTACGCGACATCCGGTTCTCTGGTCGCGGTCGCCGGCCGTCCGGTGTTCGATGACGAGGAATGGGCGCAAGGGCTCGCCGACGAAGGACGCGGCGGCCTTGCCGCACGGATCATCCAGGCGCGGTATCACCGGCAGGGAACTGTCGCACTGGAATCTCTGAATGGCAATTGTGCGGTGGTGGTTCACGATGCCACGCGCCGGTGCCTGCATCTCGTGACCGATCGCTGCGGCGTGTTTCCAACCTTCGAGACCGACACTCCGGACGGGCGACTGTACTCCTCGCATCCCGACGTGCTCGCCAGCGCGGCTCACGAGCACCATCGGATCGACGAATTGTCCCTCGCCGAATTCATCTTGACAGGAACGGTCACGCCGCCCTTCTCGTACTTTCAGCGAATCCGGGCGTCACAACACGCGACCATCCACAGCATCGATTTGACCCGCGCCCACGGCACGCCAGTGAAGCAGCGGTATTTCACGTTCGCCTACCGAGGGAGTTCGCACGTCCGAGAAGATGAGCTGGCGAACCAGCTCGCCGGCGCGCTGCAGCGCGCGGTGCGGCGCAGAACGCTTCCGCGCCTGGGTCCGTCCGCGGTGGCGCTCAGCGGAGGGTTGGACTCGCGCGTAGTCCTGGCCTCGAGCGCGAACGGGGGACAGACCGTCGCGTTCTGCTGTTATGACGAGCCCAACCGGGAGCTGCGAACGGCCGAAGCGATCGCGCGCACCCTCTCGGTTCCATTCGTGCCGATGCAGCGCGGCGCCGACTACTACGCGGATCATGCGGAGGACGGCGTTCGGATCTCCGGCGGAATGGGGAGCCTGGCCAACAACCACTTTCTCGGAGTGCTTCCCCGCCTGCAGCGGGAGGGCGTCGAGGGTCTGCTGACCGGGTGCTACTGCGACTATCTGTTCAAGGGCCTGCCGCTCAATCGTCGCGCTCACTGGTTGACTCGACGCGAGACGCTCGCTCCGTTCAGGCACGAGTTCTACTTCGATCACGTTGCCGCGCCGACGCCGCTGGCCGAACGGGCGCGCGAACGCTGGGAGTCCCGCGTGCCGCGGCGGTTCCAGGCGCAAGACAGCGCCTCAGCCGTGTTCGAGGTCGAGGCCCGCAGGACGTTTCCGCTGTGCTACGAGGGAGACAACCAGCAGCGCCTGGTGCCCCAGCGGATCACGGGATGGAGCCCGCCGTTCGTCGACCGTGACGTCATGAACGTCTACCTGAGGCTGCCGTACAACCTGAAGTTGAACCGATCGATCTTTCGCAAGGTCGTCACCGCGCTGACGCCGCGGTTGGGCGCCATTCCGGATGCCAACACCGGAGCGCCGCCCCATTCGTCGCAGGTCACGGAAATCGTTCACAGCAACCAGCTCCGGCTTCAACGCGCCTGGAGACGGCTGCACCGGCTGCCGGCGAGCGACGAATCCTGGCCTGATTGGACGCACGCCGTGACCGAGGGGGGCAAATTGGATGCCCTGTGGCGGCGGCCGAATCCCGAGGCAATGGACTTGTTCAGGCGCGTCCTCGGCACCGGCGGCACGGCGGATCACCTGGAGGCGGTGAAGCAGAAACGGCCGTTCCTGTTCCTCGGGCTGTTGACGGTGAAGTTGTGGATGGACCAGCGGGCGTGATCCGTCGACTCGCGGCGCTCGTCGTCAGCCTCGCCGTGCGCGGATTCGATCTCGCGCGCCGCGCAGTATGGCCCCGGCGCAGTACGAACGCGCCGCGCACGGGAGTTGTCCTCTACTATCACGACCTCAAGCGGCGCGATCGAGCACGATTCGCCAGGCAGATGGACGAGCTCGTGAAGCGGACCCGCCCCTTTGCGGCGGGCTCGCCCGAGCAGATGACCGACGGAACCCAAAACGCCGCCGTCACGTTCGACGACGGGTTCCGCAGCGTGGTCGAGAACGCGGTGCCGGAACTGGCCCGAAGAGGCATCCCGTTCACCGTCTTCGTGCCCTCCGGTTGCCTGGGGCAGCGGCCGTCCTGGGTGCGCGATCCGGAACATCCATCGTGGGATGAGCGCGTGCTCTCCGCCGCCGATCTCCGGGCGCTGTCACGAGTCCCACTGGCGTCGCTCGGGTCACATTCGATTACGCACCGGGATCTCCGCAGGCTGGACGCGGCTGATGCCGAGCGTGAGCTCGTCGAGTCCAAGGCAGCGCTGCAGGCTGCGGCGGGCGTCACCATCGATCTTTTCAGCTTTCCTCACGGCGCGCACGACGCACGGCTGCTCGAGCAGGCCCGCCGCGCGGGATACAGGCGCGTCTTCACGATTGAGCCCGAGACCGTGCGCGCCGGGGCCGCGGCGTTTACGGTCGGACGGGTCGCGGCCAGTCCCGGCGACTGGCTCATCGAGTTCCGTCTCAAGCTCGCCGGAGCGTATCGCTGGCGGCAGTCCTACCACCGTCTGAGGCACATGGCGTGACATCGAACATCACCTGCCGTCCGGACACTTTCACCGCACACGTGGATCGCGTGTCCGAAACCGAATGGAATGCCGTCCTCGACGGATTCGCCGACGCAAACGTCTACCAGACCTGGGCGTACGGCGCCGTGTGCTGGGGCGAGAAGCAACTCAGCCATCTCGTGCTCCATCGCGGTGGCGACCCAGTCGCTGCGGCGCAGCTGCGAGTCGTGCGCGTTCCCGTGATCGGCTCGGGCATCGCCTACTTGCGCTGGGGTCCCCTCTGCCTCCCGCGCGGACGCGACCGGGACGTCGGCGTGTGGCGTGCTGTAACGGACGCGCTGATTCAGGAGTATGTGGTTCGACGCGGCCTTATATTGCGGGGCGTGCCGCACGTGTTCGCGCAGGACTCGATCGCCGCGTCGCTGTGCGGTGTCTGGAGCGACCTTGGATTCGTCGAGGATCCGGCGATCCGACCGTACCGCACGTTCCGCGTCGACCTGCGGCCATCGCTCGAGACGCTTCGGCGGCAGCTCTCCAGCAGGTGGCGTCGGCAGTTGAACATCGCGGAGCGCAATCAGCTCGAGATCGTCGAGGGAGAGACGGACGATCTCTATCGCCGGTTTCTCAAGCTCTACGACGAAATGATGGCGCGGAAGCAGTTCGACACGTCTGTCGATGCCGCGGAATTCGGGCGCATCCAGCAGCGGCTCCCCGCATCGCAGAAGATGCTGACACTCATCTGCCAGTCGCACGGGCTGCCCGTCGCCGGTCTCGTGGTCGGCATGGTGGGCAACACGGCGATTTACCTGCTGGCCGCGACCGGCGACGACGGGCTGGATGCGAGAGGATCGTACCTCCTGCAGTGGCGCGCGATCCAGCGCCTGAAGGAGCGGGGAATCGACTGGTACGATCTCGGCGGCGCGAATCGGGAAGTGAACCCTGGCGTCTACACCTTCAAAAGCGGGATGGGCGGCGAGGAGGCCACGCAGGTGCCTCGTTACGAGATCGGCGACGCCCGACTCAGCAGACTCAGCGTCGCTGTCGGCGAGGGCATCAGACGCATGGCGCGGAGGGCGCGCGCGTGACGGGCCGAGGCATGGATCTCACGATCGTCATCGTCAACTGGAACGGCGGACAGCTCCTGATGCGTTGTCTGAAGTCGATCCGAACGCACGCCGGGCCCACCGGAGTCTCGGTGATCGTCGTCGACAACGACTCGAAGGACGGCAGCCGACAGGCGGCGGCAGAGCACTTTCCCGAGTTCCGGGTGATCAACTCCGGCGCGAATCTGGGTTTCGGCCGCGCCAACAACCTCGCCCGCAACCTCGTGACGACACCGCTCGTGCTGTTCCTCAATCCGGACACGGAACTGCTCGAAGGCGCCCTCGAGAACGCGGTGCGCTGCCTCAACGAGCATCCAGACGTGGGAGCGCTCGGGTGCCGCATGCTCGAGCCTGACGGAACGGTGCAGGAGTTGGGGCTGCAGTGGCCGATCACGGCGTGGACCGCGTTTCTCGAGCTGCTGTTCGTGACGCATCGCAGCCGCCACCGTCTTCGGCGCTGGCTGCCGACCGTCGATCCGAGTCACTCGGCATATGTACGAAAGCTTTACGGAGGCTTCCTGCTGGTGCGGAGGGACGTCCTCGACGCCGCGGGATGGTTCGACGAACGGTACTTCATGTATGCGGAAGACGCCGATCTCTGCCGGACGATTCCTGCGCTCGGATGGAAGCTGTATTACTGCGCCGAGTCCGTCATCGTCCACGTCGGCGGAGGCGTGACGACGGGAGCGCCCAGCACGTTCAGTACTCTCATGGGCCTGGAGTCGATCAACAAAATGATCGCGAAATACCAGGGCCGGACTGCAGCGTCGCTGCATCGAATGGCGGTATTGGCCGGGGGCCTCGCGCGGCTTGGCGCCGTGCTGCTCGTCGGCGCCACCCGAGCCGGAAGACGAAGCGAGACGTCCGCCGCTCAGTGGAAGGCCTCGTGTCTCAAGCAGCGGCAATTGGTGCTGTGGTCTCTGGGTCTCAGACGAGCGCCGATACCGGTCGCGCGGTCACACAATGCTGACTGAAGTGGCGGAGCTCCGCGAGCCCCAGGCGCGGGCGGCGACGGCGCCCGGCTCGCTCACTCGTCAGGTGTTTCGCGACTTCGCCGGTCTGGACCACCTGCGGGCTGCATGGGACGACGCGGTGGCGTCCGCGGGCGGCAGCGTCTACATGACCTATGACTGGGCGCGCGTCTGGTGGGCCCATTACGGCAAATCCGCAGAGTTGAGGCTTTTCGTCTTCTCGGCCGCCGGACGCGTCGTGGCGGTCGTGCCCCTGTATCTCGATACGCTCGGCTGGGGACCGTGGCGGTTGCGGGTCGCACGGCTCGTCGGCGCCAACATCCCACCGAAGGTGTTCAGTCCGCCGGTGCCAGCCTGGTGTGCGCGCGAAGTGTTGGGCGACGTGCTGACGACACTGTTCGCGCACGAGAAATGCGACCTCGTGAGCTTTGGTCCGGTGTCGGAACGGGAACACTGGAAGGATTCGATCCCGGCGGTGTGCGGCGACCGTCGCGGCGTGATCGGAGCGGGCACCGCGGCCAGAGGCGTCCACAGCGTGTTTCATCTGCCCGTCGATATCGAGGCGTACTACGCCGGGCTCAGCAAGAACGAGCGCAAGAATCGCCGCAAGTACGATCTCCGACTGCTGAAAAAAGAGTACGACACGCGCGTCGATGTCGTGAGCGATCCGGGGCTGGCGACCGCGGAGTTCGAGCGCTTCGCCGAGCAGCACAGAGAGCAGTGGTTTGCCGAGCGAAAGAGCGGACATTTCGGCGCCTGGCCAGACGCCCTGGCATTCAACCGCGCTCTGGTCGAGGCGCAGGCACGAAGGGGCCGCGTTCGTTTCATCCGGATCATCGCGGACGGCGCAGTCATCGCGAGCCAGTACACCTTCGCATTCGCCGATCGCTACTACTGGGAATTACCCGCCCGTGCGGTGGAGGCTCAGTGGGAGAGGTTCAGCCTCGGGCCAACCGGCATCGTGACGATGCTTGCCCAGGGCATTTCCGAGGGCATCACGCAGGTCGAAGGCGGGCTGGCACACTACGACTACAAGATCAGGCTCGGCGCGAAGGAATACGCAACGTTGACCTTCCGTCTGGTGTCCACGCGGCTTGCGGCGCGCCTCCGGGTCGCGGTCTTCTCGGTCATCAGGCGCTGCGTAAGTGTCGCCTACCACAAGCTCTGGTACCGGCGGATCATGCCGCGGTTGCCCGCCGCCTTCTGGCGGCCTCAGATCCGGCTCTGGCTCAGACTCGATTTCTAGCGTGTTCAGAAAGCTGCTGGGCGCGAAAGGCGTGCACTTTCTGGTGACGAGGTTCGGCTCGGAGAAGCTGCGACGCGTCGCGTTCGACGACAAGTACCGCCGTGGTGTGTGGGCGTTTGACGGCGACAGCAGCGGCGAATTGCCGGAGGTCGTCAAGCGGTACCTCAGGAAGGGGGACCTGCTGGTGCTCGGCTGTGGCCGCGCGTCGGTGCTCGACGGGCTCAGGGATGCCGAGTTGAACAGCGTGCTCGGCGTCGATCTCTCGGGCGAAGCGATCCGTCTCGCCGGCCGGCATGCCTCCAGCAAGGTGAGATTTGAAATCGCCAACATGGAGACCTTCACCTGCGCGGGCCGGTACGATGAAATCCTCTTTTCCGAATCGCTGTACTACGTGCCCGCCAGAAAGCAGCTCCGGGCTCTGTTCAGACTCGCTTCGTGCTTGAAGCCAGACGGCGTCTTCATCGTGACCCTCGCCGAAGCCGCGCGGTACCAGGACATCATCGTGAAGATACGTGCGAATTTTCGAATGCTCGAGGACCGCGCGTTCAGCGATTCGCCACGGCACCTGCTCGTGTTTCAGCCTTGCGACGCGCATGCGGAATAGATCTCCAGAACGCGACCGGATAGTCGAACACCGGAAAGTCGCTGGCCGGCCATTCCGCGTATTTCTCGAGCCAGCCGTGGCGGGTCAGCGCCGTCTCATGGACGGGATTGGCGTACACGACGCGCATGGCGCGCGGCGCCCGCGAGTAAGAGCGGAACAACTGCTCCATCACTAACTGCGTGAGCCGTTCGTTGAAGGGATTGTAGAGATAGACGACCGTCGCGTCGGCGTAGTCGTATTCCTCGGCAGAGGTGGCGACGGGGTCGACCGGCGCCCTTCT